>NZ_JAWQLY010000013.1:0-109543 GCF_033446685.1 Halomonas sp. HP20-15 | reverse complement strand
GGTCGGGGGTGTTGTCGTTTAGGGCTTCCGTCAGGCAGCTTCACGAAAAGCCCCCGGGATACCCCGGGGGCTTTTTTATGCCTGGGAAAAGCCGAGCGCGGCCCTGTACTTCCTGCAGGTTTTCCCTGGCATGCTCGGCTTGGCGCGGATTGGATGTTCTTATTGCTAATCTAAAAAATAATAATTCTCATTGAGGTAATGTTTCCGATTCCTTACCATGTGCTGCTCGCAAGGCATCAAGCAGTCATAGGACTCGAGGACAATAAATGAGAACCAAGAAACTACCCATCGCCATGACGGCCGGGCTGGCCTGCATGCCAATGACGCTGCAGGCTGCCGAAGAGCAGGACACCATGGTCGTCGTCGGCTCGCGCACCCCCACCCAGATCAGCCAGATTCCCGGTACGGTCTGGGTGGTGGAGGGGGCGGAGTTGCGTCAGCAAATCAATAGCGGCGCCGACCTGAAGACGGCTCTGGGCAGGCTCGTGCCGAGCCTGGATTTCGCCCCTCAAGGACGTACGAACTACGGTCAGAACATGCGCGGCCGAAGCGTTCAAGTGCTGATCGATGGCGTATCGCTTAATAGCTCTCGAGGGCTGTCGCGGCAGTTCGATTCGATCGATCCGTTCAACGTCGAGCGGGTGGAGGTGCTGTCGGGGGCGAGTAGCCTTTACGGCGGCGGCGCGACGGGTGGTTTGATCAACATCATCACCAAGAAGGGGCAGGCGGGGCCGCCCTCTTTCGAGACTCGCATCGGCATGACCAGCGGGTTCGACGCCAGCGATGACTTCGACCGTCAGGTGGCCCAGGCAGTCAGTGGCGGCAGTGAACGGGTGCATGGGCGGCTCGGTGTCGCCTACCAGGAAAATGGCCGCTTCTACGACGGTAGCGATGCAGAGATCTTTCCGGATATCGCTCAGACCGATCTGCAGGAGAACCGCAGCGTCGACGTGATGGGCAACGTCAGCTTCCAGTTGACCGAAGACCAGACGCTGGAAGTGATGGGGCAGCTCTACGAGTCGGGGTACGAGGGCGAGCGCGGGGTTTATTTCCCCAACCTGGACAGCGCTTCGCCGGACCTGGCCGATGCGCAGATCCGCGATGGCTTCGATTCGGACCGTGAGCCGCTGACCGATCGCAAACTGATCAACGTCAATTACCATCATGCCGACCTGCTGGGCCAGGATTTCTATCTGCAGACCTTCCATCGCGAAGAGCAAGCCAACTTCCAGGCCTTTCCTTATCCGGTCGCGGATGGGTTTGAGTTCCGTGCCTCGCAACAGAATACCGACCTCAGCGGCATCAAGGCCCTGTTCGATGCAAAGCCGACCGATAGCGTCGATCTCACCTATGGGGTCGATCTGGACAGGGAGAAGTTCGATGCCAGTCAGATGACCTTTTCCAAGGCCGTCTCGGACGCGAGTGGAGGGCTCGAGCAAGTCGAAAGTTCGGTCGCGCCCCGTTACCCGAGCTACCAGGTCGACGGTGTCTCGGTATTCGCCCAGAGCGAATGGCAGGTGACGGAGGGGCTACAGTTGTCGGGTGGCGTACGCCGTCAGCATATGGATGTGAAAGTTGATGACTTTAAGGGTATCCCCGGCGGCAGCAATGACTACGAGGTAACCCTGTTCAACGCCGGGGCGCTTTACGATTTCGACAATGGTCACCAGGTCTGGACCAACTACAGCGAAGGTTTCGAGTTACCCGATCCGGCCAAATACTATGGCAAGAGTGCCGACGTCAGCGTCTCCGAAAACCCATTGAGCGGCATCAAGACCGATCAGGTCGAGCTCGGCTGGCGTTATCGCGGTGGCGATTGGTCGACGCAGGCCTCCGCCTATTACGCCTGGTCCGACAAAGCGGTCGAGAATGCCGAGGATCTGAGCGTCAGCGTGGTCGACGAGAAGACACGTGACTACGGGATCGAAGCCGCCGTCACACGCTATCTGGGCCAGCAGTGGCAAATCGGTGGCACGCTGCACCTGGTGCGCTCGGAGCAGCAAGACTCAGAGGGCGACTGGGAGAAGCGCGATGCACGCTACGCCTCGCTGTCGTCGGCAACGGCCTTCGTCGGCTGGGCCGATCTCGATACCTCGGCGCGGCTGCAGGCCAACCATTACCTGGATCTCGAAGATGCCGAAGACCGCCGGATCGACGGCTACACCACGCTGGACCTGACGGCGAGCGAAGACACCCGCTTCGGCACCCTCAGCCTGGGCGTGAGCAACCTGTTGGACAAGCAGTACTCGACGGTGTGGGGGCAGCGTGCCGCGATGTTCTACTCACCGGGATACGGTCCCGAATACCTCTACGATTACCAGGGACGCGGGCGCACCTACACCCTGAGCTGGTCTCACGAGTATTGAGAAGCTCGCTCGGCAGCGGATAGTATTTGATCGTTGTGGCGGTATCGGGTTAGCCGATGCCGCCTTTTTGCGTCTGGAGACTGCCACTTTAGCCGTTGCCGTTCCCGCGGGTGAGTGCCTTCCGTTAAAATGGCGGTTTTCCCGACGGATGATGCGCATGACCATCGGTGATCTGATCCGGCTGCTGGGCGATGGAGACTACCATTCCGGCGAACAGCTCGGCATACGGCTCGGCGTATCGCGGACCGCGATCTGGAAACAGCTCAAGAAGCTGGAGGCGCTGGATATCCCGCTCGAGGCCGTCAAGGGGCGTGGCTATCGGTTGGCACGGCCACTCGAACTGCTCGATGGTCAAGCGATCATCGCCGAGCTGCCGCGCGATTCGCGACGCCATCTGGTGCGGCTGTTCATCGAGGAGACGCTGCCCTCGACCAACCAGTTCCTGCGTGAACGCTTCGCCCATGGCGCCGGCCATGCCGAGGTCTGCCTGGCGGAAAACCAGAGTGCCGGCCGCGGCCGGCGCGGGCGCAGCTGGGCCAGCCCGTGGGGGCGCAGCCTGCTGCTGTCGATCGGCTGGCGATTCGAAGGCGGCGCGGCGGCGCTCGAAGGACTCAGCCTGGCGGTCGGTGTGGTGCTCGCGCGGGTGCTCGAGCGCCACGGCCTGGCGGTGGCGCTGAAGTGGCCCAACGATGTGCTGCTCGAGCAGGATGGAACGCTATGCAAGCTGGCGGGGATTCTGCTTGAAGTCAGCGGCGACGCTCAGGGCCCCTGCGAGGTGGTGATCGGCATCGGTCTCAACGTGTTTCTGCCGGATGCGCTGCGTGAGCGCGTCGATCAGCCGATTGCGGCGGTCGCCGATCAGGCGCCGGGAATCACCCGCAATGCCCTGGCCGCCGAGTTGCTGGATGGCCTGCTGGGCATGCTGGTCGACTTCGAGCGCGAGGGGTTCGCGGCATGGCAGGAGGCATGGAACCAGCGCCACGCCCATGCCGGGCGGGCGGTCGATGTGGTTCACGGTCAGGCCCGTTACACCGCCATTGCCGAGGGAGTCGATAGCGCTGGCAACCTCTGTGTGCGGCGCGAGGGCCGTGAGGAGCGCCTCGCGGGTGGTGAAATCAGCGTGCGGGGCCGCTCATGATCCTGGATCTGGATATCGGCAACACGCTTTCCAAGTGGCGCTTGAAGGACGTGGCCAGCAGCGAGATCCGTTCGCGCGGGGCGGTATGGACCCGCGAGGAGTGGCGGCCCGGAGCCGACATCCCCGATCTTGACGTGGTGAGCACGGTACGGATCTCTAGCGTCGCCAGGCGTGCCGTCCTCGAGGAGACCGTGGTTCTGCTGCGGCGTCAGGTCGGTGTCGTGCACGTGGCTCATTCGACCAGCGAGGCGTTGGGCGTCAGTTGCGGCTACGAAGAGCCGGAGCGGCTTGGCGTCGATCGCTGGATGGGCGCGTTGGCGGGCTATCACCTGACCGGAGGATGTTGCACGGTCGACTGTGGTAGCGCGATCACCATCGATTTCGTGCTGCCCGGCGGGCGTCACCTGGGTGGCTATATCGTGCCCGGCCTGCGCCTGATGAAGGACAGCCTCAAGCTCGGCACGCGCAATGTGGCGATCGATCCCGACAGCGAGGCCGACAGCCTGCTACTGCCGGGAAGAAATACCGCGGCGGCGGTCAATCACGGCATCTTCATGGCCGCCGTCAGCGCCGTGAATCGCATCTACAGTGAAGTTTGCGACCGCGAGGGCGTGGCCCTGCCGCTGCTGGTGACCGGCGGCGACGCCCGAGTCGTTTCGCGCGGATTGCGGGTGCCCCACGCACTCTGGCCCGACATGGTCTATGCCGGGCTCGAGGCGAGCTTCCCCCTGACCGCCGCCGAGCGTGCCGGGCGGTTGTCCGGCGCGCCGCAGGTGCCGAGCCCCGCGGCGCTGGAAAAGCTACGCGCAAGCCTTGCATTGTCGATGCTGCTTTGACACAATGCGCGGCGTTCTGGGGCCGGGCCTTATGCCTCGCTGATGGTTCAAGTCGCTGTAAAAACTGAGTTTTGTACAGCAAGGTCTTGACAGTGTTGCTCCAGGCGGTAGAATTAGCCGCCACGTTGGAGGGGTTCCCGAGTGGCCAAAGGGAGCAGACTGTAAATCTGCCGCGAAAGCTTCGAAGGTTCGAATCCTTCCCCCTCCACCAGATTCATGCCGGCACGAGCGTGTCGCGCCGGCAGCACAGAGTGGGTAGGCGGGCATAGTTCAATGGTAGAACCTCAGCCTTCCAAGCTGATGATGCGGGTTCGATCCCCGCTGCCCGCTCCAGTTATTGTGCTGGTGCAGTTGTGTAAAGGTAGTTCGGCTCATGTAGCTCAGGGGTAGAGCACACCCTTGGTAAGGGTGAGGTCGACGGTTCAAATCCGTCCATGAGCTCCACATTGCAAAAGGCGAGCGCGAGCTCGCCTTTTGTCTTTCTACCCGGATAGGGATGGAAAGGGTTGTCAAGGCAGAGTGTGTTGGGTATCATTCTGCCCGCTGTAGCGTCACTGCCTGCAATAGGCACTTACGTTTTCAGAATGCAGGCCAGTAGCTCAATTGGCAGAGCAGCGGTCTCCAAAACCGCAGGTTGGGGGTTCGATTCCCTCCTGGCCTGCCAGTCTTCCCCAGGCTGGCGTTATTCCATATACTTCCGTCTTTTCGCTTGCTGTGCCTTGAGGAGTTCCATCGTCATGAAGCAAAACGCCGAGGTGCAGGAGTCGCGCCACGACGGTCTCAAGTGGACAGTAGCCGTCATCCTCGCCGCACTGGCTGTGGTTGGCAACAGTTACTTTGCCGATCAGGCCATGCTGTACCGCGTGCTGGGCGTAGTGGCCCTGGGCCTCGCCGCCGCAGCCGTGGCGCTGACCACCGCCAAGGGGCGGGATCTTATCGAGCTGGCTCGCAGCTCACGCAAAGAGATCCAGCGCGTCGTCTGGCCCACGCGCCAGGAGACCGTGCAGACGACCATCATCGTTTTGGTTGCCGTGCTGCTGGTGGGGTTGATGCTGTGGCTGATTGACACCCTGTTGGGCTGGGCCATGTCCGGCATCATCGGTTAGGAGATTCCATGTCCAAGCGTTGGTACGTCGTACACGCCTACTCCGGTTTCGAGAAGCATGTCATGCGCTCGCTCATCGAGCGCGTGAAGCTTTATGGCATGGAGGATCAGTTCGGCGAGATCCTGGTGCCGACCGAAGAAGTCGTCGAGATGCGTGACGGCAAGCGGCGCAAGAGCGAGCGCAAGTTCTATCCCGGCTACGTGCTGGTCGAGATGGAAATGAACGACCAGACCTGGCACCTGGTCAATGAGACCCCGCGGGTGATGGGGTTCATTGGCGGCACGCCGGAAAAGCCGGCGCCGATCACCCAGAAGGAAGCCGACGGTATCCTGCGCCGCGTGCAGGATGGCACCGACAAGCCGCGGCCCAAGACGCTATTCGAGCCGGGCGAGGCGGTGCGCGTCGTCGACGGCCCGTTCGCCGACTTCAACGGCGTGGTCGAAGAGGTCAACTACGAGAAGAGCCGCCTGCATGTCAGCGTACTGATCTTCGGTCGCTCGACGCCGGTGGAACTCGAGTTCGCCCAGGTCGAGAAGGACTGACGTCCCTCGCCACTGTTTTCGTCGGACCGCCGAGGCGGTTCGTTAACCCGGGGAGCCGCGAGGCGCTACTACCCAACTGGAGTTCATCATGGCTAAGAAAGTCCAGGCCTACATCAAGCTGCAGGTTGCAGCGGGCAAGGCCAACCCGAGTCCCCCCGTGGGCCCCGCGCTGGGCCAGCACGGCGTCAACATCATGGAATTCTGCAAGGCCTTCAACGCCGAGACGCAGGATATCGAGCCGGGTCTGCCGACTCCGGTCGTGATCACCGTCTACTCCGACCGCAGTTTCACGTTCGTCACCAAGACGCCGCCTGCTGCCGTGCTGCTCAAGAAAGCGGCTGGTATCAAGTCCGGCTCGGGTGAGCCGAACAAGAACAAGGTCGGCACCGTGACCCGCGAACAGCTCGAAGAGATCGCCAAGACCAAGGAGCCGGACATGACGGCCGGCGATCTCGACGCCGCCGTGCGCACCATCGCCGGCAGCGCCCGTAGCATGGGCCTCAACGTGGAGGGTCTCTGATCATGGCTAAACTGTCCAAGCGCGCGCAGTTGTTCCGCGAGAAAGTCGATGCCTCCAAGGTCTACTCGGTAGACGAAGCCGTGGCACTGCTCTCCGAGCTGTCCAAGGTCAACTTCAAGGAGTCGCTCGACGTCGCCATCAACCTGGGCGTCGATCCGCGTAAATCCGATCAGGTGGTGCGTGGCGCGACCGTCATGCCCAACGGTACCGGCAAGGACGTGCGCGTTGCCGTCTTTACCCAGGGTGCCAACGAGGAAGCGGCCAAGGAAGCCGGTGCCGATATCGTCGGCATGGACGATCTCGCCGAACAGGTCAAGAAGGGCAACCTCGACTTCGACGTGGTCATCGCCTCTCCCGACGCGATGCGCGTCGTCGGCCAGCTGGGCCAGATCCTCGGTCCGCGTGGCCTGATGCCCAACCCCAAGGTGGGTACCGTGACGCCCGACGTGGCGACCGCGGTCAAGAATGCCAAGGCGGGTCAGGTGCGTTTCCGTACCGACAAGAACGGCATCATCCATTCCACGCTGGGTAAGGTGGATTTCTCGGCCGATGCCATCCGTGGCAACCTCGACGCGCTGGTCAACGACCTCAAGCGCCTCAAGCCGAGCACCTCGAAGGGTATCTACTTCAAGAAAATGACCCTGTCCACGACCATGGGCCCGGGTCTGACCGTCGATCACTCTGCGTATATCTGACGTGTCGTACCAGGCAGTAACTTTGCGGTCCCCGTGCGCTGTCAGCGCAGCGCTGGCGGGGCGCCGTCAAAGACCGCAGGCGTCATCCCTGGGTGACTTAATGGCTTAACGGTCGCCTGCGCAGATGGTGCACCCGCCAGTTCACTGGTGAGCACCATCATTCCGCGACCCGCCTGACGAAGGCGGGTCGAGAAGGTAACCACCGGGGCAGTCTTGTTCGCAAGCGCCTCGGCACGAAGGAGTGAACACTGTGCCACTAGGTCTCGAAGGCAAGAAAGCGATAGTTGCTGAGGTCAGTGAGGCAGCGAAGGACGCTCTCTCCGTTGTAGTCGCCGACTCTCGCGGCGTCGATGTTGGCGCAATGACCGTATTGCGCAAGCAGGCTCGCGAGAATGGCGTGCAAATCCGTGTTGTCCGCAACACGCTGGCACGCCGTGCGCTGTCTGGTACTCCCTGGGAGTGCCTGAACGAGACGTTCGTCGGTCCGACCATGTTGGCCTTCTCCTATGAGCATCCGGGCGCCGCCGCTCGTCTGTTCAAGGAGTTCGCCAAGAATCAGTCGGACTTCGAAGTCAAGGCGCTGGCCTACGAGGGTGAGTTCATCCCGGCCGCCGATCTCGACCGTCTGGCAACGCTGCCGACACGCGATGAGGCAATCGCCAAGCTGATGTCCGTCATGAAGGAAGCTTCTGCCGGCAAGCTCGTGCGTACCCTCGCTGCGCTGCGCGATCAGAAGCAGGAACAGGCCGCTTGAGGCGCCTGCTCACCGCAGCCTGAATCGTAGTTCCCGTTATCGAGCGCCGAACCCGCTACGGGGCGCTCCGCAAAGTTTAGGAAAGCAAACATGGCACTGACCAAAGAAGACATCATCAACGCCGTCGCCGACATGTCCGTGATGGAAGTCGCCGAGCTGATCGAAGCGATGGAAGAGAAGTTCGGCGTATCCGCCGCAGCTGCCGTCGTGGCTGGCCCGGGCGCCGGCGGTGAAGCCGCTGCCGCCGAAGAGCAGACCGAGTTCGACCTGGTCCTGACCGCTGCCGGCGACAAGAAAGTCAACGTCATCAAGGTGGTTCGCGAGATCACCGGTCTTGGCCTGAAGGAAGCCAAGGGTGCCGTCGACGGCGCTCCGGCGACCATCAAGGAAGCAATGTCCAAGGACGATGCCGAAGAAGCCAAGAAGAAGCTGGAAGAAGCGGGCGCGTCTGTGGAGCTCAAGTAACCCTTGCGCTGCGAGGCTTCACGCGCTGCGTAAGCTTCCCTGGCTGGTGGCGGGACACCCGCTGCCGGCCTTTTTCTGTTGTCACTAGCGTCCTATCGTGTAGCTAAAACGGCCGATAAGTCGCTAAGCGAATTCCGACGGCGAGCCTCTTCCGGGGGCTTGCCGTCAGCGCCTGACGGGGTAGCCCCGGCAGGCGGCGCCGACCACGCATCGGTCACCCATGGTGAACAAGCTGGGGAATACAGATGGCTTACTCATACACTGAGAAAAAACGCATCCGCAAGGATTTCGGCAAACTGCCCCAAGTGATGGATGTGCCTTACCTGCTGGCCATCCAGCTTGATTCCTATTACGACTTCCTCCAGCAGGACCGGGCGCCCCAGGAGCGCCTCGAGGTCGGCTTGCACGCCGCCTTCAAGTCCGTGTTCCCGATCGAGAGCTTTTCAGGTAGCGCCGGGCTCGAATATGTCAGCTATCGTTTCGGCACTCCGGCGTTCGACGTCAAGGAGTGCCAGCTGCGTGGCGTTACCTACTCGGCACCGCTGCGGGTCAAGGTTCGACTGATCATCTACGACAAAGAGTCGTCGAACAAGGCGATCAAGGATATCAAGGAGCAGGAAGTCTACATGGGGGAGATCCCCCTGATGACGGAGAACGGCACCTTCGTGGTCAACGGCACCGAGCGTGTCATCGTTTCCCAGTTGCACCGCAGCCCGGGCGTGTTCTTCGATCACGACAAGGGCAAGAGCCATTCGTCCGGCAAACTGTTGTATTCCGCACGGGTCATCCCTTACCGCGGCTCCTGGCTGGACTTCGAGTTCGATCCCAAGGACAACGTCTTCGTGCGTATCGACCGTCGCCGCAAGCTGCCGGCGACCGTGTTGCTGCGCGCATTGGGCATGAGCGCCGAAGAGGTCCTCGACATCTTCTTCGACACCAGCACGTTCCACATCGAGAAGTCCGGCTTCTCGGTGGAGCTGGTGCCGTCGCGCCTGCGCGGCGAGACCGCGACCTTCGATATCAAGGATAGCGATGGCAGCGTGATCGTCGAGGAAGGCCGGCGCATTACCCAGAAGCACATCCGGCAGCTGGAAAAGTCGGGCCTCGAGCGTCTCGAGGTGCCGATGGAGTATCTGTACGGCAAGACGCTGGCCAAGGATCAGGTCGATCCCAACACCGGCGAGCTGATCTGCGAGTGCAACAGCGAACTGACCGCCGAGCTGCTCGAAAAGCTGGCCCAGGCGGGCATCACCAAGCTCGAGACGCTCTACACCAACGACCTGGATTGCGGTTCGTTCATCTCCGACACGCTCAAGCTGGATACCACGCGTTCCGCGCTCGAGGCGCTGGTCGAGATCTACCGCATGATGCGTCCCGGCGAGCCGCCCACCAAGGAAGCCGCCGAGACGCTTTTCCACAATCTGTTCTTCACCGAGGACCGCTACGACCTGTCTGGCGTCGGTCGCATGAAGTTCAACCGTCGTCTGCGCCGCGAATCGGACACCGGTCCGGGCGTGCTCGACAACGACGACATCGTTACGGTGCTCAAGGAGCTGATCAACATCCGTAACGGTTTCGGCGATGTCGACGACATCGACCACCTAGGCAACCGGCGTATCCGCTGTGTCGGCGAAATGGCCGAGAACCAGTTCCGCGTGGGTCTGGTGCGCGTCGAGCGCGCGGTCAAGGAACGTCTGTCGATGGCCGAGAGCGAAGGCCTGATGCCGCAGGACCTGATAAACGCCAAGCCGGTGGCGGCGGCGGTCAAGGAGTTCTTCGGCTCGAGCCAGCTGTCGCAGTTCATGGACCAGAACAACCCGCTCTCCGAGGTCACCCACAAGCGGCGTGTCTCGGCGCTCGGGCCGGGCGGCCTGACCCGCGAGCGTGCCGGCTTCGAGGTGCGCGACGTTCACGCCACGCACTATGGCCGGCTGTGCCCGATCGAGACGCCGGAAGGTCCGAACATCGGCCTGATCAACTCGCTGGCCACCTACAGTCGCGCCAACAGCTACGGCTTCCTCGAGACCCCGTACCGCAAGGTCGTCGATCGTCAGGTCACCGACGAGATGGTCCATCTGTCGGCGATCGAGGAGGGCGACTTCATCATCGCCCAGGCCTCGGCCACCGTCGATGAAGGCAACAAGCTGGTCGACGACCTGGTGCAGGTGCGTCACCGCGGCGAAACCACCTTCATGGCACCCGACAAGGTGACCCTGATGGACGTCTCGCCGCGCCAGGTGGTCTCGGTCGCCGCGGCACTGATTCCGTTCCTCGAGCACGATGACGCCAACCGCGCGCTGATGGGCTCGAACATGCAGCGTCAGGCGGTGCCCACGCTACGCGCCGACAAGCCGCTCGTCGGTACCGGCATGGAGCGCTTCGTGGCTCGCGACTCCGGCGTATGCGCGGTGGCGCGGCGCGGCGGGGTGATCGACTCGGTCGACGCCCGGCGGATCGTGGTGCGGATCAACGAGGACGAGATCATCGGCGGCGAAGCCGGCGTCGATATCTACAACCTGACCAAGTACATCCGTTCCAACCAGAACACCTGCATGAACCAGCGCCCGATCGTGCGTCCGGGCGACCGGGTGGCACGTGGCGACATCCTCGCCGACGGCCCGTCCGTCGACATGGGCGACCTGGCGCTGGGCCAGAACATGCGCATGGCCTTCATGCCCTGGAACGGCTACAACTTCGAGGACTCGATCCTGGTCTCCGAGCGGGTGGTGCAGGAAGACCGTTTCACCAGCATCCACATCCAGGAACTGACCAGCGTGTCCCGCGACACCAAGCTGGGCGCCGAGGAGATCACCTCGGACATTCCCAACGTCGGCGAGTCGGCGCTGTCCAAGCTCGACGAGGCGGGGATCGTCTACATCGGTGCCGAAGTCGGCGCCGGCGACATCCTGGTCGGCAAGGTCACGCCCAAGGGCGAGACCCAGCTGACGCCGGAAGAGAAGCTGCTGCGTGCGATCTTCGGCGAGAAGGCCTCCGACGTGAAGGACACCTCGCTGCGTGCACCGACCGGCATGAAGGGGACGGTCATCGACGTCCAGGTGTTCACCCGTGACGGCGTCGAGAAGGACTCGCGGGCGCTGTCGATCGAGCAGATGCAGCTCGACGAGGTGCGCAAGGACCTGCAGGAGACCTATCGTATCGCCGAGGAGGCGACCTTCGAGCGCTTGAAGCGTGCGCTCTCCGGTCAGGCCGTCAACGGCGGGCCCAAGCTCAAGAAGGGCGACGTGCTGTCCGACGAGTACCTCGACGAACTGCCGCGTCAGCAGTGGTTCAAGCTGCGTCTGCAGGACGAGAGCTTGAACGAACTGCTCGCCCAGGCCGACGAACAGCTCGAGAATCGCCGCAAGGAGATGGACGAGCGTTTCGAGGACAAGAAGCGCAAGCTCACCCAGGGCGACGACCTGGCGCCGGGCGTGCTGAAGATCGTCAAGGTTTACCTGGCGGTCAAGCGGCGCATCCAGCCGGGCGACAAGATGGCCGGCCGTCACGGTAACAAGGGTGTCATCTCGGCGATCATGCCGATCGAGGACATGCCGTTCGACGACCAGGGCGAACCGGTCGACGTGGTGCTCAACCCGCTGGGCGTGCCCTCGCGGATGAACGTCGGGCAGATCCTCGAGACCCACCTGGGCATGGCCGCGCGTGGGCTCGGGGTGAAGATCGACGCCATGCTGCGCGACGCCCGCGAGCAGCAGGTCGCCGAGATCCGCGAGTTCCTGGGCAAGGTCTACAACACCCAGGGCACCCGTCAGGAGGACATCGATTCGCTGTCCGACGACGAGGTGATCGCACTGGCCAAGAACCTGCGAGGCGGTGTGCCGATGGCCTCACCGGTGTTCGACGGCGCCCAGGAGCAGGAGATCAAGGGCCTGCTCAAGCTGGCCGATCTGCCCGATTCGGGCCAGATGACGCTCTACGACGGGCGTACCGGCGAGCAGTTCGACCGTCCGGTAACCGTGGGTTACATGTACATGCTCAAGCTCAACCACCTGGTGGATGACAAGATGCATGCACGTTCCACCGGTTCCTACTCGCTGGTCACCCAGCAGCCGCTGGGCGGCAAGGCGCAGTTCGGCGGTCAGCGCTTCGGCGAGATGGAGGTGTGGGCGCTCGAGGCTTACGGGGCCGCCTACACCCTGCAGGAGATGCTCACGGTCAAGTCCGACGATGTCGAAGGGCGTACCAAGATGTACAAGAACATCGTCGACGGCGACCACGCCATGCAGGCGGGCATGCCGGAATCCTTCAACGTGCTGGTGAAGGAAATCCGCTCGCTGGGTATCGATATCGAGCTGGAAGGCTGAACGCCCGACGCTGAACAATGACGGTCCGCGGGGCCCCGCTGAATTCGGGCCCCGCTCATGACAACTCCGCAACGGAGCGACCCCATGAAAGATTTGGTGAAAGTCCTCAAATCGCAGTCACAGTCCGACGAGTTCGACGCGATCAAGATCTCGCTCGCGTCGCCGGACATGATTCGCTCCTGGTCGTATGGCGAAGTCAAGAAGCCGGAGACCATCAACTACCGTACGTTCAAGCCCGAGCGTGACGGCCTGTTCTGTGCCAAGATCTTCGGCCCGGTGAAGGATTACGAGTGCTTGTGCGGCAAGTACAAGCGCATGAAGCATCGCGGCATCATCTGCGAGAAGTGCGGCGTCGAGGTGACCAAGGCGGTCGTGCGCCGTGAGCGCATGGCGCACATCGAGCTGGCCAGCCCGGTCGCGCACATCTGGTTTTTGAAATCGCTACCGTCGCGCATCGGCATGTTCCTCGACATGACCCTGCGCGACATCGAGCGGGTGCTGTATTTCGAATCGTTCGTGGTCATCGATCCGGGTATGACCACCCTCGAGCGCGGTCAACTGCTCAACGACGAGCAGTACTTCGAGGCGCTCGAGGAGTTCGGCGACGACTTCGACGCGCGGATGGGCGCCGAAGCGGTCCAGGCGCTGCTCAAGGACATCGATCTGGGCGAGGAGATCGAGCGTCTGCGCGAGGAGATTCCGCAGACCAACTCCGAGACCAAGATCAAGAAGCTCTCCAAGCGCCTGAAGCTGCTGGAGGCCTTCCACAAGTCCGGCAACGCCCCGGCGTGGATGGTCATGGAAGTGCTGCCCGTGCTGCCGCCGGACCTGCGTCCGCTGGTGCCGCTCGATGGCGGCCGCTTCGCGACCTCGGATCTCAACGATCTGTATCGCCGGGTGATCAACCGCAACAACCGCCTGAAGCGCCTGCTCGATCTCAATGCGCCGGACATCATCGTGCGCAACGAGAAGCGCATGCTGCAGGAATCGGTCGATGCGCTGCTCGACAACGGCCGTCGCGGCCGGGCGATCACCGGCTCCAACAAGCGTCCGCTCAAGTCGCTGGCCGACATGATCAAGGGCAAGCAGGGGCGTTTCCGTCAGAACCTGCTGGGCAAGCGCGTCGACTACTCCGGCCGCTCGGTCATTACAGTCGGCCCGACCCTGCGCCTGCACCAGTGCGGTCTGCCCAAGAAGATGGCGCTCGAGCTGTTCAAGCCGTTCATCTATTCCAAGCTGCAGTCCAGCGGCCAGGCCTCGACCATCAAGGCCGCCAAGAAGATGGTCGAGCGCGAGCTGCCGGAGGTGTGGGACATCCTCGCCGACGTCATCCGCGAGCACCCGGTGCTGCTCAACCGCGCGCCGACCCTGCACCGTCTGGGCATCCAGGCGTTCGAGCCGCTGTTGATCGAGGGCAAGGCGATCCAGCTGCACCCGCTGGTCTGCGCCGCCTACAACGCCGACTTCGACGGCGACCAGATGGCCGTGCACGTGCCGCTGACGCTGGAAGCCCAGCTCGAAGCGCGCGCGCTGATGATGTCGACCAATAACGTGCTGTCGCCGGCCAACGGCGAGCCGATCATCGTGCCGTCGCAGGACGTCGTGCTGGGTCTGTATTACATGACCCGCGAGAAGATCAACGCCAAGGGCGAGGGGATGGTGTTCGCCAACCTCAAGGAAGTCGAGCGCGCCTTCGGTACCCAGAGCGTGTCGCTGCATGCCCGGGTCAAGGTTCGCCTGACCGAGTATCTGCCCGAAGTGGAAGACGGCGAGCTGGTCGAGAAGCGGTCGATCTTCGATACCACGGTCGGCCGCGCCCTGCTGTTCCGCATCCTGCCCAAGGGCGCGCCGTTCTCGCTGGTCGACCAGCCGATGAAGAAGAAGTCGATCTCGCGGCTGATCAACGAGGTCTATCGCAGCGCTGGCCTCAAGGAAACGGTGATCTTCGCCGACCAGTTGATGTACACCGGCTTCCGCCTGGCGACCTGGTCCGGGGCCTCGATCGGCGTCAACGACTTCGTCATCCCCGATGCCAAGAAGGAGATCGTCGACGCGGCCGAGGACGAGGTGAAGGAGATCGAGGATCAGTTCTCCTCGGGTCTCGTCACCGCCGGCGAGAAGTACAACAAGGTCATCGACATCTGGTCCAAGGCCAACGACAAGGTCGCCAAGGCGATGATGACGGGAATTTCCAAGGAAACCGTCACCGACCGCGAGGGCAACCAGGTCGAGCAGGACTCGTTCAACAGCGTGTTCATCATGGCCGACTCCGGCGCGCGTGGTAGCGCCGCCCAGATTCGCCAGTTGGCGGGCATGCGCGGGCTGATGGCCAAGCCGGACGGCTCGATCATCGAGACCCCGATCGTCGCCAACTTCCGTGAAGGCCTGAACGTCCTGCAGTACTTCATCTCGACCCACGGGGCGCGTAAGGGTCTGGCCGATACGGCACTCAAGACCGCCAACTCGGGTTACCTGACGCGGCGTCTGGTCGACGTGGCCCAGGATCTGGTGGTCACCGATACCGATTGCGGCACCGAGGAAGGCCTGACGCTGCATCCGGTCATCGAGGGCGGCGATATCATCGTCTCGCTGGCTCAGCGCGTGCTGGGTCGCGTGGTGGCGCAGGACGTCGTCGACCCGGCCAGCGACGAGGTGCTGATTCCCAAGGGCACGCTGCTCGACGAAGCCTGGTGCGAGGATCTCGACACCATGGGCGTCGACGAGATCGTGGTGCGCAGCGCGATCAGCTGTGAGACCCCGCATGGTGTCTGCTCGTCGTGCTACGGACGCGATCTGGCGCGCGGCCATCAGGTCAACCAGGGCGAGTCGGTGGGCGTCATCGCCGCCCAGTCGATCGGTGAGCCGGGTACCCAGCTGACCATGCGTACGTTCCACATCGGCGGTGCCGCATCGCGCGCCTCGGCGGTGGACAGCGTGCAGGTCAAGCACGGCGGCCGTGTGCGGCTGCACAACATCAAGCACGTTGAGCGCGCCGACGGCAAGCTGGTCGTGGTGTCTCGCTCGAGCGCCCTGGCCGTTGCCGACGACCATGGTCGCGAGCGCGAGTACTACAAGCTGCCCTACGGCGCCGAGCTGTCGGTCAAGGATGGCGATGAGGTCGATGGCGGTCAGACGGTCGCCAAGTGGGACCCGCACACCCATCCGGTGGTCGCCGAGGTCGAGGGCAAGGCGCAGTACATCGACATGGACGAGGGCATCACCATCCACCGTAGCGTGGACGAGATGACCGGTCTGTCGTCGATCGAGGTGATCGAGGCGGCTTCGCGGCCGGCGGCGGGTCGCGACAAGCGGCCGCTGCTGATGCTGCTCGACGAGGCCGGCGAGCACGTCACGCTGCCGGGCTCGAACACCCCGGTGCAGTACCTGCTGCCCGGTCGGGCGATCGTCTCCGCGGAGAACGGTGCCACGATCGGCGTGGGTGAGGTGATCGCGCGTATCCCGGTGGAGGCGTCCGGCAACAAGGACATCACCGGTGGTCTGCCGCGCGTCGCCGACCTGTTCGAGGCGCGCAAGCCGAAGGAGCCGTCGATCCTCGCCGAAATCACCGGCGTGATCAGCTTCGGCAAGGAGACCAAGGGCAAGCGTCGTCTAACGATCACCCCGGAATCCGGCGATCCGTTCGAGATGCTGATCCCGAAATGGCGCCAGATCGCGGTCTTCGAGGGCGAGACCGTCGAGAAGGGCGAGGTGATCTCCGACGGGCCGAGCAACCCGCACGATATCCTGCGGCTGCTGGGCGTGGCGGAGCTGGCCAAGTACATCACCGCCGAGATCCAGGAGGTCTACCGCCTCCAGGGCGTGGGCATCAACGACAAGCACATCGAAGTGATCGTGCGTCAGATGCTGCGCAAGGTGGAGATTACCGACGCCGGCGACGCCGACTTCATTCCCGGCGATCAGGTCGAACTGGTCCGGGTGCTCGAGGAGAACGCCCGTCTGGCCGGTGAGGACAAGTTCCCGGCCAAGTACGAACGCGTGCTGCTGGGTATCACCAAGGCCTCGCTGGCCACCGAGTCGTTCATCTCCGCGGCCTCCTTCCAGGAGACCACGCGGGTGCTGACCGAGGCGGCGGTGACCGGCAAGCGCGACTACCTGCGCGGGCTCAAGGAGAACGTCGTGGTGGGTCGTCTGATTCCCGCGGGCACCGGCTTGACGCATCACGCCGAGCGTCGTCGCCGGCGCGAAGAGGCGGCCAATCCGTATCAGCCGTCGGCCTACGACGTCGAGCAGGAGCTGGGTGCCCAGCTGACCGCGCTCGATGCCGATGACGACGATCTGTAAGGCATTGCGTGGGAGGGGCCGGCACCTTGCGGTGTCGGCCTTGACGCCGCTCGTGGCGAGACTTTAGAATGCCCAGCCTTTAATAGTGGGGTGGGTACGCCCGCGCTTGCTATTAAGGCAAGGCAACCATTGGAGACAGCTACAGATATGGCAACGATCAACCAGCTCGTGCGCAAGCCGCGCAAGCGCCAGGCCGCCAAGAGCGACGTGCCGGCGCTTGAGGCCTGCCCGCAGCGCCGCGGGGTCTGCACCCGCGTGTACACCACGACGCCGAAGAAGCCGAACTCAGCACTGCGTAAGGTGTGCCGCGTTCGCCTGACCAACGGCTACGAAGTCACCTCCTATATCGGCGGTGAAGGTCACAATCTTCAGGAACACTCCGTGGTCCTGATTCGTGGCGGCCGTGTAAAGGACTTGCCGGGCGTGCGTTATCACACCGTGCGTGGCGCACTCGATACCTCGGGCGTGCAGAACCGCCGGCAGGGCCGTTCCAAGTACGGCACCAAGCGTCCCAAGACCTAACGGTCCGGACGTCGCAATATCAGCGTAACTATTTCAAGCGTAACAACGGTCAGATAAGAGTAAGGTCGAGCGGCGCCCGCGGTTGTAGGCTTCGGCGCGCGAGTCTCGGGTTTACCTGAAGGACCCTTCAATTGAGGGCTTATCATGCCTAGAAGAAGAGTTGCCGCTAAGCGCGAGATCCTTCCGGATCCTAAATTCGGAAGCGAGCGCCTGGCTAAGTTCATGAACCACTTGATGTACGGCGGCAAGAAATCTGTAGCTGAGCGTATCGTATACGGTGCGCTGGACCGGGTTGCCGAGCGCGGGAAAGATGCGCCGCTGGAAATCTTCGACAAGGCGCTGGAAGCGATCCAGCCGATGGTCGAGGTCAAGTCACGCCGTGTTGGTGGTGCGACTTATCAAGTGCCCGTGGAAGTACGTCCCTCGCGGCGTCAGGCGCTGGCCATGCGCTGGCTGGTCGACGCCGCCCGCAACCGTGGTGAGAAGACCATGGTGCTGCGTCTGGCTGGCGAAATGCTGGACGCCGCCGAAGGCAAGGGTGCTGCCGTGAAGAAGCGTGAAGACGTGCATCGCATGGCAGAAGCCAACAAGGCCTTCTCTCACTACCGCTTCTAAATCAACGGGAGTCCCATCGTGGCACGTAAGACACCACTTAAGCGTTACCGCAATATCGGTATCGTGGCCCACGTCGACGCCGGGAAGACCACCACTACCGAGCGTGTCCTGTTCTATACCGGTCTGTCCCACAAGGTCGGCGAGGTCCATGAGGGCGCTGCCACCATGGACTGGATGGAGCAGGAGCAGGAGCGTGGCATAACGATCACCTCCGCGGCGACCACCTGCTTCTGGCAGGGCATGAGCAAGCAGTTCGATGAGCATCGCATCAACATCATCGACACCCCGGGGCACGTCGACTTCACCATCGAAGTCGAGCGCTCCCTGCGCGTGCTCGACGGTGCAGTCGTCGTGCTGTGCGGCAGCTCCGGCGTTCAGCCGCAGACCGAGACGGTCTGGCGTCAGGCCAACAAGTACGAAGTCCCGCGCATGGTGTTCGTCAACAAGATGGACCGTGCCGGTGCCGATTTCTTCATGGTCATCGACCAGCTGAAGAGCCGGCTGGGCGCCAACGCCGTGCCGATCCAGATCAACTGGGGCGCGGAGGATGACTTCAAGGGCGTCATCGATCTGATCGAGATGAAGGCGATCCTGTGGGACGAAGCCAACCACGGCATGAACTACGAGTTGGTCGACATTCCGGCTGACCTGCAGGAAACCGCCGAGAAGTACCGCGAGGAAATGGTCGAGGCCGCCGCCGAGGCGTCCGAGGAATTGACCGAGAAGTACCTCGAAGGTGGTGAGCTGACGATCGCCGAGATCAAGGCCGGCCTGCGTCGTCGCACCCTGGACAACGAGATCGTCCTGGTCACGTGTGGCTCCGCGTTCAAGAACAAGGGCGTTCAGGCGGTTCTCGATGGCGTCATCGAGTACATGCCGTCACCCACCGAGGTCAAGGCCATCGAGGGTGAGCTGGACGACAAGGACGGCACCATCGCCACGCGTGAAGCGGACGACAGTGCGCCGTTCTCGGCCCTGGCCTTCAAGATCGCTACCGATCCGTTCGTCGGTACCCTGACCTTCATTCGCGTCTATTCCGGCGTGCTCAAGTCTGGTGACAGCGTTTACAACTCTGTTAAACAGAAAAAAGAGCGCGTGGGCCGTATCGTCCAGATGCACGCCAACTCCCGTGAAGAAATCAAGGAAGTTCTGGCGGGTGACATCGCGGCCTGTATCGGTCTCAAGGACGTCACCACCGGTGACACCCTGTGCGACATCAACGAGAAGATCGTTCTGGAGCGCATGGAGTTCCCGGATCCGGTCATCTCGGTGGCGGTCGAGCCGAAGTCCAAGGCCGATCAGGAGAAGATGGGCGTCGCACTGGGCAAGCTGGCTCAGGAAGACCCGTCGTTCCGCGTCCAGACCGACGAAGAGACCGGCCAGACCATCATCTCCGGCATGGGCGAGCTGCATCTCGACATCCTCGTCGACCGCATGCGTCGCGAGTTCAAGGTCGAGGCCAACATCGGCAAGCCGCAGGTGGCCTATCGCGAGACCATTCGTCACAGTGTCGAGCAGGAAGGCAAGTTCGTTCGTCAGTCGGGCGGTCGCGGTCAGTACGGTCACGTGCACCTGCGCATCGAGCCGTTGACGGCCGAAGACAAGGGCGAGGACGAGGACATGCACTTCAAGTTCGCGTCCGAGATCGTCGGCGGTGTGGTTCCCAAGGAATACGTGCCGGCCGTCGAGAAAGGGGCCTATGAGCAGCTGCAGAACGGTGTCATCGCGGGTTACCCGATGATCGACGTCAAGGTTACGCTGTTCGACGGTTCCTACCATGACGTGGACTCCAACGAGACCGCGTTCAAGATCGCCTCTTCGATGGCGGTCAAGGAAGGGGCTCGCAAGGCCAAGGCCGTCCTGCTGGAGCCGGTGATGAAGGTCGAGGTCGTGACCCCCGAGGATTTCATGGGTGATGTCATGGGCGACCTGAACCGCCGTCGTGGCCTTGTACAGGGCATGGATGACTCCTCTATGGGCAAGGTCATCCGCGCCACGGTTCCGTTGGCTGAGATGTTCGGTTACGCGACCGATCTGCGTTCTCAGACCCAGGGCCGCGCAAGCTACACCATGGAGTTTGCGAATTACGAAGAGGCGCCGTCCAGCGTCGTTGAAGCCGTCATCAACCAGAACGGTTAACCGTTAGCTAACGTAAAGAGGTTATAGCAGTGGCTAAGGAAAAATTTGAGCGTTCCAAACCGCATATCAACGTCGGCACCATCGGTCACGTCGACCACGGCAAGACCACGCTGACTGCGGCTCTCACCCGTGTTTCCGCCGAGGTGTTCGGTGGCGACTGGCGCGCCTTCGATACCATCGACAACGCTCCCGAAGAGCGTGAGCGTGGTATCACCATCTCGACCGCCCACGTCGAGTACCAGTCCGAGACGCGTCACTACGCGCACGTCGACTGCCCGGGGCACGCCGACTACGTCAAGAACATGATCACCGGTGCCGCCCAGATGGACGGCGCCATCCTGGTCTGTTCCGCCGCTGACGGCCCGATGCCGCAGACTCGCGAGCACATCCTGCTGTCGCGTCAGGTCGGCGTTCCGTACATTGTCGTGTTCCTGAACAAGGCCGACATGGTCGACGACGAAGAGCTGCTCGAGCTGGTCGAGATGGAAGTGCGCGAACTGCTGTCCGAGTACGACTTCCCGGGCGACGACACGCCGATCATCATCGGTTCTGCACTGATGGCGCTCGACGGCAAGGACGACAACGGCATGGGCACCACCGCCGTTGCCAACCTGATCAAGTCGCTCGACGAGTACATCCCGGAGCCGGAGCGTGCCATCGACCAGCCGTTCCTGATGCCGATCGAGGACGTGTTCTCGATCTCCGGTCGCGGTACCGTTGTGACCGGTCGTGTCGAGCGCGGCATCGTCAAGAGCGGTGAGGAAGTCGAGATCGTCGGTCTCAAGGACACCGTCAAGACTACCGTTACCGGTGTCGAGATGTTCCGTAAGCTGCTCGACGAAGGTCGTGCCGGCGAGAACATCGGCGCATTGCTGCGCGGTACCAAGCGTGACGACGTCGAGCGTGGCCAGGTCCTGGCCAAGCCGGGCAGCATCAACCCGCACACCGTCTTCGAAGCCGAAGTCTACGTGCTGTCCAAGGAAGAAGGCGGTCGTCATACCCCGTTCTTCAAGGGCTATCGTCCGCAGTTCTACTTCCGGACCACCGACGTGACCGGTACCTGTGAACTGCCGGAAGGCGTCGAGATGGTCATGCCGGGTGACAACGTGCAGATGACCGTTACCCTGATCGCGCCGATCGCCATGGAAGACGGCCTGCGCTTCGCGGTTCGCGAAGGTGGTCGTACCGTTGGTGCCGGCGTCGTCGCCAAGATCGTTAAGTAAGTCTCGGACTTCTGATGATCGAAGGGGGCTCCGCAAGGAGCCCCCTTTTCTGCGCATGTTGGCTTCCCTGTTTGACTCGGGAAACTTGCATGCCTATAATGCGCATCCTTTAAATGCGTGGGTAGACGGCTCGCGCCGTCGACATCCATTGGAGTTTAGGGCTAATGCAGAACCAGAAGATTCGCATTCGGCTGAAGGCATTCGACCATCGCCTGATCGACCAGTCCGCCCAGGAGATCGTGGATACCGCGAAGCGGACCGGGGCTCAGGTGCACGGTCCGATTCCGCTGCCGACCAATCGTGAGCGCTACACGGTGCTGATCTCGCCGCACGTCAACAAGGACGCGCGCGACCAGTACGAGATTCGCACTCACAAGCGCGTGCTCGATATCGTCGAGCCGACGGAGAAGACCGTCGATGCGCTGATGAAACTCGACCTCGCCGCTGGCGTGGACGTCCAAATCAAGCTCGATTGATACCACACTAGTCACTGCGGCCCAGCGCTGATCACAATGCATCAGCAGCAGCCGCCACGCCGGGATGGCGTCATACAACGTGCTAGTGGAATGCTCTGGAAAGGGCAGCCATAGCGGGTGATAGCCCCGTACACTATAGGAGACTGAACATGACTATCGGTTTGGTCGGTAAGAAGAGCGGTATGACCCGTATCTTCACCGAAGATGGCGCATCCGTGCCCGTAACCGTTATCGAGGTTGAGCCCAACCGCGTGACTTGCGTCAAGACCGTCGAAAGCGACGGCTACAGCGCGGTCCAGGTGACAACCGGTTCCCGCAAGGCCAAGCATCTGACCAAGGCGGCCGCAGGCCAGTTCGCCAAGGCAGGTATCGAGGCCGGTCGTTCATTGATGGAGTTCCGTCTTGCAGAAGGCGAGGAAGCTCCGGAAGTGGGCGGCGAAATCACCGTATCCCTCTTTGAAGCTGGTCAGAAGGTCGACGTGACCGGCACCTCCAAGGGCAAGGGCTTCCAGGGCGCCGTCAAGCGCTGGAACTTCCGCACCCAGGACATGACCCACGGCAACTCCCTGTCCCATCGGGCACCCGGCTCTATCGGCCAGTGTCAGACCCCGGGGCGCGTTTTCAAGGGCAAGAAGATGGCCGGTCAGATGGGCAATGCCCGGACTACCGTCCAGAGCCTGGAAATCGTCCGCGTCGATGCCGAACGCAACCTGCTGCTGATCAAGGGCGCCGTTCCTGGTGCGCCGGGCGGCGACGTGATCGTTCGCACAGCCGTGAAAGCTCGCTGAGGGGTAACTACCGATGAATCTGAATCTTGCAGGTGCAAGCGCCGGTACTGTCGAAGTCGCCGACGCAACCTTTGGCAAAGAATTCAACGAAGCGCTGGTCCACCAGGTGGTCACCGCCTATCTGGCGGCGGGTCGTCAGGGTACCCGCGCTCAGAAGACCCGTTCCGAAGTGCGTGGCGGCGGCAAGAAGCCGTGGCGCCAGAAGGGCACTGGCCGCGCGCGTGCCGGTACCATCCGCTCGCCGCTGTGGCGTAGCGGCGGCGTGACCTTCGCGGCGCGTCCCCAGGACTACACGCAGAAGGTCAACCGCAAGATGTACCGTGCGGCGATGCGTTCGATCCTCTCCGAGCTGATCCGCCAGGAGCGCCTGGTGGTGGTCGAGGAGTTCGCCGTCGAGACGCCCAAGACCAAGCAGCTGGTGGCCAAACTCGGTGAGCTGGGTCTCGAAAAAGTGCTGATCGTCAGCGATGACATCGACGAGAAGCTCTATCTGGCCGCTCGCAACATTCCCAACGTGGATGTGGTCGACGTCCCCGCTGCCGATCCGGTGAGCCTGGTCGCCTTCGACAAGGTGCTGGTCACCGTCTCCGCTCTGCGCAAATTCGAGGAGAAGCTGGCATGAACCAGGAACGTGTATTCAAGGTTCTGCTCGGACCGCACGTGACCGAGAAGGCCGCCTTCGCCGCCGAGAACAACCAGTACGTGTTCAAGGTGGCCAGTGACGCGACCAAGCCGGAGATCAAGAAGGCCGTTCAGGCGCTCTTCGGCAAGCAGGTCGAGCGCGTGCAGGTCCTCAACGTGAAGGGCAAGACCAAGCGCACCCAGAATGGCACGGGTCTGCGCAAGGGCTACCGCAAGGCCTACGTAACGTTGGCTGCGGGCGAGACCCTCGAAGACTTCTCTGGCGCCGAATAAGGGCAGGAGTACGGATCATGGCAGTAGTTAAGACCAAACCCACATCCGCCGGTCGTCGCCACCTGGTAAAGGTCGTCAACGACGAGCTCTACAAGGGCCGGCCGTACGCTCCGCTGCTCGAGAAGCAGTCGAAGTCCGGTGGACGTAACAACCATGGCCGCATCACCACGCGTCACGTGGGCGGCGGTCATCGTCACCATTATCGCCAGATCGACTTCAAGCGCATCAAGGATGGCGTCCCCGCCATCGTCGAGCGCCTCGAGTACGATCCCAATCGCAGTGCTCACATCGCGCTGCTGAAGTATCTGGACGGCGAGCGTCGCTACGTGATCGCGCCCAAGGGCGTGAGCGCTGGCGATCAGCTGGAATCCGGGGTCAATGCGCCGATCAAGCGTGGCAACACGCTGCCGCTGCGCAACATCCCGCTGGGTTCCACCGTTCATTGCATCGAGCTCAAGCCCGGCAAGGGCGCGCAGCTGGCACGCAGTGCCGGTGCCAGCGCTCAGCTGGTCGCTCGCGAGAGCAACTACGCCACCCTGCGTCTGCGCTCCGGCGAGATGCGCAAGGTGCTGGCGGAATGCCGCGCGACGCTCGGTGAAGTGAGCAACTCAGAGCACAGCCTCCGTCAACTCGGCAAGGCCGGTGCCAAGCGCTGGCGCGGTGTGCGCCCGACCGTTCGCGGTGTTGCGATGAACCCGGTGGACCACCCGCACGGCGGCGGTGAAGGCCGCAGCAGTGGCGGTCGTCACCCGGTCAGCCCGTGGGGTGTCCCCACCAAGGGCCACAAGACCCGCAAGAACAAGCGCACCGACAAGCTGATCGTCCGTCGCCGCAAGGCCCGGAAATAAGATCCAACGCCAAGACATTAAGAGGTAACGGCTGTGCCACGTTCACTGAAGAAAGGTCCATTTATTGACCTTCATCTGTTGAAGAAGGTTGAGACTGCAGTGGAAAAGAACGACCGCAAACCGATCAAGACCTGGTCGCGTCGTTCGATGATCCTGCCCAACATGGTCGGGCTCACCATTGCAGTCCATAACGGTCGCCAACACGTCCCGGTGCACGTCTCCGAGGAAATGGTTGGCCACAAGCTGGGCGAATTCGCTGCTACCCGCACCTACCGCGGCCATGCGGCGGACAGGAAAGCCAAACGGTAAGCCAGAGAGGGATTAGAGATGGAAGTCACAGCTAAGCTGCGTGGCGCTCGTTTATCCGCCCAGAAGGCCCGTTTGGTGGCTGACCAGGTGCGCGGTAAACCGGTCGCCGAAGCGATTGACCTGCTGACCTTCTCGCCGAAGAAGGCTGCAAAGCTGGTCAAGAAAGTGCTTCAGTCCGCCATTGCGAACGCGGAAGAAAACAACGGCATGGACATCGACGAGCTGCGTGTCTCGACCATCTGTGTCGATGAGGGCATGACGCTCAAGCGCATCCAGCCGCGCGCCAAAGGCCGTGCGGATCGCATTTTGAAGCGCACATGCCACATCACCGTCAAGGTAGCCGAGAAGTAGGAGTCGACCAGATGGGTCAGAAAGTAAATCCGACAGGTATTCGGCTGGGTATCGTCAAGGACCATACTTCGGTCTGGTACGCCGAACGCGGTGCTTATGCCGACAAGCTGAACAGCGATCTCGAAGTGCGCAGCTTCCTGGAACAGCGTTTGAAGAACGCTTCCGTGAGCCGCATCACTATCGAGCGCCCCGCGAATAACGCTCGTATCACCATTCACACTGCCCGTCCGGGCATCGTGATCGGCAAGAAGGGCGAAGACGTCGACCGGCTGCGCCGTGACGTCACCGAGATGATGGGCGTGCCCGTGCACGTCAACATCGAGGAAGTCCGCAAGCCGGAACTCGACGCCCAGCTCGTCGCGCAGAACGTGTGCGGCCAGCTCGAGCGCCGTGTGATGTTCCGCCGCGCCATGAAGCGCGCCGTACAGAACGCCATGCGCCTCGGCGCCGGCGGCATCAAGATCCAGCTGTCAGGGCGTCTTGGTGGTGCGGAAATCGCGCGTACCGAGTGGTACCGCGAAGGTCGTGTGCCGCTGCACACCCTGCGGGCGGACATCGATTACGCGACCTACGAAGCCCACACCACCTACGGCGTCATCGGCGTCAAGGTGTGGATCTTCAAGGGTGAAATCCTCGGGGGCATCGAAGAGGTGCGCGCCAAGCAGAAGCAACAGGCTCAGGCTGCACCCAAGAAGAAAGGTTCCAAGTAAGGGGAGATGTAATCGATGTTGCAACCCAAGCGTACGAAATTCCGCAAGGTGATGAAGGGCCGCAATCGTGGCCTGGCACACCGCGGAAGCAAGGTGAGTTTCGGCGAATACGGCCTGAAAGCAACGGGTCGCGGTCGCGTCACCGCTCGCCAGATCGAAGCCGGTCGTCGTGCGATCACGCGCCACGTCAAGCGTGGCGGCAAGATCTGGATCCGTGTCTTTCCGGACAAGCCAGTGACCAAAAAGCCGCTGGAAGTCCGTATGGGTAAGGGTAAGGGCTCCGTCGAGTACTGGGTCGCGCAGATCCAGCCCGGCAAGGTGCTCTACGAGATCGAAGGGGTTCCGGAGGAGCTGGCGCGTGAAGCCTTCTCGCTGGCGGCTCAGAAATTCCCGGTCTCGACCACCTTTGTGAAACGGACGGTGATGTGATGAAAGCCCAGGAAATTCGTGAAAAATCGGTCGAAGCGCTGCAGGAGCAGCTTTTCGAACTCCTCCGCGAGCAGTTCAACCTGCGCATGCAGAAGGCCACCGGCCAGTTGAGCCAGACCCATCTGCTCAAGCAGGTGCGCCGGGATATTGCCCGCGTGAAGACGGTGCTCAACGAGAAGGCAGGTGACTGAGATGGCCGAAGCAAAGAAAGCCCGTACGCTCACCGGAACGGTGGTGAGCGACAAGATGGACAAGTCGATTGTCGTCATGATCGAGCGTCGCGAACGCCATCCGATCTACGGCAAGTACATGAAGCGCTCCACCAAGCTGCACGCCCACGACGAGGCGAACCAGGCCAAGGCCGGCGACACGGTTTCCATCGAGGAATGCCGTCCGCTGTCCAAGAAGAAGGCCTGGACGCTGGTTGAGGTGGTTGAGCAGGCCAAGGGCTGATCGGCTCGCGCCTTTCGGAACCAGTGCAGTCAGATTAGGTTTGGAGAAAACCGATGATTCAGACTCAGACAATGCTGGATGTCGCCGACAACAGCGGCGCGCGCCGGGTGCAGTGCATCAAGGTGTTGGGCGGTTCGCACCGTCGCTACGCCCGCGTGGGTGACATCATCAAGGTAACGGTGAAAGAGGCCATTCCGCGTGGCAAGGTCAAGAAAGGCCAGGTCATGAAAGCGGTCGTGGTCCGCACCCGTAGTGGCGTCCGTCGGAACGACGGTTCGCTGATCCGCTTCGATGGAAATGCGGCGGTTCTGTTGAACAACACCAACGAACAGCCGGTCGGTACCCGTATTTTCGGGCCGGTCACTCGTGAGCTTCGTACCGAGAAGTTCATGAAGATCATTTCCTTAGCGCCTGAAGTGCTGTAAGGAGCGAGGCGGATATGCAAAAGATCAAACGTGACGACGAAGTAATCGTCATTGCCGGCAAGGACAAGGGCAAGCGTGGCAAGGTCAAGCGCGTTCTCGATAACGACCGTTACGTCGTGTCGGATGTGAACATGATCAAACGTCACACCAAGCCCAACCCCATGCTGGGCAACCAGGGGGGTATCGTCGAGCGCGAGGCTTCGATTCACGCGTCCAATGTGGCCATCTTCAATGCGGAGACCGGCAAAGCGGATCGCGTCGGCTTCCAGATGTCGGAAGACGGTACCAAGGTACGTATCTACAAGTCGACGCAAAAGCAGATCGACGCCTAACGCGAGTCGGATGGCAAAATGGCGAACTTGAAAGAACGTTATCAGAACGAGGTGGTGGCTCAACTCCGTGAGCAGTTTAGCTACGCCAACGTCATGCAGGTACCCCGGATCACCAAGGTGACCCTCAACATGGGTATCGGTGACGCGACCAGCGACAAGAAGCTGATCGACAACGCTATCGGTGACCTGGAGAAGCTCTCCGGTCAGAAGCCGATGATCACCAAGGCGCGCAAGTCCATCGCGGGTTTCAAAGTCCGTGAAGGCTGGCCGATCGGTATCAAGGTGACCCTGCGCAGCGAGCGCATGTGGGACTTCCTCGATCGCCTGGTGAACATCGCTATCCCGCGCGTTCGTGACTTCCGGGGTCTCAACCCGAAGTCCTTCGACGGCCGTGGCAACTACTCAATGGGCGTGCGTGAGCAGATCATCTTTCCGGAGCTCGAGTATGATAAGATCGACCGGATTCGTGGTCTCGATGTAACCATCACCACCACTGCCAACAGCGATGATGAAGGCCGTGCGCTGCTGAGCGCGCTGAACTTCCCGTTCAAGAAATAAGGGTGGGATCATGGCAAAGAAAAGCATGATTGAGCGTGAGCAGAAGCGCGCGGAGCTGGTGGCCAAATATGCCGCCAAGCGCGCTGAGCTCAAAGCGGTAATCTACGACGTCAACGCTTCTGATGAAGAGCGCTTCGACGCCCAGCTCAAGCTGCAGTCGTTGCCGCGCGATTCCAGTCCGGTCCGTCAGCGTAATCGCTGCCGCATCACCGGTCGGCCGCACGGCTACTACAACAAGTTTGGCTTGGGTCGCAACAAACTGCGCGAAGCAGCCATGCGTGGCGACGTTCCCGGACTCAAGAAGTCCAGCTGGTAACGCCACGAAGAATCAGGAGCGTAACGTAATGAGCATGCAAGATACGCTGGCGGATATGTTCACCCGTATCCGCAATGCGCAGATGGCTACCAAGGAGGCGGTCACCATGCCGTCCTCCAAGCTGAAGGTCGAAGTGGCCCGTGTATTGAAGGAAGAGGGCTACATCGGCGACTTCGCGGTTGCCGAAGGCGCCAAGCCGCAGCTGTCGGTGACCCTCAAGTACTTCGAGGGCAAGCCGGTCATCGAGCACATCCAGCGCGTTTCCAAGCCGTCCCTGCGCATCTACAAGGGCAAGGGCGAGCTGCCGAAAGTCGCGGATGGCATGGGTGTCGCGATCGTTTCCACCTCCAACGGGGTGATGACCGATCGTGCTGCGCGCAGCGCCGGTGTCGGTGGTGAAGTCATCTGCACCGTATTCTAGGAGTGACGAATGTCCCGCGTAGCCAAGTATCCGGTTAAACTGCCGAGCGGCGTCGAGGCCAAATTCGACGCCGACCAGCTGACCGTCAAGGGCGGTCAGGGCTCCCAGAGCATGACCGTTCACCCCGACGTGGTGATCGGTCAGGAAGAGGGTCAGCTGACCTTCGCTCCGAGCGAGTCCGCCAAGAGCTGGGCAATGGTCGGCACCACACGTGCACTGGTCCAGAACATGGTCACCGGTGTCACCGAGGGCTTTACCAAGTCTCTCGAGATCAATGGCGTCGGCTACCGTGCCCAGGCAAGTGGCAAGACGCTCAACCTGACACTGGGTTTCTCTCACCCGGTCGAATACACGCTGCCCGAAGGTGTCACGGCGGAAACGCCCAAGAACACCGTCATCGTACTGAAGAGTGCGAGCAAGCAGCAGCTCGGCCAGGTGGCAGCGGAAATTCGTGCCTTCCGTCCGCCCGAGCCCTACAAGGGCAAGGGTATCCGGTACGGCGACGAAGTTGTCCGCCGCAAAGAAGCCAAGAAGAAGTAAGGCAGGGTTATGAACGCGAAGAAAGAATCTCGTCTCCGTCGTGCCCGCCGCGCTCGCGCCAAAATCCGCGAGCTGGGCGTGTATCGCCTGAGCGTCAATCGTACGCCGCGCCACATCTACGCGCAGATCATCTCGCCGGACGGCGGCCAGGTCCTGGCCAGTGCCTCCACGCTGGATAGCTCGCTGCGTGAAGGCGGAACCGGCAACGCCGATGCTGCCGCCAAGGTGGGCGCCTTGATTGCCGAGCGCGCCAAGCAGGCGGGCATCACTCAGGTCGCCTTCGATCGTGCCGGGTTCAAGTATCACGGTCGCGTCAAGGCGCTGGCCGATGCCGCACGTGAAGGCGGCCTGGAATTCTAAAGGGTTTTACGATGGCGAATATCGAACAGAAAGGCGGCGACCTGCAAGAGAAGCTGGTGCAGGTCAACCGTGTCGCCAAAGTGGTCAAGGGTGGCCGCATCTTCGGTTTCACCGCGCTGACCGTCGTCGGTGACGGCAACGGCCGGGTCGGCTTCGGTCGTGGCAAGGCGCGTGAAGTGCCGGTCGCGATCCAGAAGGCGATGGACCAGGCACGCCGCAACATGGTCAAGGTCAACCTGCGTGGCAGCACGCTGCAATACCCGGTGAAGGCCCGTCACGGCGCTTCCAAGGTATTCATGCAGCCGGCTTCCGAAGGTACCGGGATCATCGCCGGCGGTGCCATGCGCTCCGTGCTCGAACTGGCCGGCGTCCATGACGTCCTGGCCAAGTGCTACGGCTCCACCAATCCGGTCAACGTGGTGCGCGCGACCATCAACGGTCTCTCCGCCATGCAGTCACCGGACGACATCGCCGCCAAGCGCGGCCTGTCCGTCGAAGAGATCGCGGGGTAAGGCACCATGGCAGCTTTGATCAAGGTTACTCAGGTGCGCAGCACCATCGGCGTTCTAAACAAGCACAAGGCCACCATGAAGGGTCTTGGGCTGCGCCGCATCGGGCACACCGTCGAGTTGGAAGACACCCCGGCCGTACGCGGTATGGTCAACAAGGTTAACTACCTTGTTCGTGTTGAGGGAGAGTGATCCATGAAACTCAATAGCCTGAGCCCGGCTCCGGGTTCCAAGCACGCCGAAAAGCGTGTCGGTCGTGGCATCGGCTCTGGTCTGGGCAAGACCGGCGGTCGTGGTCACAAGGGCCAGAAGTCTCGTTCCGGTGGCAGCGTCAAGCCGGGCTTCGAGGGTGGTCAGATGCCGCTTCAGCGTCGTCTGCCCAAGTTCGGCTTCACGTCGGCCAAGTCGCTGGTTTCCGAGGAAGTGCGTCTCGGCGAACTGGCCAAGGTCGAAGGCGATGTCGTCGATCTGGAAACACTGAAGCAGGCCAACGTGCTCAAGGACGCCACGCAATTCGCGAAGGTGATCCTTTCCGGCGAACTGAACAAGGCGGTTACCGTACGCGGACTCAAGGTCACCAAGGGTGCCCGTGCCGCGATCGAAGCCGCTGGCGGTAAGGTCGAGGAATAAATGGCTAAGTCAGGAAACATGCCGGCAATGGGGGGAAGCGGCTTGAGTGAACTCTGGGCGCGCCTGCGCTTCGTGTTCATCGCCCTCGTGGTGTACCGCATCGGTGCCCATATCCCCGTACCCGGTATCGATCCTGACCAGCTCGCTGCCTTGTTCAGGGAAAACCAGGGCACCATCCTGGGCATGTTCAACATGTTCTCCGGGGGTGCGCTGTCGCGCATGAGCATTCTGGCGCTGGGGATCATGCCGTACATCTCCGCGTCGATTATCATGCAGCTTCTGACGGCGGTCTCGCCTCAGCTTGAGCAGCTGAAGAAGGAAGGTGAGGCCGGCCGGCGCAAGATCAGTCAGTACACCCGTTACGGGACCGTGTTACTGGCGTTGATTCAGGCGACCGGCATGGCAGTCGGTCTGGTCGGACAGGGCGTGACCTATACCAGCGACTTCAGCTTTTACTTCACGGCGATCGTGTCGTTCGTCGCCGGTGCGGTGTTCCTGATGTGGCTGGGCGAGCAGATCACCGAGAAGGGGATCGGCAACGGCATTTCGCTGATCATCTTCGCCGGCATCGTCGCCGGGCTGCCGAGTGCGATCGGGCAGTCTTTCGAACTGGCGCGCAACGATGGCGCCTGGAACGTGCTGCCGCTGTTGGCGCTCTCGCTGCTGGCGATCGCTACCGTGGCCTTCGTGGTGTTCATCGAGCGCGGCCAACGGCGCATCACGGTGAACTATCCGCGGCGTCAGGTCGGCAACAAGATGTACGCCGGGCAGAGCAGTTATCTGCCGCTCAAGGTCAATATGGCCGGCGTCATTCCGGCGATCTTCGCCTCGAGCATCCTGCTGTTTCCGGCGTCGATCGGGCAGTGGATGGGCTCGGCCGAAGGCTTCGAGTGGTTGCAGGTGATCTCGCAGTCGCTTGGGCCGGGGCAGCCGCTGTACATATTGCTTTTCGCCGCGGCAGTGGTATTCTTCTGCTTCTTTTACACAGCGCTGGTCTTCAATCCCAAGGATGTGGCTGACAATCTGAAGAAGTCAGGCGCGTTTCTTCCGGGTATCCGCCCCGGCGAGCAGACCGCTCGCTACGTCGACAAGGTCATGACCCGCTTGACGTTGTTCGGTGCCCTCTACATCACCGCTGTTTCCCTGATGCCCCAGTTCCTGATCATTGCCTGGAACGTTCCGTTCTTCTTCGGCGGAACCTCCTTGCTGATCGTGGTGGTGGTCATCATGGACTTCATGGCGCAGGTTCAATCGCATCTGATGTCGAACCAGTACGAATCGGTGATGAAGAAGTCCAACCTGAAAGGCTACGGAAGCGGCGGCCTGATGCGCTGAGCGCGCACGCCGACCGCGCAATGGAGAGAACGATGAAAGTTCGAGCTTCCGTCAAGAAAATGTGCCGTAACTGCAAGATCATTCGGCGTAATGGCGCGGTCCGCGTCATCTGCACCGAACCGCGGCACAAGCAGCGCCAGGGCTGAATCTGATCCTGACGTTGACCGAAAGCGGGCGCCGGCTTGCACCCTTGTCTCGAGAGGGACAAAGGTGTAAGCTGTTGCGCCTTTTGTAGATGAACAAACGAGCAAGCCGCTCAAATTTCGGAGTAAGCTGATGGCCCGTATTGCAGGCGTCAATATCCCGGACAACAAGCATGCGGCGATCTCGCTGACCTATATCTTCGGGATTGGCCGTACTCGCGCGCAGGACATCTGTGCCGCGGTCGGCATCGTACCCACCGCCAAGGTGCAAGAGCTGTCTGCCGAACAGGTAGATGCGCTGCGTACCGAAGTCGGCAAGTACACCGTTGAAGGTGACCTTCGTCGCGACACGACGCTGAATATCAAGCGTCTGATGGACTTGGGTTGCTATCGTGGTCTGCGTCATCGTCGTGGTCTTCCCCTGCGTGGCCAGCGCACGAAGACCAATGCGCGTACCCGTAAGGGCCCGCGCAAACCGATTCGCAAATAAAACGCATGTTCTGGCGTTAAGACAGGAAGAAACATCAACATGGCTAACCCGCGTAGTAACCGTAAAAAGGTTAAAAAGCAGGTAGTGGATGCGGTAGCCCACATCCATGCCTCTTTTAACAACACGATCGTGACGATCACAGACCGCCAGGGCAACGCGCTCTCTTGGGCGACTGCCGGTGGTTCGGGTTTTCGTGGTTCTCGCAAGAGCACCCCGTTCGCTGCTCAAGTGGCAAGCGAACGTGCAGCGACTGCTGCAGCCGAGTATGGTGTGAAAAACGTCGACGTGCTGGTCAAGGGCCCCGGTCCTGGCCGTGAGTCCGCCGTGCGCGCATTGAATGCCGCCGGCTTCCGCGTGCAGAGCATCACCGACGCGACGCCCGTTCCCCACAACGGCTGCCGTCCGCCGAAGAAACGCCGCGTTTAAGGAGACAGACTCATGGCTCGTTATATTGGACCGAAGTGCAAACTGTCTCGTCGTGAAGGTACCGACCTCTTCCTCAAGAGCGGTGTCACTCCCTTCGAGAAGAAGTGCAAATCCGAGCAGATCCCGGGTGTGCACGGCCAGCGCCGTCAGCGTCTTTCCGACTACGGCTTGCAGCTTCGCGAGAAGCAGAAAGTGCGTCGTATCTACGGCGTACTCGAGAACCAGTTCCGCAACTACTACAAGGAAGCGGCCCGCATGAAGGGCGCGACCGGCGAGTTGTTGCTGCAACTGCTGGAATCCCGACTGGACAACGTCGTCTATCGCATGGGCTTCGGCTCCACGCGTGCCGAAGCGCGTCAGTTGGTCAGCCACAAGGCGATCTCGGTCAATGGTCGCAGCGTCAACGTGGCGTCTTATCGGGTCCGTCCCGGCGACGTCGTCACCGTGCGTGAAAAGGCCAAGAACCAGGCGCGCATTCAGCACGCCCTGCAATTGTCCGGACAGCGCGGCGACGTGACCTGGATCGATGTCGATTCGAAGAAGATGGAAGGCACTTTCAAGGCTGTCCCGGAACGCGGCGACCTGTCTGCCGACATCAACGAAAACCTGATCGTCGAGCTGTACTCGAAGTAATCAGCGTCCCACGCGTGATGCCGGGTGCTTTCGCGCCCGGCTCCGAGTACCGAGTATCCGTTTGGCAGCCTGAAAGGTGTTCATATGCAGCGTTCAGTGACAGAGTTTCTCCGTCCTCGCGATATCAAGGTCGAAGAGATCAACGCGCACCACGCGAAGATCGTGCTCGAGCCGTTCGAGCGCGGTTTCGGTCACACCCTGGGGAATGCTCTGCGTCGCATCCTGCTGTCTTCCATGCCCGGCTGTGCCGTGGTGGAAGCGGAAATCGCCGGTGTTGAGCACGAATACAGTGCGATCGAAGGGGTCCAGGAAGATGTCATCGAGATCCTCCTGAATCTCAAGGACGTGGCGATCAAGATGCACAGCCGCGACGAAGCGGTGCTCTCGCTGAACAAGCAGGGCCCATGTGTGGTCACGGCCGGCGACATCGCCGTTGACCATGATGTCGATATCGTCAATCCCGAGCACGTGATCGCTCACGTCAACGAAGGCGCCGAGCTGAAGATGCAGCTCAAGGTGGCTCGTGGGCGTGGCTATGAGCCCGCGGATACTCGTGCCGGCGCGGATGACGAGTCTCGCACCATCGGTCGCCTGCAGCTGGATGCGACCTTCAGCCCTGTACGTCGGGTTTCCTATGCGGTCGAAGCGGCGCGCGTCGAACAGCGTACCGACCTCGACAAGCTGGTCATCGACCTGGAAACCGACGGCACCCTGGATCCGGAAGAGGCGATCCGTCGCAGCGCAACCATCCTGCAGGAGCAGTTGGGTGCGTTCGTCGACCTGGAAGCCGACAAGGAGCAGGAAGTTGAAGAGGAGCAGGATCACATCGATCCTATCCTGCTGCGCCCCGTAGACGATCTCGAGTTGACCGTTCGCAGCGCCAACTGCCTCAAGGCCGAGAATATCTATTACATCGGCGATCTCATTCAGCGTACCGAAGTCGAGCTGTTGAAGACTCCCAACCTCGGCAAGAAGTCTCTGAACGAGATCAAGGACGTCCTGGCAGCGCGTGGCCTGTCCCTCGGCATGCGGCTGGAAAACTGGCCGCCGGCTAGCCTCAAGGACGACAAGGCCTCCGCGTGAGCGTCGCCTCGAGCCCCAGTTAAGGAATCACAACCATGCGTCATCGTAAGAGTGGTCGTCACCTCAATCGTACGAGCTCGCACCGCCACGCCATGTTCAAGAACATGTGCGTCTCGCTGGTCGAGCACGAAGTCATCAAGACAACCCTGCCCAAGGCCAAGGACCTGCGTCGTCACATCGAGCCGCTGATCACCTTGTCCAAGCAGGATAGTGTCGCCAACCGTCGCCTGGCCTTCAGCCGTACCCGCTCCAAGGATACGGTCGGCAAGCTCTTCAACGAGCTGGGTCCGCGCTACGCCAACCGTCCCGGCGGTTACGTGCGCATCCTCAAGTGCGGCTACCGCACCGGCGACAACGCGCCGATGGCCTACGTCGAGTTGGTCGACCGTCCGGTCATCGAGGAAGCCGCTGGCGAGGAGTGATCCTCGACGCGCTTCGCGATACGAAAGCCGACTCCTGGTGAGTCGGCTTTTTTATGCCCGGTTGCTGTCCCCTGGTCGGCCTTCGGCCACGAGCCGAGCAATAAAAAGCCCCGTGACAGATACTGTCGCGGGGCTTTTCTTGGTTGCCCTGGGCTCTGAGGCGGGCCGCGCTCGCTCAGGCCTGGGACTCGGCGACGCTGGCCTGCGTTTGTTGCCTGAGCAGTGGCTTGAGAAAGCGCCCGGTGTGCGAGTCCTCACGCTCGGCGACCTGTTCCGGGGTGCCCTCGGCGATGATCCGCCCGCCGCCGGAGCCACCCTCGGGGCCGAGATCGATCAGCCAGTCGGCGGTCTTGATCACGTCGAGGTTGTGCTCGATCACCACGATGGTGTTGCCATGGTCGCGCAGCCGGTGCAGCACGCCGAGCAACTGGCGGATATCCTCGAAATGCAGCCCGGTGGTCGGCTCGTCGAGGATGTACAGCGTCTGACCGGTATCGCGTTTGGCCAGTTCGCGGGCCAGCTTGACGCGCTGCGCCTCGCCGCCCGACAGCGTGGTCGCGCTCTGGCCCAGGCGCACGTAGGACAGCCCCACGTCCATCAGCGTCTGCAGGCGCCGGGCGATCGCCGGGACCGGGCTGAAGAACTCCAGTGCCTCCTCGATGGTCATCTCGAGAACCTCGTGGATGTTCTTGCCCTTGTAGGCGATCTCCAGCGTCTCGCGGTTGTAGCGCTTGCCCTTGCAGACGTCGCAGGGCACGTAGATGTCGGGCAGGAAGTGCATCTCGACCTTGATCATGCCCTCGCCCTGGCACGCCTCGCAGCGCCCGCCCTTGACGTTGAAGCTGAAGCGGCCCGGCTTGTAGCCCCGCGAGCGCGCTTCCTGGGTGCCCGAGAACAGCTCGCGGATCGGCGTGAAGATGCCGGTGTAGGTCGCCGGGTTGGAGCGCGGCGTGCGCCCGATCGGGCTCTGGTCGATGTCGATGATCTTGTCGAGTTGATCGAGCCCCTCGATGCGATCAAAGGCCGCCGGGGTCAACGAGGTGGCCCTGTTCAGCTCGCGGGCGGCGATCGGCATCAGCGTCGCGTTGATCAGCGTCGACTTGCCCGAGCCCGACACTCCGGTAACGCAGACGAACAGCCCCAGCGGCAGCTCGAGATCGACGTTCTGCAGGTTGTTGCCGCGGGCGCCGCTCAGCCGCAGGACCTTGTCCGGATGGCCGGGGATGCGATAGGGCGGCACTTCGATGCGCCGGGTGCCGGCCAGGTACTGACCGGTCAGCGATTCATCACAGCGCTCGATGTCGCGCGGGGTGCCCTGGGCGACGATGCGCCCGCCGTGGACGCCGGCACCGGGGCCGATGTCGAGCACGTGATCGGCGGCGCGGATGGCGTCCTCGTCGTGCTCGACGACGATCACCGTGTTGCCCAGGTCGCGCAGCCGTTCGAGGGTCTTGAGCAGGCGGTCGTTGTCGCGCTGGTGTAGGCCGATCGACGGCTCGTCGAGGATGTACATCACCCCCACCAGGCCCGCGCCGATCTGGCTGGCCAGGCGAATCCGCTGGGCCTCGCCGCCGGACAGCGTCTCGGCGCTGCGCTCGAGATTGAGGTAATCGAGCCCGACGTTGACCAGGAATTCCAGGCGAGCATGGATCTCGTGCACGATCTTGGCGGCGATCTCACCCTTGCGGCCGGGCAGCGCGAGCGCATGGAAGTAGCGCCAGGCGTCGCCGATCGGGAAACGCACGATCTCCGGCAGGGTGTGATCGTCGATGTAGACGTGGCGCGACTCGCGGCGCAGGCGACTGCCGTGGCAGGTCGGGCAGGGCTGGATGGCCAGGTACTTGGCCAGATCCTCGCGGACCATGCTCGACTCGGTCTCGCGATAGCGACGCTGCATGTTGGGCAGCACGCCCTCGAACGGGTGTTCGCGGGTGACCTTGCGGCCGCGGTCGTTGACGTAACTGAAGGCGATGTCGTCGTCGCCGCTGCCATGCAGGACGATCTCGCGCTCGTGGCGAGCCAGTTCGTTCCACGGTGTCTCGGGCTTGAAGCGGTAGTGCTTGGCGACCGCCTGCAGTTGATTGAAGTAGTAGACGCTGCGCCGGTCCCAGCCCTTGATCACGCCTTCGGCCAGCGACAGGTCGGGGTGGCTGATCAGCTTGTCCGGGTCGAAGTACTGCTGGCTGCCCAGGCCGTCGCAGGTCGGGCAGGCGCCGGCCGGGTTGTTGAACGAGAACATCCGCGGCTCGAGCTCGGCGATCGAATAGCCGCACACCGGACAGGCGAAGCGCGCCGAGAAGGTGATGTCGTCGCGCTCGCCGTCCATGAAATGCACGATGGCGATGCCGTCGGCGAGGTTCAGCGCGGTCTCGAACGACTCGGCGAGACGCTGCTGCAGATCCTCACGCACCTTGATGCGGTCGACCACCACGCTGATGTCGTGCTTCTTGTTTTTGTCCAGCGGCGGGATCTCGTCGAACTCGTAGACCTGGCCGTCGACCAGCGCGCGCACGTAGCCCTGGGCCCGCAGCTCGGCGAGCAACTGCAGGTGTTCGCCCTTGCGGCCCTTGATCACCGGCGCCAGCAGCATCAGCTTGCTGGCCTCGGGCAGGGTCAGCACCTGATCGACCATCTGCGAGACGGTCTGCGCCTCCAGATCGATGTCGTGCTCGGGGCAGCGCGGCGTGCCAGCGCGGGCGAACAGCAGGCGCAGGTAGTCGTAGATCTCGGTGATGGTGCCGACCGTCGAACGCGGATTATGCGAGGTCGACTTCTGCTCGATGGAGATCGCCGGCGACAGGCCTTCGATGTGATCGACGTCGGGCTTTTCCATCATCGACAGGAACTGGCGCGCATAGGTGGACAGCGATTCGACGTAACGCCGCTGACCCTCCGCATAGAGCGTGTCGAAGGCCAGCGACGACTTGCCGGAGCCCGACAGCCCGGTGACCACGATCAACCGGTCGCGCGGCAGTTCGACATCGATGTTCTGGAGGTTGTGGGTGCGGGCCCCACGGACCTGAATCTTGTCCATTGCCACCTCGTAAGCGCGCAAAAGAACGATTATACGGCGTTGAGCGAAGGCCCGGCAAAACGCACAGTGAGTAAACACCCGTCGGGGAGATGCGCGCGGCTTTTCCCGGCGACTGGCGAACCGGTAGAATAGTCGAGGCGCGCGACTGTTGCCGGTCGACGCAATCCGCAAGCTGTTTTCCTTCCCGTTCACCCAGACTGCGACCTGCCATGACTGCTCGACTATTGACCTCTGAGCGCCGCGCCATCTCCGGGCTCGCCGGGCTTTACGCAACGCGTATGCTCGGCCTGTTCATGGTGTTGCCGGTGCTGGCGCTGTATGCCGAGGACCTCGCCGGCGCGACGCCGCTACTGGTGGGCCTGGCGCTGGGCGCCTACGGCCTGACCCAAGCCATTTTCCAGATCCCCTTCGGACTGCTCTCCGATCGCATCGGCCGCAAGGTGGTGATCGCCGGCGGCCTGTTGCTGTTCGCGCTGGGCAGTGTGATCGCCGCCGAGGCGGACTCGATCGCCACGGTGATCGTCGGCCGTTGCCTGCAGGGCAGCGGCGCGGTGGCCGGGGCGATCATGGCGCTGCTCGCCGACCAGACCCGCGAGGAGATCCGTACCGCGGCGATGGCCACCATCGGCCTGTCGATCGGCGTGGCCTTCGCCATCGCCATGGTCGTCGGCCCGTTGATGGCCGCCCACTTCGGCCTGACCAGCGTGTTCTGGCTGACCGCAGTGCTCGCCCTGGCGAGCCTGCTGGTGCTCTGGCGGCTGGTGCCGGCGGCGCCGCGGGTAGCGCGTCACCAGGACGTCGGTCTCGATCGCGAACAGCTGCGTACCACGCTGACCAGCAGCAACCTGCTGCGGCTGGACTTCTCGATCTTCGCCCTGCACCTGATCCTCACCGCGGCGTTCGTCGCCGTGCCGTTCCGACTGGTCGACGTGGGCATCGAGGCCGCCAGCCAGGGCTGGATCTATCTGGCGGTGATGGGCCTGGCCTTCGTCGGCATGGTGCCGCTGGTGATCGTCGCCGAGAAGCGCCGGCGCATGAAGGCGACCTTCATCGGCGCGGTGGCGGGCATGACGCTGGTGCTGCTGGCGCTCGGCGAACTCGGCCACCAGCGCTGGACGCTGATCGGCCTGTTGTGGGCGTTCTTCGTGGCCTTCAACCTGCTCGAGGCCACCCTGCCGTCGATGATCAGCAAGCTCGCCCCGGCCGGGGCCAAGGGCACCGCGATGGGGGTGTACTCGACCAGCCAGTTCCTGGGGGCCTTCCTGGGCGGTGTGCTGGGCGGGGCCCTATCGCAGCATTTCGGGTATGATGCTGTATTCTTGGGCGCCGCCTTGCTGGGTGCCGTGTGGCTGGCGGTGATCTGGAAGATGCCCGCGCCGCGCCACCTGTCCAGCGAGATCGTGGCGTTGGACGATCATCCCACCGACGCCCTGGATGCGCTGATGGCGCGCTTCGCCGATGTGGCGGGCGTCGAGGACGTACTGGTAGTGCCCGAGGAACGCGTCGCCTATCTCAAGGTCGACCGCCAACGACTGGACGCCGAGGCGCTGGCCCGCGTGGCCGGCACCCGACACGATTCAAGGGGCGCATGAGCGCCCGCACACTAGCAAGGAGTCAAACATGGCCCGTGGTGTTAACAAGGTCATTCTGATCGGCAATCTGGGTCAGGACCCCGAAGTGCGCTTCACGCCGTCGGGAGCGGCGGTGGCCAACCTCAACCTGGCGACCACCGATACCTGGACCGACCGCCAGAGCGGCCAGCGTCAGGAACGCACCGAATGGCATCGCGTGGTGCTGTTCAACAAACTGGCCGAGATCGCCCAGCAGTACCTGAAGAAGGGCGGCAAGGTGTACATCGAGGGCCGCCTGCAGACACGCAAGTGGCAGGATCAGAACGGTCAGGACAAGTACAGCACCGAAATCGTCGCCAACGACATGCAGATGCTCGACTCGCGTGGCGGCGACTTCCCCCAGCAGCAGCCCCAGCAGGGCGGCTACGCGCCCCAGGGTGGCCAGCAGGGCGGTTACGCCAACAATGCCCCGCCGCAGCAGCCCCAGCGCCCGCCTCAGCAACCGCCGGCCCAGGGTGGCCAGCAGGGTGGTGGCCAGCAGGGCGGCAACTACGGCGCCCCGCAACCCGGCAGCTTCGACGATTTCGACGACGAGATCCCGTTCTGAGCTAGTCCGCGCCTGGCCTGGAATCGAAAAGCCCGCCTATGCAGCGGGCTTTTTACGTTTCCGGGCTCGGCCCGGGGTCACGGCACGGTGACCACGATCTTGCCGAACTGCTGGTTGGATTCCAGATAGCGGTGGGCCTCGACCATCTCCGCGAAGCCAAACGTGCGGGCGATGGTCGGTTTGAAATCGCCGCGCTCGATACCGGCGTAGATGAAGCGCTTGCCGGCCTCGAAGCGCTCGGGGGCGGCGATGATCTCGAGCAGCGTGTAGCCGCGCATGGTCAGCGCCTTGTTCATGCCGGCGATCATCGGGAACGGTGTCGGCTCGCCGCTCAGGGCGCCGTAGACGAAGTAGGTGCCGTAGGGCGCCATGGCGTCGACCAGCGTCTGCGCGCCGGGACCGGCGACCGGATCGAACACCACGCGGGCGCCGGCGTCTTCGGTGATGCGCATGACCTCGGCGGCGATATCCTGTTGCTGGGTGGCGATGACATGGGCCGCGCCGGCCCGGCGCAGGTCGTCGGCCTTGGCCGAGGTGCGGGTCGCGGCGATCGAGACCGCGCCCACGCTGTTGGCGATCTGGATCGCCGCCAGGCCCACGCTGCTCGACGCCGCGGGGATGATCACCGCCTCGCCGCGGGTCAGCCCGGCGATGTCGATCAGCGCGCCGTAGGCGGTCAAAAACGGCATCCAGATCGCCGCGGCCTGGACCGCGTCGAGCCCGACGGGGCGCGGCGCCACGGCATGGGCGGGAACGATCGCCCGCTCGGCATAGAGATTGTAACGATTCATCGAGAAGGCGGGGATCACGCTCACCGCGTCGCCTTCGGCGAAGCCCGAGACGCCGTCGCCCACGGCCTCGACCACCGCCGAGCCCTCGTAACCGAGCCCTGCCGGCAGTTGCGGGTCTTCCAGGTAGTTGCCGGACCGAAACATCGCCTCGGCGCGGTTGAGGCCGATCGCCTCGACACGCACCCGCAGCTCCTGGCTGCCGGGCTCGCCGGGCTCGTGCTCTTCGAAGCGCAGCACTTCGGGGCCGCCGGTGTCGTGAAAGTGGATGGCTTGGGTCATCTGGGTTGCCTCCCTGGCTGATAGCGGGCGCCGAAGCGACTGATGGGCTTCGGCGGATTGTCGTAGGGCAGTGTGGAAGAAGCCTCGCGCTCTGGCCATGGTCGATCCTGCGCGATCCTGCTGACGGCATCGCTTCACTTGAGCGCCAGGCGCCGGGCCAGGCGATGCAGGTTGCCGGCATCGAGCCCCAGGGTGCGCGCGGTGGCCGCCCAGTTGCCGCCGTGAGCGGCCAGTGCCTGGCGGATATAGTCGCTCTGGAAGTCGTCGATCGCCTGGCGCAGGGTCAGCCAGCCGTCGTCGGTACCGGCGCTGGCAGTGACTGCGGGGACCGTATCCGTGGCGGGTGTGCCGTGCGATGCACTCGACGGCAGATCGAGGTGCCGGCTGTCGATGCGGATCACCGCCTGGCGGCGGCAATCGACCGAGGCGTCGCGGCGCGACTCGCCGAGATGCTCGCCCAGTGCGCGCAGCGCCGCGCGACCCAGGGTGTGTTCAAGCTCGCGCACGTTGCCCGGCCAGTGCCAGGCCAGCAGGGCCGCCTCGGCCGCGCTCGACAGGCGCAAATTATTGACGCCCAGGCGTACCCGGTTATCGGCGAGGAAGCTACCGGCGAGCAGCAGGAGATCCTCGCGGCGCTCGCGCAGCGCCGGCACCTGCAGCGGGAAAACGATCAGGCGGTGATAGAGATCCTCGCGAAAGCGCCCCGCCGCGACCTCGGCGGCCAGGTCGCGGTTGGTCACGGCGATGATGCGCACGTCGACGCGCTGGGGTCGCTCGCTGCCCAGCGGCTGAATCTCGCCCTCCTGCAGCACGCGCAAAAGCTTGGGTTGCAGGGCCAGCGGCAGCTCGCCGATCTCATCGAGCATCAGGGTGCCGCCGTCGGCCATCGCGAAGTGCCCGCGATGATCGCGGACCGCACCGGAGAACGCCCCGCGGCGGTGGCCGAACAGCGCGCTCTCGATCAGTTGCTCGGGCAGGCTGGCGCAGTTGACCTGAACCAGCGGGCCCTGGTGGCGGGGCGAGCGGGCATGCAGCGCGCGTGCCACACGCTCCTTGCCGACCCCGGTCTCGCCCTGCAGCAACACGCACATGTCGGTCGGCGCGACCAGGTCCAGCGAGGCGTCGAGACGCTGCATGGCCGGGCTGTTCCAGTGCCGCTGCAGGGCCGGTTTGGGCTCGTTGTCGAGGACCTCGCTGAGCCGCGAGCGGGTGGCGCTGAGCTGGCTGGCCAGGCGCAGGCAGGTCGCCAGCAGACGCGCCTTGGCGAGCAGTTCGTCCTCGTCGAGGAGGGCCAGGCTGCCGGCCGTCAGCGCGTCGAGGGTGAGCACGCCGATCAGCCGTTCGCCGTCGCGCAGCGCCACCCCCAGGCAGTCGTGGACCGCGGTGAGTTCCTCGTCGATCAGTCCGTCGAAGGGGTCGGGCAGCGGGCTGTCCGGCGGAAAGCGGCAGACGCCCGAATGCTGGGCGATGGCCGCCAGCCGCGGGTGTAGATCGAGCGGGAAGCGCCGGCCGCGCACCTCGCTGGGCAGGCCGAGCACGGCGACCGGCAGCAGCCCCGCCTCGTCGTTGACCATCAGTGTGCTGGCGTCGGCCGGGTAGTCGCCGACCAGCGTTGCGAGCAATTGCGACCACAGCGGCCTAAGGGCATCGACGGGCTGGCCGTCGGCGAGTCGGGTCAGCAGGTCGCGGAGGACTTCGTAGAAGCGTGTCATAGTGACCGCGATTGTCCGCGAGACAGTGAAAATGACAACCCTAGGGCGTGTCGTTTTAACAGCTGTCGGCATTGGCATGTGTGCGTGCGGATACGCCGAGCCGCCGCCGGGACAGGCCGGAACTGGCCCAGCGGCGCGCCCTGCGGCAGGGTGTCGCGCCTCCCGGCAACTGGCACAGGGATTGCCCTAGTAGGAGCGTCATCCTTCTTTAATCGGAGTTCCATTCATGCTGACCCCGCAACAGGAACAGCTCGTTGCCGCTACCGCCCCCGTCGTCGCCGAGCATCTCGATGCGATCACCCAGCGTTTCTATCCAGTGCTGTTCGAGCGCTATCCCCAGGTCAAGGCGCTGTTCAACGCCGCCCACCAGACGAGCGGCGGGCAACCACGGGCGCTGGCCGCCGCGGTGCTGCGCTACGTGCAGTTGCGCGGCGACCGTGAGCAGGCCAAGGCGGCGCTGGCGCTGGTGGTCGACAAGCACGTGTCGCTGAACATCCGCCCCGATCATTATCCACTCGTCGGCGAATGCCTGATGGCGGCGATCGGCGAGGTGCTCGGCGAGGCGGTGACCGCCGAGATCGCCGGCGCCTGGCAGGCGGTCTATGAAGAGCTGGCCGGCCTTTTGATCGAGCTCGAGGCGGCACGCTACGAGCAGTTCGCGGCATTGCCGGGGGGCTGGCGCGGCGCGCGGGGCTTCCATGTCGCCGCGACCCGCCAGGAAAGCGCCGAGATCCGCTCCTTCGTGCTGGCGCCCGACGACGGCCAGCCGGTCGCCGACTTCGCGCCGGGCCAGTTCATCGGCGTCAAGCTGTTGATCGACGGCGAGCCGGTGTTCCGTCACTACAGCCTGTCCGCGGCACCCAACGGCCGCACCTATCGCTTGTCGATCAAGCGCGAGCCCGGCGGCCGGGTCAGCGAATATTTCCACGCCCGCATGAGCGAAGGAGCGCGCCTCGAACTGCTGCCGCCGGCGGGCGAGTTGACCCTCGCGGAAGGCGCGTCACCGGTGGTACTGCTCAGCGCCGGCGTCGGCCAGACGCCGATGCTCTCGCTGGCCGCCCAGGCACTGGCTGCGGGGCGTTCGGTCACCTACGTGCACGCCGCGCGTAGCGCTGACGTGCACGCCTTCGGCGACGAGGTCGCGGCCTTGGCCGAGCGTTATCCGCAACGGCTGCGCAGCGTGGTCTGCTACGAGCAGGCCGATGGCGATGCTGCGCCGGATCACCTGGGACGCATCGATCGCGAACTGCTGGCGAGGCTGCTGCCGGAGGACGAGCCGTTGTGCTATCTGGTCGGTCCGCAGGGCTTCATGCACTGCGTCGATACCCAGCTCGAGGCACTCGGAGTGCCGGCCGAGCGGCGGCGCTTCGAGCACTTCGGACCGTCGCGGCCGCTGCACGCCTGAGCACGGTGGACGATGCCCGGCGATTATCGGGTTCTATAGGGAAAAGCAATCGGCGCAGGAGTTGATTAGAGCCCTAACGAACGCCATGTCTGGGACAGCATTATTTCGAATTACCGCCAAGGAGCGACCATGGCCTACGAAAACCTGCTGTCCCCGCTCGAGCTGAGCCGCCTGACGCTGCCCAACCGCGTCATCATGGCGCCGCTGACTCGTGCCCGTACGCCCGACAGCGTCCCCGGCCCGCTACAGGCCACCTACTATGCGCAGCGCGCCGGAGCGGGGCTGGTGATCAGCGAGGCGACCAACATCTCGCCGACCGCACGCGGCTACGTATATACCCCGGGCATCTATACCGACGCCCAGGAGGAGGGCTGGCGCAACGTGGTCAAGGCGGTCCACGACGCCGGCGGGCGCATGGCACTGCAGTTGTGGCACGTGGGGCGCGTCTCTCACGAGATCGTCCAGCCCGACGGTCAGCAGCCGGTCGCGCCCAGCGCGATTCGCGGCGAGGGGGCGCAGTGCTTCGCCGAGTTCGCCGACGGCACCGCGGGTCGTCATCCGGCGAGCACGCCAAGGGCGCTCGAACTCAGTGAGATCCCCGGGCTCATCGACGACTATCGCCAGGCGGCACGGCGCGCCAAGCGGGCCGGCTTCGACATGGTCGAGGTCCACGCCGCCAACGCCTATCTGCTGCAGCAGTTCCTGGCCAGCGGCTCCAACAAGCGCACCGATCGCTACGGTGGCAACGTGATCAACCGCGCGCGGTTGCTGCTCGAGGTGGTCGATGCGGTCGGCGCGGAGATGGGCGCCGCTCGCGTCGGGGTGCGGCTGTCGCCGTTCATCGAGATTTTCGGCCTCAGCGATGACGAGCCCGAGGCGATGATGCGCTACCTGGCCGAACAGCTGTCGCTGCGCAAGATCGGCTACCTGCACATCAACGAACCCGACTGGACCGGCGAGGGCGTGCAGTTGACCGACGACTTCCGGCGCGACCTGCGCGATCGCTTCCGTGGCCCGCTGTTGTATTGCGGTCACTACACCGCGGCGCGCGGCGAGATGCTGATCGAGAAAGGGCTCGCCGACGCGGTGGTCTACGGCCGGCCGTATATCGCCAACCCCGACCTGGTCGAGCGCTTTCGTCGTCAGGCGCCGCTCAACGAGCCGGATCCGGACACCTTCTACGGCGGCGGCGCGGCAGGCTATACCGACTATCCGGCACTCGACTGAAACGCTGGGCTGTCCACTGGCCTGGCTTGGCGCTATCCTGTGAGTCACGAGCCGCCTAGGCAGGCGGCGGCCCAAGCTCATTGGTTAGGAGGACTCATATGCAGATCAGGACGTTGCTGGCTGGTTCCGCGATGCTCGCACTACTCGGCGGGTGTGCCACGGGTACCCAGCAGGGTGCGGGCACCCAGGAGCCGATGGCGGAGCCGCAGACGGCGACCTACGAAGGAACCTTGCCGTGCCGCAACTGCGCGGGCATCGATCTTGTCGTGACCCTCGAGGGCGACGAGCAGGCCGCCGACGAAGCGCGCGATTTCGCCCTCGACGCCAGCTACCGTGAGCATCCGCAGAATCCCCCGACCGAGCATTACGAGGGGCAGTGGAACGTGCTCAGCGGGACCGCCAACAACCCCGAAGCGACGGTCTACGAGCTGACTCCGGACGGCGAAGGCCAGGTCTACTATTTCCTCAAGCTCGACAGCGACACGCTCGAGCTGGTCGACCCGCAACGTCGGCGCTTCGAGAACGGCGAGACGCTGCGCCTCAACCGCCAGCAGTAAGCCGGTGTTTAGCTAGACAGTGCCGTAGCAACGCATGAACGAACTGGGGCGGCCATCGGCCGCCCCAGTTCGTTATCCCTTGCGCGTTATCATCGTCGAATCATCGACAGGAAGCCCATGGCGAAAGCGAAGAGCGCCTTCGTATGCACCGAATGCGGTGCCGAATACAGCAAGTGGCAGGGCCAGTGCACCAGTTGCCGTGAGTGGAACACCTTGAGCGAGGTGCGCCTGGCTGCCGCGCGCCCGGGTAGCGGCGGCGGTCCGACGACGGCGCGTGCCGGCTATGCCGGCAGCCTGTCGCGGGAGGTCACCGACCTGGCCAGTGTCGATCTCGCCGAGGTACCGCGCTTTTCGTCGACCTTCGGCGAGTTCGATCGCGTGCTCGGCGGTGGCCTGGTGCCGGGCTCGGCGGTGTTGCTGGGCGGCAATCCGGGGGCCGGCAAGTCGACCCTGCTGCTGCAGACCGCCTGCAAGCTCGCGCAGCAGCGCCGCGTGCTGTACGTCACCGGCGAGGAATCGCTGTCGCAGGTGGCGATGCGCGCGCACCGCCTGCAACTGCCCGCCCAGGGACTCAAGATGCTCGCCGAGACCAGCGTCGAGACGATCCTCGGCGTCGCCGAGCGCGAGCGCCCCGAGGTGCTGATCATCGACTCCATTCAGACCATGCATCTCGAGGATATCGGTTCGGCGCCGGGCGGGGTGGCCCAGGTCCGCGAGTCGGCGGCGGCGCTGACGCGTTTCGCCAAGCAGTCGAACACCGTGCTGATGCTGGTCGGCCACGTGACCAAGGACGGCACCCTGGCCGGCCCCAAGGTGCTCGAGCACATGATCGACGCCTCGCTGCTGCTCGAGGGCGGCGCCGATTCGCGCTTTCGCACCCTGCGCGGCCAGAAGAACCGTTTCGGCGCGGTCAACGAGCTGGGCGTGTTCGCGATGCTCGAGCAGGGCATGAAGGAGGTCAAGAATCCCAGCGCGATCTTCCTTTCGCGTAGCGAGGAGCAGGCCCCGGGCAGCCTGGTGATGGTGGTCTGGGAGGGCACCCGGCCGATCCTCGTCGAGGTCCAGGCGCTGCTCGACGACTCGGCGCTGGGCAACCCGCGGCGCGTCGCGGTGGGGCTCGACAGCAACCGCCTGGCGATGCTGCTGGCGGTGCTGCACAAGCACGGCGGGCTGTTCACCGGCGACCAGGACGTGTTCCTCAACGTGGTCGGCGGGGTCAAGGTGCTCGAGACCAGCGCCGACCTGGCGGTGCTGCTGGCGGTGGTGTCGAGCCTGCAGAACCGCTCGCTGCCGCGCGAGCTGGTGGTATTCGGCGAGGTCGGCCTGTCCGGCGAGATCCGCCCCGTGCCCAGCGGCCAGGAACGCATCGTCGAGGCCGCCAAGCACGGCTTCACCCGCGCCATCGTGCCGCGCGGCAACGCCCCCAAGCGCGCCCCCGAGGGCATGCAGGTGGTCGCCGTCGACAAGCTCGCCGAGGCCATCGAGGCGCTATGAACGGACTCGCGGTGCGCCTTCACGACTACGCTTCAAATCGTAAGCCCGCTACAACCGGAACATTCATGCATGCAAGGAGATGACCCATGAGCGCCATTCGCCTGACCCAGTACAGTCATGGTGCCGGCTGTGGCTGCAAGATCGCCCCCGACGTTCTTGACGGCATTCTCGCCAAGGCCGGGCCGGGGGCCAGCAACACCCGGCTGATCGTCGGCAACCAGGGCCGCGAGGACGCGGCGGTCTACGATCTCGGCGATGGCCGCGGGATGATCGCCACCACCGATTTCTTCACGCCGATCGTCGACGATCCCTTCGATTTCGGGCGCATCGCCGCGATCAACGCCATCAGCGACGTCTACGCCATGGGCGGCAAGCCGGTGATGGCGCTGGGCATCCTCGGCTGGCCGCTCGACAAGCTGGACGCCGACATCGCCGGCGACGTGGTCGCCGGCGCCCAGGCGGTGTGCCGCGAGCTGGGGCTGGCGCTGGCCGGCGGTCACTCGATCGACGCCCCCGAGCCGATCTTCGGCCTGGCGGTCAACGGCCTGGTCGATCTCGACACGCTCAAGCTCAACAAGGGGGCCGAGCCCGGCGATCTTTTGTATCTCACCAAGCCGCTCGGCGTCGGTCTGCTGACCACCGCCGAGAAGCGCGGTTTGCTCAAGGAGGGTCACCAGGGGCTGGCACGCGAAACCATGCTCAAGCCCAACGACATCGGCGTCGAGATGGCGCGCATTTCCGGCGTACATGCGATGACCGACGTCACCGGTTTCGGCCTGGCCGGGCACCTGAGCGAGATGTGCGAAGCCAGCGGGGTGGCCGCACGCATCGACTTCCGGCGCCTGCCGCGACTCGCCGAGGCCGAGGCCTATCGCCGCCAGGGCGCGGTGCCCGGCGGCACCGGGCGCAACCATCAGGCGCTGGGCAAGCGCCTGCCCGAGATGGACGCCGCCCACTGGCAGTGGCTGTGCGACCCGCAGACTTCCGGCGGCCTGCTGCTGGCGGTGCATCCCGCCTACGCCGATGATGTCGAGCGTGTCGGTCGCAAGTTCGGGCTGAGTCTCGAGTCGTTCGGCGAGTGCACGAAGGCCGGCGGCGAGGCGCTGATCGAGGTCCGGCGATGAGCCTGACCGCGCTCGAGCCCGACCTCGAGTGGCTGCGCGCGGGGCGCGCGCTGATCGACGTGCGCGCGCCGGTGGAGTTCGCCCAGGGCGCGCTGCCGGGTGCGGTCAACCTGCCGCTGATGGACGACGAGGAGCGCCACCGCGTCGGCATACGCTACAAGGAGGCCGGCCAGGGCGCGGCGATCGAACTCGGCCAGCGGCTGGTGGGCGGGTCCCTGAAGCGTCGGCGTGTCGAGGCCTGGCGGGCGTATCTCGCGGCGCACCCCGACGCGCTGGTCTACTGCTTTCGCGGCGGACTGCGCTCGCAGATTGCCCAGCAGTGGCTCGCCGAAGCCGGCATCGAGCGCCCGCGCATCCAGGGTGGCTGGAAGGCCATGCGCCAGGCCCTGTGCCGGCACATCGACGCCGCCGGCGAGCGCCCCATGCTGATCGTCGGGGGGCTGACCGGTTGCGCCAAGACCGAGCTCGTCCAGCGTGCCGGCGGGCCGGATCTCGAAGCCTGCGCGCGCCACAAGGGCTCGGCGTTCGGTCGCCACCCGTTGCCGGCGCCGGCGCAGATCGACTTCGAACACGCCCTCGGCCGCGAGCTGCTCTCGGTCGCGGCGCCCTATGTCGTCGAGGACGAGTCGCGGCATATCGGCAGTGTCAACATTCCGCTGAGCTTCTGGCGGGGCATGGAGCGCGCGCCGCGCATTCGCGTGGAGATGCCGCTGGATTGGCGGCTGGCGCGCATTCACAAGGACTACATCGAGGACCTGTGGGCGATCTATGCCGGCCAGTACGGTGAATGGCTGGGCTGGACGCTGATGCGCAAGCAACTCAGCAGCGCCCTGGCGCGGCTCAGGAAGCGCCTGGGCGGCGCGCGGCTGAAGCGGCTGCAGCGGCTGCAGGCGCTGGCCTTCGCCGAGCATGCGCGCGGCAACTCCCTGGCGCATGAAGCGTGGCTGGCGCCGCTGCTCACCGAGTATTACGACCCGCTGTACCGTCACCAGCTCGACAAGCACCAGCAGACCTTCCTGCACGTCGGTGACTGGGACAGCTGCCTGGCATTCGCCCGCGATTGGCGAGCCGCCTAGCGGCTGGTGCTGGCGACCCAGCGCATCATCACCCGGTCGAGCAGGGCCGCGAGGCGATCGAAGCGCCGTGGATCTTCGAGCATCGTCGCGTCATCCTGCATGTAGGGGCCACTGCCTCCGAGCGAGGCGGGCGGCTCGGCGAGCAGCGCGGCGACACTGGCGCGGGTCGCCTCCAGATGGCACTGCAGGCCGACCACGCGGCCGGCATCCCAGGCAAAGCCCTGGACCGGGCTTGCCGCGCTGGCGCCCAGCGGCAGCGCGTCATCCGGCAGGCCGAAGATGTCGCGATGCCAGTGGAAGGCCTCGAACGTCTCGGGCAGGTCGAAGGGGCTCTGCGCCGCCAGGGTGATCGCATGCCAGCCGGTTTCGGCATAGGTACCGCGCGAGACGATGGCACCCAACTGGGTGGCGATCAGTTGCGCGCCGAGGCCGACGCCGAGCAGCGGCTTGGCGCTCTTCAGCGCGCGCATCAACAGCTTGTTTTCGCGCTTCAGCCAGGGATGCTCGTCGCTGGCGTCGTGCGCCTGCGGACCGTCGAGCACGATCAGTGCATCGCAATCCTCTAGGCGCGGCGGCATCTCGCCCGCATAGAGATGGCTGGTATTGTGGCTATGGCCCATGCCATCCAGCCAGTCGGCGAACCGGGCAGGGCCGTAGTGGGCAGCGTGCTGGAGAAAGTAGATATGCATGATGGGTCCATGGTGAATAAGCGTGTCGGCAGCGGCAAGTGCCGTAGCGGCCGACAGGGAGAGGCGTATGACGCGCAGTGAGCGGCTCGAGCAGATCTACACCATCGTCGCGCAGATCCCCGCGGGGCGGGTGACCACCTATGGCCGCGTGGCGAAGATGACCGATGGCGCCACCGCCCGCATGGTCGGCAGCGCGATGCGCCATCTGCCCGCCGGCCATGGACTGCCCTGGCATCGGGTCATCAACGCCTCGCGGCAGGTCGCCGACCATGGCGGGGCGGTCACTCAGCGCGAGAAACTGCGCGCCGAGGGTGTCGCCTTCGATGCCAAGGGACGGGTCAACGCCGAACTGCTCTGGCCATGAAGCCTGGCCCGCGCTTCGGGCCGCCTTCCCAATCGGAGCCTTTCGAGTAACAACCTACTTAGTGAAGCTTTGTCAGTAAGAGATAGGGCAGACGATTATGCAACAGACATCTCCAGGCGGTTTCAAGGCTCGGCTACGGCAACTGGGTCGCCGCCAGCAGTGGGCGTTCATGGCCGCGCTGTGCGAGCGGCTGATGCCCAATTACGGGCTCTATGCGCAGATGACCGGGCAGGGCGACAGCGCCGCGCTGCGGGTGATCCTCGACTTGGCCTGGGAGACGCTGACGGTGCGCGATGCGCGCATCGACTTCGCCCGCCAGGCCGAGAAGCTCGCCGAACTCGAGCCGCCCGGCGATGACGACAGCTTCGGCGCGCGGCGTGCGGTGGAGGCGGTCGTCGCGTTGTCGACGCTACTCGACGCGCTGCAGGGCGAGTTGCCCGAGGCGCCGCTGGAGGTCAGCCAGGTCTCGATGAGCGGCGTGCAGGCGTATGTCGAGATGAGTGAGGGGGCGGAAGATGACGATCCCGATCAGGCCAGGGCGCGGCTGCGCAGCCATCCGCTGATGGCCGATGAGCGCGACTTCCAGGATGCCGTGCTCGAGGCCGCCGAGGGTGAGCTCGGCCGCGACGCGCTCAAGGCGCTGCGTCGGCTGGGACGCAACGACGGCATCAGCAATCTGGGCCTGAGCCTGGGGTGACGGCCGCGCCGGGGCGTGTTGCGGGCCTTGGCCTAGAATCGGGTGCCGGCGGTGAGCATCATGCCGGCCGTGCCGAAGAGGATGACGTCGCTTTCGAACCGTCCCCAGCGCGCGCCTACGGCAGGCAGTATCGCGGGGGCAATGCCGTAGTGGTTGAAGGCGATATTGTCCTGCTTGTCGCCGTCGTAGCCGCGTATACCGCCGGCGGTCAGCTTGGCCCGCACGTCCACGTCGTGACGCGGTCGCCATAGCGTGAATTCGCGTCCGGCGTAGAAGTACCAGGTGGGCTGCTCGAAGGAGTTTTTCAACCAGGCGGCCCCGGCCAGCCAGCGATCGGTGCTGTGCAATTCGACACCGATCAGGTTCTGGTGGTCGTTGTACTTCGCGTCGGAGCTATAGTGGTGTGTCCACAGGCTGGTCTGGACCAGCCCGTGATCATAGCTGAAAAGGCCATCAGCGCTGGCTGATGGGCCGAGCCCCACCAGCAGCATTCCCAAGGCTACGCCCCCCAGGCGCTTAAAGCGGGCCTGTTCCAACACGCGCATCATCGGCCCCCTCAAAGGCGCATCTCGATGCCACGCTCGGCCATATAGCGCTTGGCATCGGGGATGGTGTATTCGCCGAAGTGGAAGATGCTCGCCGCAAGCACCGCGTCGGCGCCACCCTTGGTCACGCCCTCGACCAGGTGGTCGAGATTGCCGACCCCGCCCGAGGCGATCACCGGCACCGCCACGGCGTCGGCGATCGCGCGGGTCACTTCCAGGTCGAAGCCTGACTTGGTGCCGTCGCGGTCCATGCTGGTCAACAGCAGTTCGCCGGCCCCGTAGTCGACCATCTTGCGTGCCCAGTCGACGGCGTCCAGTCCGGTGGGCTTGCGTCCGCCGTGGGTGAAGATCTCCCAGCGCGGCGTCTCGCCCGCGGCACTGACACGCTTGGCGTCGATCGCCACCACGATGCACTGGCTGCCGAAGCGCTCGGCGGCTTCGCGCACGAAATCAGGGTCGCTCACCGCGGCGGTATTGATCGAGACCTTGTCGGCGCCGGCGTTGAGCATGGTGCGGATGTCCTCGCAGCGGCGGATGCCGCCACCCACGGTCAGCGGGATGAACACCTCGCCGGCGATGCGTTCGACCATTTCCACGGTGGTGTCGCGATCCTGGTGACTGGCGGTGATGTCGAGGAAGGTGATCTCGTCGGCGCCCTGCTGGTTGTAGCGCTTGGCGATCTCCACCGGGTCGCCGGCGTCGCGGATACCCACGAAGTTGACGCCCTTGACCACCCGGCCGGCGTCGACGTCGAGGCAGGGAATGATGCGCTTGGCCAGACCCATGTGTCAGTTCCTCCCGCTGGTGGCATTGGCGCTGAGTTCGTCACATAGCCGCTGGGCCTCGGCGACGTCGAGGCTGCCCTCGTAGATCGCACGGCCGGTGATCGCGCCGAGAATCCCCTGGTCGGCGACCCCGGCCAGCGCGCGGATGTCGTCGAGGTTGGTGACCCCGCCCGAGGCGATCACCGGCAGCCCGCCGTCGCGCGCCAGCTCGATGGTGGCCTCGAGGTTGACGCCCTGCATCATGCCGTCGCGGGCGATGTCGGTGTAGACGATCGATGACACACCGGCATCTAGAAAGCGCTTGGCCAGGTCGGTGGCCTTGAGCGTCGAGACCTCGGCCCAGCCGTCGGTGGCGACAAAGCCGTCGCGGGCATCGAGGCCGACGATTACCCGGCCCGGAAACAGCCGGCACATCTCGCCGACGAATTCGGGCTGCTTGACCGCCTGGGTCCCGATGATCACGTAGCCGACGCCGGCCTCGAGATAATGCTCGATGGTCGCCGCGCTGCGGATGCCGCCGCCGATCTGGATCGGCAGCTCGGGGTAGGCGCGGGCGATCGCGGTGACCGCTTCGCCATTGACCGGCTTGCCCTCGAAGGCGCCATTGAGATCGACCAGGTGCAGGCGGCGCGCACCGGCGTCGACCCAGCGGGCGGCCATCGCCACGGGATCGTCGCCGTAGGTGGTGGCGTCGTCCATGCGCCCCTGCTTGAGGCGGACGCAGTGGCCGTCCTTGAGATCGATGGCGGGAATGACCAGCATGTCGTGTCCTCGTGAGCGACCGCCTCAGCGGCGCTTTAGCATGATTGATTCGGCGCGGGCGACGCGGCTCAGGGCGCCCATAGCAGGGCGTGACCCAGTACGCCCAGTTGACCGGGCGCGGCTTAGGGCGCCCAGTTGACGAAGTTCTCCAGCAGCCGCAGGCCGGCGTCGGCGCTCTTCTCGGGGTGGAACTGCACCGCGAAGGTCGCCTCGCGTCCGGTGGCGACGTGAGCGGTGGCATCGCCGTAGCGGGTGGTGCCGAAGACCTCCGCGTCGCGCTCGGCGTCGACGTAGTAGCCGTGCACGAAGTAGAAGCGCGCGCCGTCGGCGATGCCGGTCCACAGCGGATGGTCATGGCGCTGGGTGACCTGGTTCCAGCCCATGTGCGGGACCTTGAGGCGGCGCTCGTCGGCATCACGCATCGTCTGACCGAAGCGGCGTACCTGGCCGGGCAGGAAGCCCAGGCAGTCGATGCCGCCGTTTTCCTCGCTGCGATCCATCAGCATCTGCTGGCCGACGCAGATACCCAGCAGCGGCTTGGCCTGCGAGGCGAGCAGCTCGCGGACCACACCCTCGAGCTCGGTGCGCTGCAACTCGCCCATGCAGTCGCGGATGGCGCCCTGGCCGGGCAGCACCACGCGGGTCGCGCCGCGGATCGAGCGCGGATCGCGGGTGATCATCACGTGCTCGTGGGTCACATGCTCCAGGGCCTTGGCCACGGAGTGCAGGTTGCCCATGCCATAGTCGATGACGGCGATCGTCATGCTCGCTCCTCGCAATTGATGTTCAGAGACTGCCCTTGGTCGAAGGCATCTGTCCGGCCATGCGCGGGTCCCTCTCCACGGCCATGCGCAGCGCCCGGCCGAAGGCTTTGAAGATGGTCTCGGCCTGGTGGTGGGCGTTGAAGCCCTTGAGGTTGTCGATATGCAGGGTGACCCGGGCGTGATTGACGAAGCCCTGGAAGAACTCCCAGAACAGCTGGGTGTCTAGCGTACCGATGGCGGCACGGGTGAACTCGACGTCCATGTACAGCCCGGGGCGTCCCGAAAAGTCGATCACGACCCGCGAGAGGGCCTCGTCGAGCGGCACGTAGGCGTGACCATAACGGCGGATGCCTCGCTTGTCGCCGATCGCCTTGTCGAAGGCCTGGCCCAGCGTGATGCCGATATCCTCGACGGTGTGATGATCGTCGATATGCAGGTCGCCGTGGGCGTTCAGCTCGATGTCGATCAGCCCGTGGCGGGCGATCTGGTCGAGCATGTGATCGAGAAACCCTACGCCGGTTTCGGCGATGAGGCGCCCCTCGCCGTCGAGATTGATCGTCGCCGTGATCTGGGTCTCGGAAGTGTCGCGTGACACCGTGGCGATTCGCTCGGACATGTGCGGCTCTCCCTTCCGGGCGCTCGCGCGCCGGGCAATGATGGTGGCGGGCCGGTCGCGCCGTGGGTGCGGCGCCCGGCACGTCGTAGGCAACCGAGCCTGTCATTATAGAGAATCGCGGCGGCCATCCGCTACAATGCGCAACGATGGGAGCGATAAGACGGCGTCCCTGGCCACGGAGAGGATGCATGCCAGTCACCCTGGAACAACTCGACCATGCCCGCTGGACGGCGGACGCCCAGGCCGGTGCGGACCTGTCGCGCATCTATCAGGATGCCTCGCCGGAGCTGTTGCCGCTGCCCGCCGAGGAGTTCGTGCGCGGGCATCTCGAGAGCGGCGGCGAATTCTGCTGCGCGCGCTTCAATGGTCGCTTGCTGGCGGCGGTCAGCATGCGTCGTGAGCCGGGCGCCTGGTGGCTGTCGCACTTCTGTGTCCGCGAGGCGACGCGGCGCCGCGGCGTCGGCTCGCGGCTGATGGCGCTGGTCGCCGCGGCGGCCGGCGACACGGCGCTGCGCATCGAGGCCGACCAGTTGCCGCTGGAAAGCCAGCTGCTGCTGGTACGGCTGGGCTACCGACTCGAAGAGAACGGAGCCTATTTCGAACTCATGACCCCTGCTTCTGGAGGAAGCCAATGAAGAGGTTGGTGCGAATACTGCTCGCAGCCGTCGGCGTGCTCGGACTGTTGGTCGTCGCTGCGGTGATCTACGTCACCACCTTCTTCGACCCCAACGACCTCAAGCCGCGTCTGGTCGAGGCGGTCAAGGAGCAGAGCGGCCTGGAACTGGCGCTGGAAGGTCCGCTGAGCTGGTCGTTCTATCCGCGCATCGGCGTCAGCGTCGAGGACGCACGGGCCTGGCTGCCCCAGCAATCCGCGCAGGACGAGACCTTCGCCGCCGTCGATCGAGCCGAGGTCAGCCTGGCGTTCGCGCCGTTGCTGTCGGGCGAGATCGCCATCGATGGGCTGACCCTGGATGGCATGCGTCTCGACCTGGTGCGCGATGCCCAGGGGCGCGGCAACTGGGAGACGCTGCTCGAGCGACTCGACCAGCAGGGCGACGACGCCGAGTCGGCGCTGGCGCCGGCCTCGGCCGGGCCCTCGATGCAGGACGGCGGGCCCAACGTGGCGCTGGATATCGCCAATGTCGAGGTCAAGAACAGTGAGGTGCACTATGCCGACCGGCGCAGCGACCTGGACGTCACGGTGCGCGACCTGGCGCTGACCAGCAGCGACGTCAACCCGGTCAACGCCTTTCCGCTCAAGGCCAGCTTCAACGTCGACAGCGCTGCGCCGGCGCTGGAAAGCCAGGTCAGCCTGCAGAGCAAGGTGCGCCTGGGACTCAATGACGGCCGCTACGAACTCACCGGCCTGACGCTGGATACGCAGACCCACTTCGCCGCCCTGCCGGAGCGCGCGCAGACGCTGGACTTCGATGCCAAGCGGCTACTCGCCGAGGTCCGCAATGGTCGCTACCGTCTCGAAGGCGGCCGCCTCGAGGGCAAGTTCGACCACCCGGCGCTGGGCGAGTCGCCGTTGCCGCTGACGCTGGTCTTCGCCGCCGAGGCCAACACCAACGACGCGACCGCCCAGTTGCACGACATCAAGCTGACCGGTGACGACGGACTCAACCTGACCGGCAATCTGACGGTCAATGCGCTGCTCAGCGCGCCGACCTACACCGGCAAGGTCGATCTGGCGCCGTTGTCGCTGCGGCCCTGGCTCGAACGTCTGGGCGTGACCTTGAACACCGCCGACGACGCGGCGCTCGAGGAGGTCTCGCTGACCAGCCCGATCGAGGGCGATGCCTCCCGGGTGACGCTCTCCAAGCTGACGCTGCTGGTCGACGACACGACGTTGACCGGTCATCTCGGCCTGGGGCTCGACGGCGATTCGCTGAACTTCGACCTGCAGGGCAATCAGCTCAATCTGGATGCCTACCTGCCGCCGCCCGACGAAGCGCCGGCCGGCGACGAAGCCACGGCGTTGCTCGAGACGATCGGTGTCGACAAGGCCACGGCCGCCGCCGAGACGCCCACCGAGAACGCCGAACTGGTCCCCGCCGCCACGCTGCGCGGGCTCGACCTCGACGGCCGGCTGGCGTTCGACACTCTGATCGCCAAGGGCCTGATGCTGGTCGATCCGGTGCTGGTGACTCGTGGCAGTGGCGGACAGCTGGCGCTCGAGCGTTTCGATGCGCGACTGTACGACGGCACCGCGCATCTCGAGGGCACTCTCGACGTGCGCGAGGCGCCGATTCGCTGGGCCTTCCGCGAACGCCTCGACGGCGTCCAGGTGGTGCCGCTGGTCGAGGACTATACCGGCAAGCCATCGCCGCTGCGTGGACGGCTCACGATGGTCGGTGACTTCACGTCGCGCACCAACAGCGCCGACACGCTACTGCGCAATCTCAACGGCCGCGCCGACTTCCACATCGACGACGGGGCGGTGTTCAACGTCAACGTCTCGCAGGAGCTGTGCACGGCGGTGGCGGCGCTGGAGGGCGAAAGCACTTCCCGGGAATGGAGCCCCGACACGCGCTTCGACCAGATCAAGGGCAGCGTCAGGGTAATCGACGGCGTGCTCAACAATGACGATCTGCTGATCACCATTCCCGGCATCGAGCTGACCGGCAATGGCCGCGTCAAGCTGGCCAGCCAGCGTTTCGACTACGACGCCCGGGCGCGCTTCGTGGATACCGCCGACGTCGCCTGCAACGTCAACCCAAGGCTCGAGCGCGTCCCTCTACCGGTGCACTGCGAGGGCCAGCTTTCCGGCGATCCCCAGCAGTGGTGCGGTTTCGACCGTCAGGCTTTCCAGCGCTCGCTGGCCGAGCTGGCCAAGGATGAGCTCAAGCACAAGGCCGCCGAGAAGATCAGCGAGAAAATCGAGGAAAGACTCGGTGGCGATGACTCATCCAAGGAACTTCGCGATGCCATCCGTGGTCTGTTGAAGTGAAGTTATAGCAAGCCAGTCCTGCGCCGACTCACGAGTCGGCGCTTTTTTATGTGTGCTTCCCATCATGACGCAACCGCCATTCATCGAACTGACACCGCAGGCCTTCCAGGCGCGCCTGTTCGACTGGTTCGATCGTCACGGTCGGACCAGCCTGCCCTGGCAGCAGGACAAGACGCCTTATCGGGTCTGGGTCTCCGAGATCATGTTGCAGCAGACCCAGGTCGCAACCGTGATCCCCTATTATCAGCGCTTCATGGCGCGTTTTCCGCGTGTCGAGGACCTGGCGCATGCCGAACCCGACGAGGTCCTGCACCTGTGGACCGGGCTCGGCTACTATGCCCGCGCGCGCAACCTGCATCGCGCCGCACGGATCGTCGTCGAGACGCATGGCGGCGAATTCCCGGTGCATAGCGTCGATGCCATGGCCGAGTTGCCCGGCATCGGTCGTTCCACCGCCGGGGCGATCATCGCGATCACCAGCGGGCGTCGTGCGGTGATTCTCGACGGTAACGTCAAGCGCGTACTGGCGCGCCTGCACGCCGTCGAGGGCTGGTCCGGCAGGACCGTGGTGAGCCGTGAGCTGTGGCGGCTCGCCGAGCATTACACGCCCGCTACGCGGCTCGCCGACTACACCCAGGCGATGATGGATCTGGGGGCGACGCTATGCACCCGCAGCAAGCCGAGCTGCCTGCTGTGCCCGTTCAACGATGCCTGCCAGGCCCATGCCCGCGGCGAGGAGCATCGTTTTCCCGAGCCCAAACCGCGCAAGGCATTGCCGGAGCGCCATACCCGAATGCTGTTGCTGTGCGACCCCGCCGGCCGCGTCATGCTCGAACAGCGTCCCGCGAGCGGGCTATGGGGTGGCCTGTGGGGCTTTCCGCAGTTCGACGACGATGCGGCGCTGGATGACTGGCTGGCGACTCACGCACCGGAGGCGCAGCGCGAGCGGGCCTGGCCGACGATCAGTCACACCTTCAGCCACTTTCGCTTGCATATCGTGCCGCAGCCGGTACGGCTGGCGCGCAGCGTCGCTGCCGTGACCGAGCCGGGTCGACTCTGGTATAACCCCCGGGAGCCGGCGAGTATCGGCTTGGCCGCTCCGGTCAAGACGCTGCTGGATACGCTCGCCCATTCAACGACGCAAGCCGAGGAGCGCTCGCGATGACGCAGACCGTGTTCTGTCGTAAATACCAGCAAGAGCTCGAGTCCCTGCCTTTCCCGCCGCTGCCGGGCGAGAAGGGCCAGGAAATCCAGCGCACCGTGTCGAAGAAGGCCTGGGAGGAGTGGCAGGCTCGCCAGACGCGTCTGATCAACGAGAAGCATCTCAACATGCTCGATCCGCAGACCCGCGAATACCTGATGGACCAGATGGAACGCTTCCTGGACAACCGCGAAAGCGACCAGGCCGAAGGCTACGTACCGCCCGCTCAGTAAGCGCAGGGCCGATGAATTGGTCAGCATCTTTTTGAAAAGGCAGGGTTGACCGTCCTCGGGGTTTACGGTTTAATACGTCCCCGTTGGCAACGGCCAGATAGCTCAGTCGGTAGAGCAGTGGATTGAAAATCCTCGTGTCGGCGGTTCGATTCCGTCTCTGGCCACCAATTTGCTGGGGTATAGCCAAGTGGTAAGGCACCGGTTTTTGGTATCGGCATTCGCAGGTTCGAGTCCTGCTACCCCAGCCACGCCAACGCTCTTGGGGCTGGCATAGCTCAGTTGGTAGAGCAACTGACTTGTAATCAGTAGGTCCCGGGTTCGACTCCTGGTGCCAGCACCATTTAAACGTAGCAGTATCAAGCGTTTACAGATTTTAGAAAGCCGCCTCAACAGGGCGGCTTTTTTGCATGGAATACCACGTAAGGCTGGCTGCCCTTTGGCCATCCCAACGCAAACGCCCCGGCCAATGGCCGGGGCGTTTGCGTTGGGGCTATAAGTACGTAGGCGGCTTATGCTTTGCCGATCAGCACCAGTTCGTTCTGCAAGTGGCTCGGCAGGTCTTCTAGCAGGACTATGTTCAGCACCTTGCCGCCATCTTCCGCCTTGGCCACGCTCTCGTTGAGGGATGCGTTGATCTCGCTCGGAGACAGGTTGTACATGGCGCCTGTCATTGGATCCACGACCAGCCAACCGATAAGACCGCCAAAGACGATGTTGCCAGCGATGTACCAGCCATTCGGCGTCGAATTGATGGTCAGCGTGCGCGAGTCATAACCCGCTTTGGAAATCTCGACGGTATACGTCTTGCCTCCAAAGTAAGAGCCATCGGCTTTCTTGAGCTGGGTTGTCGTCGGCGTCATCCCGTTAAGGATCTCTTTTCCACGCTCATCGACGATGACGATATTCGCATCGCTGGGAGAGCTATTGAGAGTTACCGTTTCGTCGCGGTCCCCGACGATCGTCGCGCAACCGGAAAGCGCCAAGGTGCTAATTACGGCACCTAAAAACAGCTTGGTATTCATTATGTTCCCTTGCGTATAGATATTATCTGCCTTTTGGCAGGGCGCTAGGATGCCATACCCCGCTACAGCTCGTTCATTATAATTAGCGCCAGGATTAGCCTCTTCTTATCAGGGGCTAATGGCTATACCAATGCTATGTCTGGGCCGTCCGGTCCGGGCGCCGAGCCGCTCATTATCCGGCGTAGCGCTCATGTATCGTCAAACTCGTACGCTTTTTGTCAGTAATCTCTTACAAGTAAATCTAACTTGGGTTAAATGCTCCGCAGGGGATGACTGCCAAACTGAGTTCCGTGAGCAAGGACACGCTCAGTAGCAAGGAAGACGAGCACACGGATGGCTCAAACCAAGGATGCACGGGCAGGAAGCCTGTGGTGGTAGCAAGGAAAAGCAGCGCTCTAAGCCCGGCCCCGGTGGCCGGGCTCTTTGCGTTTGGGCGCTCGGCCCGAGCGTAGACGGTAATCTCTTACACCGCCAATCGGCAATCTCTTACAAGCGCTGGAGTGACTTCGGGGTACAGTCATCTGCGATGGACCGCCGCCGGCCAGGGACGGCCCCTTCGATTTCCGCCGACTCCTCCTGCAACGCTTCGGGGCGACTCGCCTCGCGCCAGTTGAAACGGTTCCCCACCTAAGCGCTATCGCGGACACTCCCGTGGTAGTGGTTTGCACGCCGTCGGCTTATGCAGGGCGTTCTGCGTCTGCACTGATCAGCGCATCGGATTTTCAAAAGCCGCCTCTCTGGGGCGGCTTTTTTGCGCGCGTAACGACTTGCCCAGCCAATGGTATCCTGTTTTGCACAATTGGAACGAATCGGCCTAGCCTGAGTCTGCACATCGAGAAACCGGTCCATGAAATTCAGGGAGGAAACTGTGAGTGACACGGATCTGGGCACGTTGGATGCCGCCAAGCTTGCCGAACTCTACGAATCCGGTCAGGCCTCGCCGCTCGAAGCGACCCGCGCCGCCCTGGAGCGTATCGAGCGCTTCAATGACGCCGTCAATGCCTATGTCTACGTCGATCGGGAGGGTGCCGAGAAGGCGGCCCGCGCATCCGCTCGTCGCTGGGGGCAGGGCAAGCCGCTGAGTCCCATCGATGGGGTGCCGGTCTCGCTTAAGGATCTGACCGAGGTGGCCGGGATGCCGGCCCGCGAGGGCTCGCTGACCAGCTCCGAGGCGCCTTGCGAGAACGACGCGCCGCCTGCACGCATGCTGCGCGAGGCGGGTGCCGTGCTGCTGGGCAAGACCAATACGCCGGAGTTCGGCTGGAAAGGGGTGACCGACAACCGTGTTTTCGGCGCCACCGCCAACCCTTGGGATACGCGGCTGACCTCCGGCGGTTCGTCAGGCGGCGCAGCGGTGGCAGCGGCACTCAACATGGGGGTGTTGCACCAGGGGGGCGACTCCGGTGGCTCGATTCGCATACCGGCGGGGTTCTGCGGGGTGTTCGGTTTCAAGCCGACCTTCGGTTGGACGCCGCAGTGGCCGCCGGCCAAGGAGCCGACGCTGTCACACATCGGCCCGTTGACGCGCACGGTCCGCGATGCCGCGAGCATGCTCAACGTGATCGGCCGCTACGATTACCGCGATCCTTATGCGGTTCGCGGGCAGCCCGAGGACTGGGCCGTGGACCTGGACTGTGACCTGCGCGGCCTGCGGATCGCCTACTCGCCCGATCTCGGTTATGCCGAAGTCGATCCCCAGATCGCGGCCCGTGTCCGTGAGGCGGCGCAGAAGCTCGAGTCCCTGGGCGCCGAGATCGAGGAGATCCACCCCGGTTTCTCCTCGCCCATCGATACCTATCGAAAGCACTGGTTCACCGCATCGCTGGAGGTCTGGTCCCAGTGCGACGAGCGTCAGCGCCAGTTGCTCGATCCGGGCCTGGTAGCCAACGCTCGCCATGCGGAGAAGTGGAGTGCCCTCGAGTTGTTCCGTGCCCAGGCCGATCGTGCGCGGCTTGCCGAACGGCTCGAGCATTTCAACCAGAGCTACCATCTGCTGATGACCCCGACGCTGCCCATTGAACCTTTCGAGATCAATCAGGAAGTGCCGCCGGGCAGTGACATGAGGGATTGGGAAGAGTGGGCGCCGTTTTCCTACCCGTTCAACTTGAGCCAGCAGCCGGCGGCCTCGGTACCGTGCGGGTTCACCGACGCGGGCTTGCCAGTCGGTTTCCAACTGGCCGGCGGCAAGTATGACGACATTCGCGTACTGCGTGCCTGTCACGCCTTTCTCGAGGCGTATCCGGCGCGCTTTCCTACGGTGCCCGATCCGGCTCAGTATAGTTAGGCCCTTCCCCGGTGGCTGGCGCACCCGCTGTCGGGACGCGGGTGCCGCCGTTTCGTCATCGTCCCGATCATCCAAGCAAGGAGCGCATAATGATTGTCCGCGATCACCAGGATGCCGAGAACAACCAGGTCGATGAAGAGAAGTTCATCAGCCGGCGGTACACGCTGCGGGCCGACGGCATGGGGCACTCGGTGCATGAAACCGTCATCAAGCCCGGCCAGTCGCTGCACATGTGGTACAAGAACCACCGGGAGTCGGTGATCTGTATCGAGGGGGAAGGCGAGATCGAAGACCTGACCGAAGGCGGCAAGTGGCAGCTCAAGCCAGGCGTGCTCTATGCCCTGGACAAGCACCAGAAGCACATCCTGAGCAGTGAGAAGGGCATGACGGTGCTTTGCGTCTTCACTCCATCGCTGGTGGGACCAGAGGATCACGACGAGCAGGGCAGCTACCCGCTCTATGACGACGACGGCACGCTGCTCAAGCGCTGACGATATTAGCTGGCTTGAAATGCCGCACACGGCGACTACGCTAAAAGTGTGATCAGGGATCAGGATGATCCTGTAGCATGGAAGCGAAAGGCCAAGGAGGCTCACCGGGCGGCAAGGATGGCACGCGACGGATAGGAATCGTCGTTGAAGTGTCTCGAGCCCGATGATCGATATCTCCCAGCGCCCCGCTTCCACGCGGGGCGCTTTCGTTTGCACTGCGGTTTTGCCGACCGCTACGAGGTGATCTTCCTGATCGTACCAATTTGGCATCGGCCCCCACTGGGACATGCGCAACCTCATGTCGTGATCAGGGAGTCGCCAGAGGCAGCTTCGGTTGCCGGGTCTGACGAACATCCCTGCTTTTTATGCCCCGTATCCCCTACGGGGCTATTTTTTGTCCGGGTAAGCCATTTGCGTTTTTATAACCTGGGTTAAATACATGGCTCGCGTTCTTTGAGATTGTGGGCGGTGTCGGGCCAGGAAGGCCCGCACCAAGGAAGGCCGAGCGACGGATAGCTCATGCGCCAAGGATGTACGAGCAGGAGGCTCGTTGTAGCAGCAAGGAAACGCAGCACTCGGAGAGCCCGGCCATTCGGTCGGGCTTTTCTGTGGGCAAATGAAAAAACGACCGGAAATGTGGGCGGGCTCGTTTGTCCTGTGACGCGGGTGGCACTAAGCTTTTCCGATACTTGCCACACCGGATCGGCAAGTCGAAGGCGCATCCGCCGTAGTGGCCGCCGCTGGCTGGGGTTGGCTGATGCTTTGAGGGCCGCTCTGGAGCGGTCCGGGAATTCACCTACACTTCCAAGAGTGCGGCCAGGAAGGCCGGCTCGTTATAGTTCGCAGCTACAGTGTGAGCACTCACACAAGGATGTTTCCATGGATACGGAAGAGTGCTGTATCAAAAGGAACCTCTGCCAACACATCGAACTTGGCGAGGAGGATCTGCAACTGCTGGAAGAGTTCGAGCACGCGCCTAAAGAGATCGCGCGCCGTAGCCAGTTGTGGAAGGCCGGCGACGTTCCCGAGATGTTGTATACCTTGAAGCGAGGCTGGGCCTACTCATTTCATTGCAGTAAGGGCGGTAGTCGCCAAGTCCTCGAGATATTCTTGCCCGGCGATCTGATCGGCATTCGTGAAGTGACGTTCAATACCCACTACTCCGGGGTCGAGATGCTCACGGACGGTGTCGTCTGTCCATTCCCCGTGCAAAGCCTGCGTGAGGCCTGCCAGCGCTCCAGTACGCTGGGGTTGGCAATGCATGCCTCGGCATCGCATCAGCAGGCGGTCATCACCGAGCGCCTGGTCAACGTGCTGAGTCACGACGCCAAGTCGCGCATTGCGCACTTTGCCCTGGAAATCTATTACCGGCTGGAGCGTATCCACGCGACTGACGGGGGCAGTTTCACGCTGCCCCTGACGCAGCGTCTGTTCAGCCTGATGCTGGGGCTCACCGAAGTGCATGTCAGCCGCACGTTGACCGACCTGGCGGAGGAGGGGCTGATTCACAAGCGGCGTAACGCCATAAGTATCCTCGATTTCGAGCGGCTCTCTGCGTTGGCGGGGTTCGTTCCCGAACATTGCAGCGAAGAGATCAATCCGCTGTTGCGCGGGTAGAACGGTACCTGTCAGGTTTGTGGTCCGTTCGATGAGAGCTCGTCTCGTGCCGAAGCATGACTCGTCCATACTTCAAGGCCATGGGCATGCTAATGTAGCGCGCCGTCGGTTATTTGAGGCGAGACAAAATTATGGCATCTTTTGCACGCGCGTTGCCGAGCAGCGCGCTTTCTACAGGGCCGCACAAGGAGACCGCAAGCGTGACGACAGAGCTCGAAACCGAGGAGGCGCGGCTCGCCCTCAATGATGCCGAGGCCTATCTCCGCCTGGCCAAGGCCATGAAGGAAGCGGGAATGTCGAGCGTCTCGGCCGATTATCTGCGTAACCTTGCCAGGCAACTGCGTCGGGAAAACGAATAGCCGCGCGACTCGTCTGCAAGTCGATTGAAAAGCCGGGACAAGGCACCTCCTTGACCCGGCCTGCGGCGCGGGGTTCAACCGCCGTAACCATCGGGCTGCATCATGGCATCGGAGCCGCTTTCCTGATCGAGGCTCTCCTCGTCGGTGTCGTGGCTCAACGAAGTGTCCTGGTGCTTCTGCGCCTCCTGCGGTTTGACCTTACCCTCGGGCCGCTTGCGTTGTTCATCGCTCTGGGCAGCCTGTTGCTGGGACCCGGCGTCCTGGGTGGCCTCGTCGCTCGCCTGCGGGATTGGCTCATCGGCGAAAGCGAACGCTGGAAGGCCCAGGCCGATTACCAGCGCGGCCAGTAGAGAGGGGCTGATTCGCTTGGCTGTCTTCATTGACATGGTCTTGCTCCTTGTCGTGTCGGGAATGCCTGCCTCAAGCTTTAGAAGCTGGCGGCAGACTTGGCAAGGGCCGGCTAACGGGCTTGCCTGACATACCGGCGAATGAGTAAGATTTTTTGCGGGCCGGCGTAGCTCAGTTGGCAGAGCAACGCATTCGTAATGCGTAGGTCGGTGGTTCGAGTCCACTCGCCGGCACCACTCCTTCCTCTAAATTCGCTGCCTATCGCCCCCACGGTGACTCGACCCGCTTCGCTGTGAGTCCGCAAAGTTATTCCTCTCCGGTTGAGCTGCGCTCTTCAACGCTTCTCGTCGAGCTTCGACTGCATCAACGAAGGGCACGGGTGCCATGTCTCGGATGTTTATGATCGCTTACCCACAGGGTAGTGAATCCCTTACATGGGGTAACGCCACTAAGATGGAGGCGGCATGTAAGCCGAGACAAGCCCCTGGCTAATGGACAGCCGGGGCTCTCCTCTTCTAATTTGTTGGCTTGGATTGCTTCTCGTCCCAGCCATTCGTTTGCTAAATTTCTGGTTTGATAATCTGGGTTAAGTTTTATGCCGTCGAGACGTGACACTGTAGTGGCGTTGTAGGGCACGGATCGCTTGGCAAGGAAGAACGGGCAGGGAAAGCCCGGTTTACCATGGAAGTGCGGATAGGATTCCGCTTAGGCAGCAAGGACACGCACTGCTAGTTAAAGCCCGGCCTGCAAAACAGGCCGGGCTTTTCCTTTCTCGCAGGCGTGGCCGTTAAGCTACTCTCAAGTCTCGTAGCCACGGAGCGGTGCACCGATCCAGGGATGGGTATGATCGAGATACTGAACATGGCCACTGCGCTGGCCATCAACTTTGTCCTGCTGTTTCTGGGCGTTCAGATGCTCCGGGGCTTTCGCCGCCAACGCCGCCCGCAGTTGATCATCAACCGTGCCTACAGCGACGACATCAAGGCGCCCTGCCTGATCAGCAACATGAGCTATGAAGCAATCTACCTGTCGACGGTGTTCTGCGCAGTCGAGAGAGAGGGCCGATGGCTGACCAGCGAAGTCACCGACCTTGCTACCGACGATCAGGGCGAGGAAAGTGGCGCCCGCTTCCAGGGGCCGGTTCCACCGAAGCATTTCTACCGCTTCTCAGGCTTCGACGTGCTGATCCGCCATACCCTCGCGGAGCATGGTTACGAACTCGATAGCTGGAGCGACGTCGGGGCGGTGGAGATCCGCGCCGTGGCGGTTTATGGAAATGAGAAGTACCCGTTGGGGGTGTATCGGCGCTTTAACGTCGTGCCGCGGCAACAAAGTGCCGTGCTGATTCCGGCGAGCGTGAAAGCCGGGCGGCTTTCGCGTCGCTGGCACCAGCGCAGGATCCAGCGCTGGTTTCGCGAATTGGGATGAAGCTGGGGATAGGCTTGCGGTGCGACTGCATCAACTGGATGCCGTCGGCTCGTCGCCCTCGGCGGAAGGCCGGCCTTTGGACTCGTGACTCATCGAAGGCAGCCATTCCGCGGCAGCCGAGTCGCTGAACGAGATTGGCGTATTCGTGGCCAGGATCCGCTTGTCGCAGTTCAGGTAGTGGTCATCGAAGTCGGCCATTTCGGCCAGGCGCTGCGGATCGAGGATCACCATGTGGAAATGGTGGCGTCTCACCAGTCCTTGGCAGGCCAGTGCCGAAAAGGTGCGGCTGATGTGGACCGTGCTCATGCCGAGCGCATCGGCAAGGTCCTGTTGCGAGAGCGGTAGCTGAAAGCCGTCGACATCGTCGGGGAGAAATTCCAGCAGGCGCTCGCGGCATTCACAGAGAAAGTGCGCCAGGCTCTCGCGCGCGTTGCGACGCGCCACGCTGACCAACCGCTCGGCGAGCATGGCCTGATGCTGGTTGGCGATCACGAACAGTGCCGACCTCATGCGATTCGAAGCGGTTAGTAGGGTGAAGATGCTCGAATAGGAGTACTCGCAGACCCGGCCGTCGGTGAGCATCGACACATCGTTGCGGCGTATTCCGCTCAACAGCTCGAAGATTCCCAGAATGTCGCCGGGGAGATAGGTAGCCAGCAGTTGCCGACTACCGTCGCTCAGATAACGCGCCGAACAGCCCCAGCCCTCGCTGATGACCAGCAGCGACTCGGCGCTGTCGCCTTCATGCCATAGCCACTCGCCAGCGGTGACTTCGCGCATCTCGAAAGTCAGGCTCTCGAGTAGCTCGACTTCGACATCATTCAGCGAAACCAGGGCGCTCAAGCGCTTCAACATGGGGTTGGTCGCGTTCCGCACGCACGTCTCCAGCGGCAAGATCTTGATAATGCAAAGAAACCATGGCTGGTAGAACGGCGCGATAACGTAGGTTTATTTTTATCAGAATGTCATCATTTAACTACCCGCCAAGCCGGGCGGATATATGACGGGCGATGGAAGATGTATTCCACCAACGTTTGGCCTGACCGTCGTGGTGGTGTAGCCAGGAAGCGCGGCCGGCGATGACCGGAAACCTCCATGGCCGGGTCGATCGGCAGGCCGACGGGATCGTGTCGGCCTGCGCCGGGCTAGCCGCTAGCGAGTCGGCGTCTCGCCCGCATCGTAATCCTGGTTGTCGTCCGGGGCGGAGCCGGTTTCGTAGGCCGTCTGCCGCTCGAAGTCGCGTGCCGCCTGGATGGCTTCGGGCTCGGTGTCGTGGCGCGATATCTCGACCGGGGCATCCGGGTCGGTAACGTCGACGACGCGCCAACCGGCCAGCATCGTGGCGTCTTCCTGCTCCTGAGTGATGGGCTCTACGCGTGCGGTATGGGTCATGCTACCTCCGTGTGCTGTGATCCTTCCCCCTGTATAGCTCAAAACAGCCATAGCTCAACCTGCCGCGGCGCGGCCCGCCAAGGATCCGATTGGCGCTCGCCCGATGCGGCCATACACTCGTCGGGTACGTTGGCTATTCGACAGGGAGGTTGAAGATGATCGATCTGGATACGGTACTGCATGCCCGTGAGGCGCTTGCCGGCACACCCCCGCAACAGGGCACCCCGGGTGACCTGGCGCTACGCGCCATCGCCGGGGAGATCGGCGCCAAGCGGCGCGCCAACCCCGAGTTGGATGACCCGGGCGCGATCCACCTGCTGGTCACCGAGTCCCAGGGCCGGGTCGGGCTGGACGAAGAGCTGTGTCGCAAGGCGTGCGACTACGCCCAGAGCGGCCGGTAGCGCTCAGCCCCATAACGCTCCGCCCAGCCCGGCGACCAGCACGACCGCCCATACCGGTAGCGGCGTGTATTTCAGCAGGCTCCACAGCGCGGCCACGGCCGCCATGTCGGCGGGGTCGGCGACGCTGGAGCGGAACACCGGGTCATAGAGCGCCGCCAGCAGCAGACCGACGGTCGCCGCGGTCACCCAGGCCATGGCATTGGCCAGGCGCGGCCTGCCGCGCAGGCGAGACCACAGCGGCAGCACCGCCAGCAGCAACAGCCAGCCGGGCAGGAAGATCGCCGTCAGGGCCACCAGGCCATCGAGCAGCGAGCCATTGAGCGCGCTGCCCAGGTAGCCGGCTAAGGTGAACATCGGCCCCGGCACCGCCTGCGCCAGGCTGTAGCCGGCGATGAAAGTCGCCTCGTCCATGCCCGTACGGATCAGCGGCTCGGCGCCGAGCAGTGGCAGCACCACATGGCCGCCGCCAAATACCAGGGAGCCGACGCGGTAGAAGGTGTCGAAGACCGCCAGCCCGGGGACCAGCCACACCGCCAGCCAGAGTAGTGCAAACGCGATCCATGCCCAGCGATGGGGGCGGGTGACGGCAGGCCGCGTTGCGCCGGCAGCCCGTTCGGCGTCGCCCATGAGTGATCCCAACAGCGCCGCGCCGAGCAGCGCCGCCACCTGAGTCGCGGTGCCCGGCATCAGCCACACGGCGATCGACGTCAACAGAGCCAGCACTCGGCGCGGGGTATCCGGGCAGCAGCGTGCCTGCAGGGTCAGCACGGCATCGGCGACCACCGCCACGGCGAGCAGCTTCAGCCCGCTCAAGGCGCCCGCCACCCAGGCGTTGTCGGGCGCCCCGGTCAGCCACAGCCCGGCGCCCAGCATCAATAGCGCGGACGGCAGGGTGAAGCCGGCGAAGGCCGCCAGGCTGCCCGTCACGCCATGCTGGCGATAGCCGATCGCCATGCTCATCTGCGAGCTGGCCGGCCCCGGCAGGAACTGACACAGCGCCAGCAGCTCGGCGTAGTCGCGCTCGTCGAGCGTTGCGCGCTCGATGACATAGCGGCGGTGGAAATACCCCAGGTGGGCGATCGGGCCGCCGAAGCTGACGCAGCCCAGCTTCAGGAAATCGAGAAAGATGGCAAGTGGCATGACAATCCCCGTGGTCGGCCTCGTCCTAGACTAACCGGTGCATTCTGTCGGCCGTGTTACGGCCGGCGCCCGGGAGCCGTTTTGTTGGGCGTTTGTATGGACCGCTCGCGCCGCTGGGGTAGACTCGGCATTTCCCTCATCGGATTTCGTGGAGTCGCCATGTCGTTCGTTCCCCGCTTCACCAATGGCCAGGCGTTTAACCAGACGCTGGGCAAGATCGTCTGCGTCGGCCGCAATTACGCCGAGCACGCCCGCGAGCTCGACAACCCGGTGCCCAGCGCGCCGCTTTTGTTCATCAAGCCGGCGAGTAGCGCCGTGGATATCGACGAGCCGCTGGAAAGTCAGTTCGAGCGCGGCGAGGTGCATTTCGAGGCCGAACTGGCGCTACTGATCGGCACGCCGCTGACCCGTGCAACGCCGCATGCGGCGCAGCGGGCCGTCGTCGGGCTGGGGTTGGCGCTGGATCTGACCCTGCGCGACGTGCAGGCGCAGCTCAAGGACAAGGGGCATCCGTGGGAGGTCGCCAAGGCCTTCGACGCGGCCTGTCCGCTGACGCCGTTCGCCCTGGTCGAGGGCGAGCCCGACTGGCAGGCGCTGCATTTTACGCTGGACATCGACGGCGAACGCCGCCAGACCGGCGACAGCGGCGACATGCTGTTCGCGATTCCTGAACTGCTGGCCGAAATGAGCCGCCACTTCACGCTGATGCCCGGCGACGTGGTGCTGACCGGCACGCCGGCGGGGGTCGGGGCCTTGCCGCGTGGCGCCGAAATCAGCCTGGCGCTGCAGGCCGGCGCCAGCCACGGTGCCGTCGAGGCGATCACCCGCACCGCCGACTAGCCCGGGGCGGGTTCAGAAGCGCTGCCGGTTACCTCGACGCTTACTCGAGGTAGGTATAGCCCTCGAGGCCGGCGGCCAGGTCGTCCATGAAGTGCGTCCGCTCGGCATCGTCGAGCGAGCTGGCTTGAAGCTGGGCATCGAGCCGGGCACGCAGCACCTCGGCGTCGAAGTTGACGTAGCGCAGCACGTCGGCGACCCGGTCGCCATGCTGGAGGCTCGATAGCTGCCACTGGCCGTCGGCGTCGAGCGCGGCGTCGACCGAGTCGGTATCGCCGAACAGGTTGTGCAGGTCGCCGAGGATCTCCTGATAGGCGCCGACTAGGAACAGCCCCAGCAACTTGTCGTCGTGGTCGTCCCACTCGGGCAGCGGCAGGGTGCTTTCCAGGCCCTGGCCGTCGACGTAGCTGTCGATGCGCCCGTCGGAATCGCAGGTGATGTCCTGAATCACCCCGCGGCGGGTCGGCTCGCGGTCCAGCCCGGTCAGCGGCAGCACCGGGAAGACCTGCTTGATGCCCCACACGTCGGGCAGCGACTGGAACAGCGAGAAGTTGACGAACAGCTTGTCGGCGAGCTTCTCGCCCAATTCGTCGGCGATGTCGCGGTGGGCGCGGTTGCGGCCGTCGAGGCGCGAGCGCAAGCGCTGGCAGGCGGCGAAATACACCGCCTCGCCCTCGGCGCGGGCGTCCAGATCGGCCATGCCCACCACGAAACGCTCCTGCAGTTCGGCGATCGCCTGGGTCAGGTCATGGTACGCCTCGACCTGGCCGCGCGGTTCCTGCATGGTCTCGAGCCGGTCATAGACGCGCCACAGCTCGTCGACCTGGGGATCGTCCTCGGCGCGTCGGCGCGGCGGGGCGGTTTCACCGATGCGCTCCTCGTCGATGACGTTGGTGATCAGCACCGCATGGTGCGCCGTCAGTGCCCGGCCGGACTCGGAAATCAGATGCGGATGGGGGATGCCCTCGGCCTCGCAGGCCTGGCTGAACGCCCACACCACGTTGCTGGCGTACTCGCGCATCGAATAGTTGATCGAGCAGAAGCTGCGCGATCGGGTTCCTTCATAATCCACGCCCAAGCCGCCGCCGACGTCGACGGTGTCCACCGGCGCGCCCAGTTCGCGCAGGCTCCGGTAGAAGCGTGCGCACTCGCGCAGGCCGCGTTGAATGTCGCGGATATTGGCGATCTGCGAGCCGAGATGGAAGTGCACCAATTGCAGGCTGGCCAGCGCATCGGCTTCGCGCAGGCGCTCGACCACGCCGAGGATCTGCATCGCGGTGAGGCCGAACTTGGACTTCTCGCCGCCGCTGTCCTGCCACTTGCCCTTGCCCACCGAGGCCAGCCGCGCGCGCAGCCCGATCCGCGGCTTCACGCCGATGCGCTCGGCCTCCTCGAGGATCAGGTTGAGTTCCGAGAACTTCTCCACCACCAGGTAGACCCGGTGGCCGAGCTTCTCGCCCATCAGCGCCAGGCGTACGTATTCGCGATCCTTGTAGCCATTGCAGACGATCAGCGACGAGCCGTCGGTGGACAGCGCCAGTACCGCCAGCAGCTCGGGCTTGCTGCCGGCCTCCAGGCCGACGCGGCCATGGCCGCGCTCCTGGGTGGCGAGGATCTCCTCGACCACCCGGCGCTGCTGGTTGACCTTGATCGGGTAGACCGCGGTATAGCCGCCCTGGAAGGATTCCTCGCGCATCGCCGTGTCGAACGCCGCGCAGAGCTGCTCCACGCGGTCGTGCAGGATGTCGGTAAAGCGCACCAGCACCGGCAGGCGCAGGCCGGCCTCGCGCAGCTGGTCGACCAGTGCATCGAGCGGCAGCGCCGGGCCTTCGATCTCGCTGCCCAGCGGTCGGACCACGGCATGGCCGTGATCGTCGACGTCGAAATAGCCACTTCCCCACTGGTCGATGTTGTAGGTGCGGCGTGCCTGTGCGGCGGATGCGGTCATGTGGCGGTCTCCCTGAAGAGCCTGAACGGGCCGTCGTGAATGGCGGCGGCGCTGGTGCGCCCGGCCCGGCGGTGGCGCATTATGCCGGCGTCGGGCGGGGCTGTCAGCGTGGCGAAAGTGCGTTTGTCGATGTGCCGTGGAGCATAGCAGCGCTCACGCCGGAAGGGGCAAGGCATCCGCGGCGATGCGTGCCTTGAGAATGCTGCGGAAGCGCTCCGGATCGTGAGGTGTCAGTTCGTGGGCCGGCGGATCGACGTAGATCACCAGCAGCCGCGAGAGCCAGTAGCGCAGCGCGGTCATGCGCAGCATCATCGGCCACAGCGCCCGCTCGGCGTCGCTCAGCGGACGACGCTTGAGGTAGGCGCCGAGCAGCGCGTCGTGGCGTGCCGGCTCGAGATGGCCGCGCGCGTCGCTGGCCCAGTCGTTGACGACGATCGCCAGGTCGAAAAGTAGATCGCCGCTGCAGCCATTGTAGAAATCGATGATCCCGCCAAGCCGGTCGCCGTCGAACAGGGTGTTGTCGCGGAACAGGTCGCCGTGGATGGCGCCCTTGGGCAGCAGGTCGGGATCGCCGAAGGCGCTCTGATAGCTGTCGATCTCGTCGCCCATCAGCGCCTGGTCGCCGGGCGTGAGGTACGCGTAGACCTTATGGTGGCTGGCCAGCAGCCAGTTCAGGTCGCGCGGGTTGGGGCGATGGCCGTCGAAGTGCTGACCGACCTTGTGCATGCGTCCCAGCGCATCGCCGAGCGCGCGACACTGGGCGAGATTCGGCGACTCGGGGTGCTTGCCGGGCAAGCGCGGGAACAGCAGTGCCGGCTTGTCGGCGAGGCTCTGCAGCGCCACGCCCTGGCGGTCGTGCAGCGGACCGGGGACCGGCAGACGATGCTCGTCGAGATAGTCGAGCAGGTCGACGAAGAACGGCAGTTCATCGTGCTCGCCCTGCTCGAACAGCGTCAGCACCAACTCGTGTCGGTCGGTGGTGACGAAGAAGGTGGAGTTCTCGGTGCCGCTGGCGACGCCTTCGCAAGCGACCAGCCGGCCGGCGTCGAAGCGCTCGAGAAAGCTCGCGATCTGGGCGTCGTCGAGCGGAGTGAATACAGCCATGGTGTTCTCGCCCTGGTGTCCAAGCGGACCAGGCGCCTGTCAGTTTGATACTGAGGAGGGCTCCTGGCTTATCCAAGCGGGCTATTGTAGCGAGTCGACGGCCGACCTTGCAGTGATAACGACCGATGGCGGCCAGCGGCGTTGGCGCCCGAGCGGCTCACCAGGAGATCAGCACCCACTGCGGCGGCACCACCCGCTCGTTGTCGCTGCGCCGGAAATCGCCGTCGCCGTTATCGTCGACCAGGTAGTACGACGGCCCGACCTTGGGCTTGATCTCGATGGCGTAGAGTTGGCCGTTGATGCGGTACTCGCGGATCGTACGGTCTTCCTCCTGGCGCACGGTGATATCCGGCGTTACCGACTCATCCGAGTCCTGGGCCAGCACCGGCGGCGCCAGGCCGGCCAACAGGCCGAGCGCGACCAGCGTGGCGGGAATCAGGTGGGGTAATTTCATGGCAACCTCCAGGCTTGGGGAAACGCCTCTAAGCGATACCCGCAGTGTATGCATAAGGGTCCTGGCATGCACTGACTTTAGGGTTTGGCCGCCATGACGCAACGCCCCCGGGGCCGGCTCGAGACGGGATTCCGCCCGGATGCCTGACGCCCCGGGGCGGCTTGCGTATCATGGACGCATCGATCGCTAATCGCTGAGGTGCTCCACCCATGGCCGACACGCCGCCCATCGTCCTCGTCGATGGCTCCTCCTATCTGTATCGCGCCTTTCATGCGCTGCCGCCGTTGACCACTTCGACCGGCCAGCCGACCGGGGCGGTCAAGGGCGTGATCAGCATGATCAAGAGCCTGATCCGGCAATATCCGCAGAGTCCCATGGCGGTGGTCTTCGACGCCAAGGGCAAGACCTTCCGCGACGAACTGTTCGAGCAGTACAAGGCCCAGCGACCGCCGATGCCCGACGACCTGCGCAGCCAGGTCGAACCGCTGCACGCCTGCATCCGCGCCCTCGGCCTGCCGCTTCTGTGCATCGAGGGGGTCGAGGCCGACGACGTGATCGGCACGCTGGCGCGCCACGCCACCGAGGCCGGCCGCGATGCGGTGATCTCCACCGGCGACAAGGACATGGCGCAGCTGGTCAATGCGCACATCACGCTGGTCAACACCATGAAGAACGAGACCCTCGACGCCGCCGGCGTCGAGGCCAAGTTCGGCCTGCCGCCGGAGCGGATCATCGACTTCCTGGCGCTGATGGGCGACAAGGTCGACAACATCCCCGGCGTGCCCGGGGTCGGCGAGAAGACCGCGCTGGGCCTGCTGCAGGGCATCGAGGGCGGGCTCGACGGCGTCTACGCCAACCTCAAGTCGATCAAGGCGCTGAGCTTTCGCGGCGCCAAGACGCTCGACAAGAAGCTTGAGGCCAATCGCGAGCAGGCATTCCTGTCCTACCAACTGGCGACCATCAAGACCGACTGCGCGTTGCCGGTGGACCTCGACGACCTGGACATCGCCCATCCCGATCGCGAGGCGCTGACCCGGCTGTATCGCGAGCTCGAGTTCAAGGCCTGGCTCGGCGAATTGCTGGCCGGCCGCGACGAGGGCGTCGACGACGTGTCGGGCGGCGCTCCGTCCGGCAGCGCTGTGGCGGGCGACTCAACGGTCGGCAGCGAGCTCGACGAGGACGTGACCCTGGCCAAGCCGGCCCGCGAGGACTACACGCTGTTCGAGCAGGCCGACCTGGACGTCTGGCTCAAGCGCCTCGCCGCCGCACAGGCGTTCTGCTTCGATCTCGAGACCAACAGCCTCAACTACATGGACGCCGAGATCGTCGGCATCGGCCTGGCGCTCGAACCCGGCGAGGCGGCTTACATCCCGGTCGGCCACGACTATATCGATGCCCCCGCGCAGCTCGACCGCGACGCCGTGCTCGCTGCGCTCAAGCCGCTGCTGGAAGACCCCGCCAAGGGCAAGATCGGTCAGAATCTCAAGTACGACATCTCGGTGCTGGCGCGCTACGGCATCCGCGTGGCCGGCACGCTGACCGACACCATGCTCGAATCCTACGTGCTCAACTCCACCGCGACTCGCCACGACATGGACTCGCTGGCGCTCAAGTACCTCGGCGAGAAGACCATCAGCTTCGAGGAGGTCGCCGGCAAGGGCGCCAAGCAGCTGACCTTCAACCAGGTCGCCCTGGAGCAGGCGGTGCCCTACGCCTGCGAGGACGTCGACGTCACCCTGCGGCTGCATCATGAACTGCGCCCGCGCATCGAGGCCCAGGGTCGCCTCGCCGAGGTGCTCGATAGGCTCGAGCGACCGATGATTCCGGTGCTCTCGCGCATGGAACGCACCGGCGTGGCGCTCGACGTGAGCCTGCTGCACGCCCAGAGCCAGGCGCTCGAGACGCGCATCCGCGAGATCGAGAAGGACGCCTTCGAGATCGCCGGACGCGAGTTCAACCTCGGCTCGCCCAAGCAACTCTGCGACATCCTGTTCGAAGAGCAGAAGATTCCGGTGCTCAAGAAGACCCCCAAGGGCGCGCCGTCCACCGCCGAGGCGGTGCTCGAGGAGCTGGCGCTGGACTACCCGCTGCCCAAGGTAATCATGCAGCACCGCGGGCTGACCAAGCTCAAGTCGACCTACACCGACAAGCTGCCGCTGCTGATCAACCAGGCCACCGGGCGCATCCACACCAGCTACCATCAGGCGGTGACCGCTACCGGGCGGCTGTCGTCGTCCGATCCCAACCTGCAGAACATTCCCATCCGCACCGAGGAGGGACGCAAGATCCGCCAGGCGTTCGTTGCCCGGCCGGGCTATCGCATCGTCGCCGCCGACTACTCGCAGATCGAGCTGCGCATCATGGCGCACCTCTCCGAGGACAAGGGGCTGCTCGAGGCCTTCGAGGAAGAGCGCGACATCCACACCGCCACCGCCGCCGAGGTCTTCGGCGTGGCGCTGGACAAGGTCACGCCGGATCAGCGTCGCAGTGCCAAGGCGATCAACTTCGGGCTAATCTATGGCATGAGCGCCTGGGGGCTTTCCAAGCAGCTACACATCGAAGCCAAGCAGGCCAAGGTCTACATCGAACGCTATTTCGAGCGTTATCCCGGTGTCGCGCGCTTCATGGACAACATCCGCGCTCAGGCCGCCGACGACGGCTTCGTCGAGACGGTGTTCGGTCGCCGGCTCTACCTGCCCGAAATCAATTCGCGCCAGCATGCCCGCCGTCAGGCCGCCGAGCGCACCGCCATCAACGCCCCGATGCAGGGCACCGCCGCCGACATCATCAAGCGCGCGATGATCGACGTCGACGGTTGGCTGTCGCCGGCCGGCGGCGAGAGCGATTTCGACGCCTGGATGGTCATGCAGGTCCACGACGAGCTGGTCTTCGAGGTCAGGGAATCGCAGGTCGACGACTTCATCGGCATCGTCAAGCAGCGCATGCAGGACGCCGCCGAACTCAAGGTGCCGCTGATCGTCGAGGCCGAATCGGGTGCCAACTGGGACGAGGCGCACTGAGATATCGTAGGAAAGGCCAGGACTTCGCGTGGCAATAGGCGACCGATGATGAAGGGCAGTAGCCCCAGGGAGACAGCTAATGCAGGAAGTCGAGATTCTCGCTTTCGATGTGTTCGGTACCGTCGTCGACTGGCATGGCTCGATCGCTCGCGAAGTCGAGGCGCTAAACCTGGGCGTCGATGGCGGCGAGTTCGCATTGGCGTGGCGCGCCGGCTATCGGCCGGCGATGCAGCGGGTGATGTCTGGTGAGCTGGGCTGGACGCTGATCGACGACCTGCATCGGGGTATCCTCGATGATGTGCTGGTGCAGTTCGGCATCACCTTGCTGACGGAGTCTCAGAAGCGCAACCTCAACCGCGTATGGCATCGCCTGGAGCCGTGGCCGGACGCCGTCGAGGGGCTGTCGCGGCTCAAGCAGCGCTTCATGATTTGCACGCTGTCCAATGGCAATCTGGGGCTACTCGCCAACATGGCCAAACGCGTCGGGCTGGCGTGGGACTGTCTCCTCTCGGCGGAAGTGTTTCGCCAGTACAAGCCGCATCCCGATACCTATCTGGGTGTGGCGCGGGTCTTCGATGTGCCGGCCGAGGCGGTAATGATGGTTGCGGCGCACCAGGACGATCTCGACAGCGCACGCTCTTATGGTCTCAAGACGGCGTACATCGAGCGTCCGAATGAGTTCGGTGCTGCCAATCCCAAGGATATTGCCGGATCGTCGGCCAACGACCGGCATGCTGGGTCGATCATCGCGTTGGCCGAGCAACTCGGCTGCTGAAGTGCGCCGTGCTGGTGTGCAGGCCAGGCGGTGTAGTGGCTCTGTGAGTACCAGACCCTTAGCCTGTTACACGACGATCTCTGGACATAAAAGGACAACGGTATGAGCTATGCTCCCGCGGATTCTCGCTACGAACACATGCACTACAACCGTTGCGGACGCAGCGGCCTGAAGCTGCCGGCGCTGTCGCTGGGGCTGTGGCACAACTTCGGCGACAACGCCCACCACGACAACGCCCGCGAGATCTGCCGCACCGCGTTCGATCACGGCATCACCCACTTCGACCTGGCCAACAATTACGGGCCGCCGCCGGGCAGCGCCGAGGAGTTGTTCGGGCGTATCCTCAAGACGGATTTCGCCGGCCATCGCGACGAGCTGCTGATCTCTACCAAGGCGGGCTACACCATGTGGCCGGGGCCCTACGGCGACTGGAGCAGCCGCAAGTACCTGACGGCGAGCCTCGACCAGAGTCTCAAGCGCCTGGACGTCGACTACGTCGACATCTTCTACTCGCACCGCTTCGACCCCGAGACACCGCTCGAGGAGACCATGGGTGCACTGGACAGCGCGGTGCGCCAGGGCAAGGCGCTGTACGTGGGCATCTCCTCCTACAACGCCCAGCGCACCCGCGAGGCCGTGGCGATCCTGCGCGAGCTCGGCACGCCGTGCCTGATCCATCAGCCGAGCTATTCGATGATCAACCGCTGGGTCGAGGACGACGGCCTGCTCGATACCCTCGATGAACTGGAGGTGGGCGCGATCGCTTTCTCGCCGCTGGCCCAGGGCATATTGACCGGCAAGTACCTGAAGGGCGTGCCCGAAGACAGCCGCCTGGCCCAGGGCGGCGCACTGCGCGAAGCGCACCTCTCGGCGGACAACCTGGAGCGGGTGCGCGCGCTGAACGCGATCGCCGAGCGGCGCGGCCAGAACCTGGCGCAGATGGCGCTGGCCTGGGTGCTGCGCAAGCCCCAGGTGGCCTCGGCGCTGATCGGCGCGAGCCGCCCGCAACAGGTCGTCGATTGCGTCGGCGCGCTCCAGTGTCTCGATTTCAGCGACGACGAGCTGGCCGAGATCGACCGTTACGCCGCGGAAGGAGGCGTCAATCTATGGGCGGCCTCGGCGGAGCGCTAGACCCGATAGACGTAAAGTAGTTGGAACAGCCACCGACCCGAATCGTTATCCACCATTCTGGATGAGACGCCTCCGCCAACCGCCGGAGGCGTTTTTGTGAACGCAAGCCGCAGAATATCTTCGATGCGGAGGTCTTGGTCGTGCCAATGAACTGCTAGTCTGAGGATGCGCCGAGGCGCCCACCCCCATCGAAAGGAGTTCGATCCCATGCAATTGCATAATGCACGCACGGTCCTCGCGGCAGCCGCCATCGGCCTTGCCACGCTGGGCCAGGCCCAGGTCGCCAGTAGCGACAGCCTCAAAGAAAAAGCCGGTAGCATGGCCTCGAGCGTTGCCGAGTCCCAGGGCGGCTCGGGCGGTTCGATGCTGAGCGCCCTGTCCGGTGGCTCGTTCAGCCTGGCCAACATGAAGAATGCGGCGGGCGTGCTGAGTTTCTGCCAGGAAAACGGCTACTCGGCCAAGGCCAGCGACACCGCCAAGGACAAGCTGATGAACAAGCTGGGCATCAACAAGGACAGCGATGACCAAGACTACCAGCAGGGCCTGAAAGGGATGGTGCAGGGCAAGGATGGGCAATCCTTCGACCTCAGCAGCGTCAAGACGAAAGTCGGCGAGAAGGCCTGCGGCATGATTGCCGACAAGGCCATGTCGTCCTTTCTCGGCGGCTGATTGCCGTATTTGCCTGGCGCATTTGCCTGAATGGCCCCGGGCGCTCGAGGCGCGTGATTGCCTGATTGCATCGAGCCGATAGCTCACCAGGCGGGCGTATCGGTCGTATGCTTGGGGCTGACCAGTAACGGAGGGATTCATGGCTAACGAACCGCAGGCACCGGCACAGGCATCGTCGGCGCCGGATAGCGGGCCGGACGAGGAGACGATCCGCCTGGCCACGCAGATCTTCAATGCCGCACGCGCGGGAGAAACCGACAACTTCCGCCACTGGCTGGAGCAGGGCCTGCCGCCCAACATGCGCAACCAGAAGGGCGATAGCCTGCTGATGCTGGCCAGCTATCACGGCCACGTCGAAACCACCCGCGTGCTGCTCGAACATGGTGCCGACCCGGAACTGCGTAACGACAACGGCCAGAATCCGCTGGCCGGGGCCGCCTTCAAGGGCAATCTGGCGATGGTCAGATTGCTGTTGGAAAACGGTGCCGAGGTCGACGGCTCGTCGCCCGACGGCAAGACCGCGCTGATGTTTGCGGCGATGTTCAACCACACCGAGATCGTCGATTATCTGTTGGCCAGTGGCGCCGACCGGAACGCCCGCGAAAGCAAGGGGATGACGGCCTTTGATCTGGCCACGGCGATGGGCGCCGAGGCCACCTCGGCGCAACTGGCCCGGGCCGGCTAGCGCCGGTGGGTCGCACGCACTAGCCGGGGCCGAGCGCGCCGGGCTCATCGACGTCCTTCAGGATGCCCGGGTCGGCGGTGGCGATCTCGACGCAGGCCGCGGGGTTGTCGAGCAGGATGTGGCGCGCTCCGCTATCGCCTTTCAATTGACACAGGGCCGGCCAGAATTCCCGACCGAACACCACCGGATGGCCGCCTTCGCCCTGGAAGGTCGGCCGCACGATCAGCGCTTCGCCGGCCCGCTGGGCCAGCGCCACGAAGGTCGCGTCGCGTATCCACGGCATGTCGCCGAGCATCACCGCGACGGCACGGATGTGGCTTTCGTTCATCAGCGTGGCGACGCCGAAGGCCAGGCTGGCCCCCATGCCGTGCTGCGCGGCGGGATTTCTCAAGGTGACGATATCGGCGGAGATGCCCAGCAGGGCGGCATCGTCATCGCTGCCGATGACCACATGAATGTCGCGAAAGTGCGGGCGCAGCGTGGCCAGGGTGGCGGCGAGCAGCGTGCCGCGACCGGGCAATTCCGCCAGGCGCTTGTCGCTGCCGAAGCGCCGCGACTGGCCGGCGGCAAGCACCAGGGCGGCAATGCTGTCAGCGGGTGTCACGAGCTCGGCCATGGTGGACCCTCATCACGTCGGCGATCGTGGCCAGGGCGATCTCGGCGGGAGTCTTGCTGCCCAGATCGAGACCGATCGGCATATGGATGCGTGCCAGGTCCGCGTCGCTCAGTCCGCCGGAACGCGCCAGCCGCGTCGCCCGGTCGTCCGAGGTCTTGCGCGAGCCCATCACGCCGATATAAAAGGCTTCGGTACGCACCGCCTCGATCATCGCTAAGTCGTCGATGCGCGGGTCGTGGGTCAGCGCGAGTACCGCGGTGGCTTCATGGCAGGCGCCCTTGGCGATGAACAGCGAGGGCAGTGTCGGCTCGACCGTCACACCCTCGACGGCGAATTCCCGACAGTCCTCCTCGCGTGGATCGCAGACGATCACTTCGTAGCCCAGTTCGCGCGCAAAGCGGGCGCAGGCCTCGGCCACCGGCGAGATACCGGCGAGTATCAAGCGTACCACCGGGCCCACGCGGATCGACACGCCCCCGGCCTGGTGCGACACGCGCGCGCCGCTGCGGCCATCGTCGTCGTCCAGCCGACAGGCGCCGACGTCGAGCGCGACGCGACGTATCAGCTTGCGCCGGCCGAGCAGTGCGTCGCGCAGCGCCTGTAGATGGGCGAGCCACTCGGCGGTCGGCGCGCGGCGCTCGATGAGCACCTCGAGCACGCCGCCGCAGGGCAGGGCGAGCCGCGCGCCCTCCTCGGTGCTGTCGCCATAACGATGGATCGTGGCGGGCGCGTCGAAGGCGCCGGCCTGCAACTGCTCGATGAACGTCTCCTCGACGCAGCCGCCCGACAGCGACCCCAGATAGCCGCCGTCACCGCGCGCGATGAGCATCGAGCCCGGCGCACGCGGCGAGGAACCATAGGTCGAGATTACCGTACACAGCCAGAGGGTATGGCCGTCGCGGGCCCAGTCGAGGGCTTGCGACAGCACACGGACATCCATATCGAGCATTTACTGCATCCGTTGTCGGCCGCCTCGCGAGCGGCTGTCGAGGTTTCACATACTATGGTCCGAAGGGGCGTGACGCGCCAACCCGTGCTACACCAAGGTCGTCTTGCCGCACCGGCCGGCAGCGACGACGCTGAGTCGACACTGACAATAACGCCGAGGCTCGCATGGCCAACCAGTCGCTCGCCGGAGACCGACCCGAGCAGTGGGATGCCGCCCTGCTGTTGCACGGCCTCGATGCCATGACCGAATGGGTGGTGGTGGTCGACGCCGAAGGCCGCATCAGCTATCTCAACGCCCCCTATGCCGACTTCCTCGAGGTCGATCCGGTCGCGGCGATCGGCCGTCCGGTGAGCGAGATCATCGAGAACACTCGCATGCCCGAGGTGCTGGCCTCGGGCAAGGCCGAGCTCGCGCAATTGCAGATGGTGCGCGGCCATCACATGATCGCCCATCGCTACCCGATCCGCGCGGGCGGTCGGGTGATCGGGGCGATCGGTACGGTGATCTATCACGATACCTGGGAGTGGCGCCAGATGAACGCCCAGGTCGAGGCGCTGGAGGCCGAGGTCGACTACTACCGGCAGGCGCTCGATTCCCGCGCCGGGGCGCGCTGGCAGCTGACTGACGTGGTCGGCGAGAGCGAATCGATGCGCACGCTCAACGCCAAGGTCCGCAAGATCGCCCCGGGCGATGCCTCGGTGCTGATCCGCGGCGAGTCGGGTACCGGCAAGGAGCTCTACGCCCATGCCCTGCATCGATTGTCGGAGCGCGCCGCCGGGCCGTTCATCAAGCTCAACTGCGCGGCGATCCCCGAGCAACTGCTCGAGGCCGAGCTGTTCGGCTACGAAGAGGGCGCCTTCACCGGCGCGCGCAAGGGCGGCAAGCCGGGCAAGTTCCAGCTCGCCCACGGTGGCACGCTATTCCTCGATGAGATCGGCGACATGCCGCTGGCGATGCAGGTCAAGCTGCTGCGCGTCCTGCAGGACCGCGAGGTCGAAGCGGTCGGGGCGACCCGGCTGGTGCCGGTCGACGTGCGGGTGATCGCCGCCACCCATCGGCCGCTCGAGAGCCTGGTGGCACGCGGCGAATTCCGCGAGGACTTGTTCTATCGCGTCAACGTCGTGCCGCTGGCGATTCCCGCCCTGCGCGAACGCAGCGAGGACGTGCCGGGGCTGGCCCGGCACGTCCTCAAGCGGCTGGCCGAACGCCGCGGCCGGCGCTGTCCGACGCTGTCCGACGCGGCGCTGGAGTGCCTGTGTCGACACAGCTGGCCGGGCAACGTACGTGAGCTTGAAAACGTCCTCGAGGCGGCGTTCTACCTGGGCGGCTCGCGGCTCGAGGTCGACGATCTGCCCGAGGCGTTGCGCTGTGCACCGACGCTTCCCCACAGCGGCGACGGCTCGCTGCGTGCCACCCTGGAGGCCGCCGAGCGCGAAGCGCTGGAACGCGCGCTGATCGAAAGTGGCGGCAACCGCACCCGGGCCGCCAAGCGGCTGGGTATCGCCAAGTCCTCCTTCTACGAGAAGCTCTCCCGGCATCGCCTGGCCGGTTTCTCGGCGGCATCTTGAGCGTCCGGCCTCCCGGGCGTCCGTAAAAACGGACGCCGTCCATTTTTCCGGACGCCTGCGAAGCGTCTTGTCAACGCGGCCTCTTCTCGTTGATGTCCTGAAGCGTCCGAGATTCCGGACGCTCGCCGGCGCCCCGCCCGAGGACAAGCCACCGCCGGTCCTCGATTGACGTTAAGGTCAACCTGTAAATTATTGATATTGAAAGTATGGCACCAGGCTGGCAGCTACCTTGCTGCGCCAGGTCACCCCTGCTCGCAGGGATAACAACAACGTCAAGGAGACTCATCATGCCAAGCGCTGTTCTCACCCGTTCGCTGCTCGCCTCGGCGGTCGGCCTGGCCATCGCCGCCAGCCTCAACGCCCCGGCTCGGGCCGAAGGTCCCAAGCGGCTCGACGTGGCGAGCACCTTCTCGACCCAGAACTTCCTCGGCGCCGGTGCCGAGCACCTGTCAAAGGAACTCGAGACCGCCACCGGTGGCGCTGTGTCGCTGCGTGTTCACGAGCCGGGCGATCTGGTGCCGCCGTTCGAGGTCTTCAACTCGGTTTCCTCGGGGGCGGTCCAGGCCGGCTGGGACTGGATCGGCTACTGGGCCGGCACGGTACCCATCACCAACCTCTACGGCGCCCTGCCGTTCGGTCCGTCGCCGGAAGCCTTCATGTCGTGGATGTGGTCGGGCGAGGGCACCGAGCTGCTGCAGAAGGCCTACGACCCCTACGGCGTGAAGGTGCTGCCGTGCTTCATCTCGCCGCAGGAGACCGGCGGCTGGTACAACAAGGAGATCAATACGCCGGCGGACTTCGACGGCCTGTCGATGCGCATCTCGGGGCTGGGCGCCAAGGTGCTCAACAAGCTGGGCGCGTCGACACAGCTGATTCCCGGCGGTGAGATCTACCTGTCGCTGGAGCGTGGGCGTATCGACGCCACCGAATTCTCGGTGCCCCAGGTCGATGCGGCGATGGGCTTCGACGAGGTCGCCAAGTACTACTACTTCCCGGGCTGGCACCAGAGTGCGAGCTGGTTCTCGCTGCTGGTCAACCAGAGCACCTGGGATGAATACAGCGACGAGCGCAAGGCGCAGTTCGAGACTGCCTGTCGCGCCACCCTGCAGTGGTCGATGGCCGTAGCGCCGCCGCAGCAGGTACGCACCATCCACGAGCTGGAAGAGAAGGGCGTGCAGGTCAAGCGCTTCCCCGACGAGGTCATCAACGCGCTGCAGGACGCCTGGGTCGAGGTCCGCCAGGAAGAGATGGCCAACAATCCGGCTTTCAAGGAAGCCTACGAGTCGCTGATGAAGCATGTCCAGCTCATCGACGAATGGTACGAGTTGCAGGCGCTACCCGCTCCCAAGGCGATCCAGGGCGAGAATCAGGCCAAGCCGGTCAAGGCTGAAGGAGACGCCTGATGAGCCACGCCCGCCTTGCGTCCTGGCGCGAGCGCGGCGGTGCGGTGTGTGACGGTCTGGCCCGACCATTGGTCGGGCTCGGACTGTGGGTCGGCCGCGTTACCAGTTGGCTGGTGCTGCTGGTAATGCTGGCCGTGCTCACCACCGTGGCGCTCAACGCGCTGGGCATCAACGAAATCGTCGCGTGGCAGGGCAACGTATTGCTGTTCGGCCACGCGCTGACCATCAACAGCGTCACCGAGCTGCAGTGGCACCTGTTCGGCGTTCTGACCCTGCTCGGCGGCACCTACGCGCTGCATCACGACAGTCACGTGCGCGTCGACCTGATCTACCAAAAGCTCTCGCCGCGTGGCCGCGCGATCGTCGACATCCTCGGCCACCTGGTCTTCCTGATTCCGTTCTGCCTGCTGGTGGCCTGGCTCTCCCAGCACTTCGTGATGATGTCCTATGTCTCCGGCGAGAAGTCCAACTACGGCGGGCTCACCGACCGCTACCTGATCAAGGCGATGCTGCCGATCGGCCTGGTGTTTCTGGCGCTCGGCGCGCTGGGCCAGGTCCTGCACAACCTGGCAGGGCTGTTCGACCCGGCCCGCCTGAAGCCCGCCGCCGACGCCAAGGAGGCGCTGCATGGCTGAGTTCCTGTCGGAATACGCGCTGGCCCTGACGATGATCGTCACCCTGCTGGTGGGCATCTTCACCGGCTACCCGGTGGCCTTCCTGCTCGGCGGGCTGGGCATCGTCTTCGCCTTCATCGGCGGTATTCCGGTCCCGTTTCTGGGCACCGTCGGCTCGCGGGTCTTCGGCGGGGTGATCGAGAACTGGCTGATGATCGCCATCCCGCTGTTCGTGTTCATGGGGCTGATGCTCGAGCGCTCGGGGGTCGCCAAACGCCTGCTGCTGACCCTGCAACGGCTGTTCGGCCGCACCCACGGCGGGTTGGCGGTATCGGTGGCGCTGCTCGGTGTCGTCATGGCGGCGAGCACCGGGATCATCGGCGCCTCGGTGGTGATGCTGGGGCTGCTGGCGCTGCCGGTGATGCTCAAGCAGGGCTACCGCGCCGAGATGGCCTGCGGGGTGATCGCCGCCTCGGGCACGCTGGGCATCCTGATCCCGCCGTCGATCATGCTGGTGCTGATGGGGTCGATCCTGCAGGTCTCGGTGGGCGCGCTGTTCAAGGCCGCGCTATTGCCCGGCCTGCTGCTCGGCGTGCTGTACATCGGCTACCTGCTGATTACCGCACGGCTCAAGCCCGAGTGGGCGCCGCTCGCCGACCCCGACGCCTTCGACGTCGACACCACGCCACTGCCGGTCGCCCTGATACGCGACCTGTTGGGGCCGGTGATCCTGATCGTCGCCGTGCTTGGCTCGATCATGGCGGGCATCGCCACGCCTACCGAGGCCGCGGCGATCGGCGCCGCGGGCAGCCTGTTGCTGGCGCTGGCGATGCGCAGCCTGGACTTCGCGACCTTGCGCGAGGCGGTGCGCGACACCTCACGGACCTCGGCGATGATCCTGTTCGTGGTGATCGGCGCGACCTGCTTCTCGGTGGTCTTCAAGCGCCTGGGCGGCGACTACATGATCGAGGAGTTGATCACCGGCACCGGCTTCGGCCCCTACGGCCTGCTGCTGCTGATCATGGGCTTGATTTTCGTGCTCGGCTTCTTCCTCGAGTGGATCGAGATCAGCTTCGTGGTGCTGCCGCTGGTGGCCCCGGTGGTCGAGGCGCTCGACTTCGGCTATGGGCTGTCCGGTCAGGCGCTACTGGTCTGGTTCGCCATTCTGGTGGCGATAAACCTGCAGACCAGCTTCTTGACCCCGCCGTTCGGCTATGCGCTGTTCTATCTCAAGGGCATCACCGAAGGCAGGATCGGCATCGGCACCATCTACCGTTCGATCATCCCCTTCGTGCTGCTGCAACTCACCGGGCTGATCCTGTGCATGGCGTTCCCGGCGCTGGTGTTGTGGCTGCCTGGACTGTTGTAAGAGAGGCGGCCTGTGCGTAAACGGGTACTGATCGCGGGTGGCGGTGAACTGATCGAGGCCCTCGCCCGGGCCTTTCTGGAGGAGGGCGCGAGCGTCGCGCTGCTGACCCCGGATGCCGCCAGCCTCGAGCACGTGCTTGACGGCCTGGGCGGCGAGCGCCATGACCGCTTCGGCCGGGTCGCCGGCGACGGTGCGCTGGACGCGTTGCTGGGGCGGCTGGAGCGGCTCGACGTGCTGGTCTGTGCGCCCCCGGCGCTGCCGCGCAACGTGGCGCTGGCGCAACGCCTGAACGAGCAGGTGGCCGGACCGTCGAGCCTGTTGCAGGTGGCCCGCGCCTGGATGCACAGTCGCGGCGGCGGGCGCCTGGTGGCTGTCGCCCCGGACGGCGACAGCCAGGCGGCGAGCATGGTGCGCGAGGCGCTTGCCGCGCTGGTGCGCCGGCTGGCCGAGGCCAGCGGGCCGGGCATCCGCATCAACCTGCTCTGCCCGCAGGGAGCGTCGAGCGCCTCGGTGGCCGACTGCGCGCGGTTTCTCGCCGGCGGCGCCGGGCGTGCGCTCAACGGCCAGGTATTGACGCTGACCCTGCCGCCCTAGTGGCCGAGGCGCCGACTAACGCGGCACCAACCCTTTCAGGAATACCGTCACGCAATGGCGCGCCCGCTCGTCGCACTGCTCGGCGGTGGGCGCGATCTTGCGTCCGAGCAGGGCGTCGATGTGCCACTCGCCGAGCAGCATACCCATGAACATGCCGGCCGCCTCGCGAGGGTCGTCGATGGCCAGCCGGCCGTGGGCGATCTGGTCGTCGAGGTAGGTGGCGAGCTCCTGGCGGATGCGGTCGGGGCCGCGGCTCAGGAACATCTCGCCGAGTTCGGGCACGCGCTCGGCCTCGAAAGCCAGCCCGCGCTTGAGTCGGATGACCCCCGGATCGAAGATCAACTCGAGCATGCGTCGCCCCAGTTCATAGAGCACCTGTTCGGGCACCGTGGCCTCGCGGCGGCCTTCCTCGAGCACCGCCCAGGCGGTAGCGATATGACGCTCCATGGCGGCGACGAACAGCCCCTCCTTGTTGCCGAACTGCTTGTACAGCGTGGCCAGCGAGCCACCGGCGCGGGCCACCACGTCGTTGACGCTGGCGCCGGCGTAGCCCTGTTCGAGGAACACGTCACGAGCCGCATCGAGCAATCGCTCGCGGCGGGCGACGCCGCGCGGGGTCAGCGCGGCATCGGTCTTGTCGGGCGGGGCTGGCCGGGTCATGGCACTCCTTGGTCATCTCGCTCGCCGAGCGGGGCCGGCGAGCGCCGCGTGTCGCGGCCATTGTAAAGGCTGGGGCCGCGAAGGCGATCTCTACTGGCTATGTAGTGTAGCCTTCATTACACTATATGACCTGATTCGTTGTCCACTCGCTGGCGTGGCGGCATCGAGGCCTGACGTCAGTTGAGACAGGCGACAGCTTCTTCAAGGAGAGTATTCATGAAGGCGGGCGGTAAATTGAGCGGCAAGAAGCTCGTTGCGGTGCTGGTGGCGGTCGTCGCGCTGGCGGCGCTGGCCTGGTGGGGGGTCGGCTGGTGGCAGACCGGGCGCTTCATGGAGGAAACCGATAACGCCTACGTGCGCACCGACAACGTCGCGCTGCGCGCCGAACTCTCGGCGCGGGTCGCCGAGGTGGCGGTGGGGGACAACCAGCGGGTCCGCAAGGGCGACCTGCTGGTACGCCTCGACGACGCCAGCTATCGCGATCAGGTGGCTCAGGCCGAGGCTCGACAAACGGTCGCGGCGGCGGCGATCACCCAGGCTCGACGCCAGGTCGAGCTGCAGAAGGCCGCGATCGACCAGGCCCAGGCGCAGGTACGGGCCGCCGAATCCGACGTCGAACAGGCGCGCCAGCACCTGGCCCGCTCCGCGTCGCTGGAATCGCGCAACTACGCCTCGCGCCAGCAGCGCGAGGACGATCAGGCCACGCTGCGGGTCGCCGAGGCGACGCTGGCCGCGCGCCAGGCCGCGGTGGTTTCGGCGCAGCGCCAGCTGGCGGTCGCCGAGTCCGACGTCGAGAGCGCACAGGCCAATCGAGACGCCGCGGCCGCCGATCTGGCCTACGCCCGCCATCAGCTCGACAAGACCCGTATCGTCGCTCCGCGCGACGGCGTGGTCGGCAACATCACCGCCGAGGCTGGCAGCCTGGCGCAGCCCTCGCTGACGCTGATGCAACTGGTGCCGATCGAGTCGGCCTATGTCGCCGCCAACTACAAGGAGACTCAGCTGACGCGGATGCGCGTCGGCCAGCCGGTCGACCTGCACGTCGATGCCTATCCGGATATCGCCTATCACGGCGTGGTCGACAGCCTGGCACCGGCCACCGGCACCGAGTTCAGCTTGCTGCCGCAGGACAATGCCACCGGCAATTTCAACAAGATCGTCCAGCGCGTGCCGGTCAAGATTCGGGTTACCGGCCCCGTGGAGGCGCTGGATCGCCTGCGCGCCGGGTTGTCGGTGGTACCCGAGATCGACACCCGCGAGCTCGAGCCGCGCGATGGAACGCGAGTCGCGCACCTGGGCGCTGGGGAGGATGATTCCCGGGAGCGGCCCGGCTCATGAGCGAGGCGGCCGCCACTTCAGCGGCGGGCGTCAGCGACATGCCGCCCTGGTCGCAGCGCATCGGCTTCATCGCCGCGGTCTTCGGCATGTTCATGGCGATCCTGGACATCCAGATCGTCGCCAGCTCGCTCAACGAGATCCAGTCGGGGCTGTCGGCCAGCGCGGACCAGATCTCCTGGGTGCAGACGTCGTACCTGATCGCCGAGATCGTGATGATTCCGCTGTCGGGGATGCTGATGCGCATCCTCTCGACGCGGGTGGCGTTCACCCTGTCGTGCGCCGGCTTCACCCTGGCCAGCCTGGGCTGCGCGCTGGCCACCTCGATCGAGCAGTTAATCGTACTGCGCGCCATTCAGGGTTTCATGGGCGGGGCGATGATCCCGATTACCCAGGCGGTAAGCTTTTCGATCTTTCCGCGGCGGGTGATGGGCAGCGTCCAGGCGGTGATCGGCATGGTGGTGACCATGGCGCCGTCGGTCGGCCCCACGGTGGGCGGCTACATCACCGAGGTGATGAGCTGGCACTGGCTGTTTCTGGCCAACGTGATTCCCGGCGTGCTGGTGTGCTGGGCGGCATGGACCTTCCTCGACATCGACAAGCCCAACCACGCCGTGGCCAGGAAGCTGGACATTCTCGGCCTGGCGCTGATTGCGGTATTCCTCGGCTCGCTGGAGTTCGTCCTCGAGGAGGGCCCGGGCGACGACTGGTTCGCCAGCGACCGCATCGTGCTGTTCAGCGCGACCTGCGTGCTGGCCGGGGTGTGGTTCTTCACCCGCACATTGCGCCACGACCATCCGATCGTCGACCTGCACGCCTTCGTCAACCGCAACTTCGCGCTGGGCGCCGGGCTGGGCTTCGTCATCGGTATCGCGCTCTACGGGCTGGTCTACATCATGCCGCTGTTCTTCGGCTACGTGCGCGGTTACTCGAGCCTGCAGATCGGCCAGGTGATGTTCGTCACCGGGGTGACGATGTTCCTGTGCGCGCCGGTTGTCGGCCAACTGACCAACCGCGTCGATCTGCGTGTGTTGCTGTTCTGCGGCCTGCTGCTGGTCGGCGTGGGCACCATGATGAACGCCAACCTCACCGTGGAGTCGGGCTTCTGGCAGTTCTTCCTGCCGCAGGTAGTGCGCGGCATGGGGCTGATCATGTGCATCATCCCGGCTTCGCGGATCGCGCTGGGCACCTTGCCGCCCCACGAGGTGGGGAACGCCAGCGGACTGTTCAACGTGATGCGCAACCTCGGCGGCGCGGTGGGCCTGGCGCTGCTCGACACGGTGCGCGACGTGCGTGAGGACTTCCACTGGAACCAACTGATCCCGGCCATCGATACGGGCCGCGAGGTGGTGGTGGCGGAGATCGCCAAGTACCAGGCGATGCTCACCGGCCACGTACCCGATGCCTACCATGCCGCCGTCGCCATGCTGGTGCAGCGGGTCTCACAGCAGGCCCAGGTACTGGCCTTCAACGACATCTTCCTGTGGCTGGGGCTGATCTATGTGGCCAGCGTGCCGCTGGTGTTTCTGCTCAAGCGCATCGACGCCTGAGAGGGAGTTTGCAAAAGGCCCTCTGAGTGGTGGCTGCATCGCCTGTCTTGTCTCGTTCGTCGCTTACATCGCTTCCTTGATGCCGCGCTTGATCAGCCACCAGTTGATCGGGTAGGCGGTCAAAAAGCCGAACAGCATGGCGATCTGCATCATGAACCAGAACTCGACCGAGTTGACGTGCAGCTTGTGGCCGAGGACCACGGCGAAAAGGAACAGGTGGGCGAAGGCCATGAAGCCGTACATGCCGACCTGCCAGGCGGTCAGCGACAGGAAATCGGCTTTGACCGCTTGGGTCAGTCCGGCGCCCGGTGACAGGCCGCGCATCGGCTTGATGGTGAAGTATTGAAAGGCCACCCCGAACAGGAAGGCCAGGATGTAATCGAAGATCCATACCGCATACATCTTTTCGCCGAAGAGCGCCTGCCAGCCGAACCAGATGGCGATCGCCGGCACCAGAAACGCCAGCCATTCGGCGATGATGTCGCCCAGGGTGCAGCCGCTGCCGCAGTGCAGGGTGCCCTTGGCGACCTTGAGCGGAAAGGGCGTCTGGGCCTTGTGCGGCGGCGTCTCGTCGTTCTGCATCGCCGGGTGGGCGATCTCGTGGGCCGCCAGCCGGCCGTACTTGCGATAGAACGGCACGATCAGCACATGGCCGAACAGGGCGCAGGCCGGCCAGACGACGTTCATGATGCGCATGTGCTGGGGATGCTTCTTCACGTCCAGGGCGATGTAGGCGGCGCAGGCGAAACCGAGCAGTACGGAGAGCCAGGCGAGTACGTGTAGCCATGTCGGTATCATGACAAGAACTCCTTTTCTTGACGCGATAAGAATTCAAGCGCCCTCACCTTAGGTCGGAACCGGCGGTCTCTGCAAAGGTCTGCCGTGGCCATAGGTTGGCTCTTGTCGGGCCTTCGGTGGCGTCTGCGTCCGGCTTCGGCGTTTGTGGTTGCGATCATCCTCGCCTAGCTTAGATGGGTAACCCGCCGACGGCCTGACACCGTCCCAGGGCGTGCCGCGAGGCACGTACGCTTGCAACGATGAGGATCGGCATGATGGACCATACCGAAGCACCCCCGCAGGACGCGGTCGAGATGACGGTGACGCTGACCGTCAACGGCGAGTCCCGCCCGCTCTCGCTCAAGCCCAACGTGGTACTGCTCGACGCCCTTCGAGACCGGCTCGGCCTGACCGGCACCAAGAAGGGCTGCGACCACGGCCAGTGCGGCGCCTGCACGGTGCAGATCGACGGCAAGGCGGTCAATTCCTGCCTGCGTCTGGCGGCGATGTGCGAAGGCCAGCGCATCACCACCGTCGAGGGGCTGGCCCGCGACGGCCAGCTGCACCCCGTCCAGCAGGCGTTTCTCGAACGCGACGCCTATCAGTGCGGCTTCTGCACGCCGGGCCAGATGATGTCGGCGGCGGCGCTGCTCGAGGATGAACGCATCGGCGACAGCGACGCCGAGGTACGCGAGGCGATGAGCGGCAACATCTGCCGCTGCGGCGCCTACAAGAACATCCTCGCGGCGATCCAGGACGCCCGTCCACACTCGCGGCCGGCCGATTCGGGGGGCGACGGCCGATGAGAAACTTCGCGCTTACCTCCGCCCCCGCCCCCGAGCGGGCGATCGCCGCCCACGGTCCGCGCCGCGAGGCGTCCTACATCGCCGGCGGTACCACTCTGATCGACCTGATCAAGCTCGACGTGCTGCGTCCCCATGAGCTCATCGACGTCAGCCGCCTGGCGCTGGACGAGGTCGAGCGGCTCGCCGATGGCCGCCTGCGGATCGGCGCCATGGTCACCAACACCGATCTCGCCCACCACCCGCTGGTGCGCGACTCCTATCCCGTGCTGTCGCAGGCGATTCTCGCCGGCGCCTCGACCCAGATCCGCAACCTGGCGACCACCGGCGGCAACGTCATGCAGCGCACCCGCTGTCCCTACTACCGCGACGTCGCGGCGGCCTGCAACCGGCGCGAGCCGGGCTCGGGTTGCGACGCATTGCACGGCATCAACCGCATGCACGCGGTACTCGGCGTCAGCGAGGCGTGCATCGCCACCCACCCTTCGGACATGTGCGTGGCACTGGCCGCGCTGGGCGCGAGCCTCACCCTGCAGGGCCCGGACGGCACCCGCGAGATCGCCTTCAACGACTTCCACCGGCTGCCCGGCGAGCATCCCGAGATCGAGCACGAACTCGCCGACGGCGAGCTGATCACCCACGTCACCCTGGACACTCCGGTGGCCGGCGCCGGCGCTGCCTATCTCAAGCTGCGCGATCGTGCCTCCTATGAGTTCGCGCTGGCCTCGGCCGCCGCCGTGGTCGCGGTGGAGGACGGCGTGATTCGCGACGTACGCCTGGCATTGGGCGGCGTGGCCACCAAGCCGTGGCGGGCGGTGGAGGCCGAGCAGGCGCTCGACGGTCAGCCGGCGGCGATCAGTTCCTACGAGATGGCGGCCGAGGCGGCGCTGCAGGACGCGGTGCCGCGCGAACACAACGCCTTCAAGATTCCGCTGGCGCGCCAGGCGATCGTGCGCGCCCTGCGTGACGCTGCGACGGCGAGCGAAGCGCGACAGGGGGTTCAAGGATGAATACGCAGTTCATTGGCCATCGCACCCCTCGGGTGGATGGCGAGTACAAGTTGACCGGCCGGGCCGACTACACCGGCGATCACGCCAGTCCGGACATGCTGTTCGGCTATCCGGTGCCGGCGAGCATCGCCCACGGCACGCTGGTCTCGCTCGAGGTCGACCGGGCGCTGGCGATGCCGGGCGTGGTGTCGATCTTCCACCACGGCAATTTTCCGGCGCTGCATCGCTCGCCCAACAGCATGACCCATCAGGATCTGGTCAGCGAGGTGCGGCTGCCGTTCGAGGACGAGCGCATCTACTACGACGGCCAGTTCGTGGCGCTGGTGGTGGCGGAAACCTTCGAGGAGGCGCGTGCCGCCGCGCACGCGGTGAAGGCGAGCTATCGTCGGGAAGACGGGGCGGTAACCGGCCTGCTGCACATCCGTGACGAGGGGCGGTTGCTGGACTCGGAAGGCAGCAGTCGGGGCGATCCGGACGCGGCTTTCGAGGCAGCAGCGGCGCGTATCGACCGCAGCTACGGCATCGCCGCCGAGAGCCACGTGCCGATGGAGATGCACGCCACCCTCGCGCAGTGGCGCGACGGCCGGCTGATCGTTCACGAGGCAAGCCAGGGCGTGGTCTACCAGCACAAGGCGATGGCGCGGATCTTCGATCTCGCCGACGAGGACGTCGAGGTCGTCTCGCACTACATCGGCTCGGGGTTCGGCAACAAGCTGTTCATGTGGCCGCATGCGGTGGCCACCGCGGCGGCGGCCCGGGAGGTCGGGCGTCCGGTCAAGACGGTGTTGCCGCGTCAACAGGACATGGCCAACGGCGGCAACCGGCCGGCCTCGCGCCAGCGCCTGCGGCTGGCCGCCGACGAGCGCGGCCGGCTGGTCTCGATACGCCACGACTGCACCACCGAGACCTCGCTGGTGCACACCTATGTCGACTCGCTGACCTCGGCGACCCCCAGCCTGTACGCCTGCGACAACGTGGCGACCAGCCAGCGTCTGCTCGCCGTCAATCACGGCACGCCGTGCCCGATGCGCGGCCCGGGGGAGGTGTCCGGAATATTCGCGTTGGAGTGCGCCATCGACGAACTGGCCGAGGTGCTGGGCATGGACCCGCTGGAGTTGCGCCAGCGCAACTATGCCGATAAGGACCCGGCCAGCGATCTGCCCTGGTCGAGCAAGCATCTCGACGCCTGTTATGACGATGCCGCCAAGCGCTTCGGCTGGGCCGAGCGCGATCCGCGCATCGGCGCGATGACGGAGGGCGACGAGATCATCGGCTGGGGCATGGCGACCAGCACCTGGTTCGCCGGGCGCCAGCCCTGCGCGGCGCGGGTCGAGCTGCGCGCCGACGGTTCGATCCTGGCCGCTTGCGGCACCCAGGATATCGGCACCGGCACCTATACCGTCATCGCCCAGACCGTCGCCGAGCTGACCGGTACGGCGCTTGCCGACATCGAGGTGCGGCTCGGCGAATCCGGACTGCCGGCCGGGCCGCTGTCCGGCGGTTCGATGGCCACCGCCACCACGCTGCCGGCGGTCGCCGACGCGGTCCGTCAGGCGATCGACGCGCTCAAGGAGGCCGCCACCGGTGAAGGCGGGGCCTTCGAGGGGGCCAGCGGCGATGCGCTATCGGTCGAACGCGGAGCGCTGGTCGACGACGCCGGCAAGCGGGTCGCCTTCGGCGAGATCCTCGCCGGGCTCAAGCTGGGCAGCGTCAACGGCGACGGCCAGGCCGCACCCGGCGACGAGCAGCAGCAGTACAGCTTTCGCTCATTCGGCGCGCATTTCGTCGAGGTGCGCTGGGACCCGGGCATCTCGCGGCTGCGCGTGGCGCGGGTGGTCAGCAGCTACGACATCGGCCGCGCGATCAACCCCAGCGCGGCGCGCAACCAGGTCGAGGGCAGCATCGTCATGGGCCTGGGCATGGGGCTGCTGGAGGGGCTCGACTACGATCCGCGCGACGCCCGGTTGATCAACAATAACTATGCCGATTACATCGTCGCCAGCCACGCCGACATGCCCGATGTCGACGTCGTGCTGCTCGACAACCCCGACTACGCCTTCAACGAGTTCGGCGCCCGCGGGGTCGGCGAGATCGGCCTGACCGGCATCGCCGCGGCGATCGCCAATGCCGTGCACCACGCCACCGGCAAGCGTATCCGCGAGTTGCCGATCACTATCGAGAAGCTGCTGGTCGACTGACGCGGCATGGCTGGCACGCGATCCGTTCATGCCGCATCCTGTGCGGCATGAACGAGACCTCCACCGCCGAACCGCTGAACGCTGCTCTCGCCCGGCTGCGCGCAACGCTGGCCGAGCGGCGTCATCGCGCGCTGCTGTGGCTCGACGGCCCGCTGGATCGCGTCATGGCGCGGGCGTTGTCGATCTGGCAGGGCGCCGACTGGTCCGCGCCGCTGTGGCTGGGGCCGGACAGCGAAGCCACCCGCGCCGCCGGTTCGCCGCCGCTGCCGGCCCGCCAGGCACGCTCCCGGCTGGGTGGCGAGCACGATCTGGTGGTCGTCGACGCGCTGTCGCCGGGCGCCGGCTTCGATCCCGATGCCTTCGGCGCGCTGGCCGGCACCGTGCGCGCCGGCGGCTTGCTGGTGCTGCTCACCCCCGAGGCATGGCGCGATGGCGTACCGCTCCCCGATGCCGACTACGCACGGCTAGCCGCCTGGCCGCACCGGCCCGAGGCGCTGAGCGCGCGCCACCTGGCGCGCATCGCTCGGCGCCTCGCGGCCTCGCCCTGGGTCCTGCACTGGCCGGCCACGGCCCCCGCTCCCGCGCTGGTCCTGCCCGATGCCGAAGCCCCCGCAGCGGCGGCGAACGCCAGCGACGATTGCCTGACCCATGACCAGGCCGCCGCGGTGCGCCGGCTGACGCGCCTGCGCCGTCGCCGGCCGCTGGTGCTGAGCGCCGATCGCGGACGCGGCAAGAGCAGTGCGCTGGGCATCGCCGCCGCGCGGCGCCTGCAGGCCGGCGAGCGCGAGATCTGGCTGACCGCGCCGCGTGCCGCCGCGCTGGAACCGGTATTCGTGCGGCTCGGTGAAGCGCTGCCCGAAGGACGCCGCGAGACCCACGCCTTCCATGTCGAGCTCGCGCACGGTCCGGCGACGGTACGCTTTCTGCCGCCGGATGCGCTGTGCGAGGCGCTCGCCGGCTCCGATATCGACCCACGCTCGCCGCCGACGCTGTTCGTCGACGAGGCCGCGGCGATTCCCGCGCCACTGCTGGGACGCTGGCTGGCGGCCTTTCCGCGCATCGCCTTCGCCACCACCGTGCACGGTTACGAGGGCACCGGGCGCGGCTTCGATCTGCGCTTTCGCGCGCGACTGGATAGCGAGACGCCCGACTGGCGCGCCTGCCGGTTGGAACAGCCGGTGCGCTGGGGGGAGGGCGATCCGCTCGAGGCGCTGACCCGCGAGTTGCTGCTGCTCGACGCCGAGCCCGCCGACGACGCGGCCGTCGGCGCGGCACTCGACGCCCGTCCGCTCGGCTATCGCCAGCTCGATCGCCAGGCGCTGGCCGACGACGAGCGCGGTCTCGGTGAACTGTTCGGGTTGCTGGTCCAGGCCCACTACCGCACCACGCCCGGCGACTTGCGTCAGCTGCTCGACGGCCCCGAATTGACGCTGATCGCCGCCTATGCCGGCGCGCATTGCGTGGGCGTGTGCGTCGGCCAGCGCGAGGGCGGCTTTCCGCCGGCACTGGCCGAGGCGATCCATTACGGCCGGCGGCGTCCGCGCGGCCACTTGCTGGCCCAGTCGCTGGCCGCCCACGGCGGCTTCTACGCCGCCGCCGAAGCGCGCTGGTGCCGGGTGCTGCGGGTCGCCGTGCATCCCGCCGCACGGCGTCGCGGCATCGGCTCGGCGCTGGTCGAGCAACTGGCGACGAGCGCCCGCGAGGCCGGTGACGACTACCTGGGTACCAGCTTCGGCGCCGAACCCGGGCTGATCGCCTTCTGGCGGGCCCAGCGGCTGGTTCCACTGCGCCTGGGGCTGTCACGGGAAGCCTCGAGCGGCGAGCATGCGCTGATGATGGGCCGTGCGCTACGCGCCGACGCGAAAGACGCGCTCCGCGAATGGCGGGCGAGCTTCGCCACGCTGCTGCCGAGTCTGTTGAATGCCGAGCTCGACGCACTCGACGCGGCGGTGGCCGCGGCGCTGCTTGAGGAGACCCTGCTGGAGACCGACGAAGCGCTGGCGGTGGATGACGAGACCTTGGCGCGGCTGGCCTGGTTCGCCGCCGGCGGCGGCGAGCTGGCGCTGGTACGGCCGTGGCTGGCGCGGGTCTGGCGGGCGGGGCGTGTCAGCGCGCCCGAAGCGCTCGCCGAGGCGGACTGGCTGGCGCTGGTCGCGCCGCTGTTCCAGGGCCGCGAACCCGCCGCTGGCGGTCGCCTCGGCGGAGCGCAAGGGCGCAAGGCGCGGCTGACGTACTGTCGGGCGCTGGCCGGGCGGTTGCACGCGGCGCTTGGCGGCGGGCCCCTGGGCGCCGGGGCCGCCCGCTCAGAGGCCGGGAATGCCGATCGGGCCGGGCATGTCGGGAATCGGCGAGCAGCCGCTCAGCAGGGCGAAGGCGGCGAGGCCGGTGAGCAGTAACAGCGAGCGGGTCATTGGCATGCGTGACTCCATAACAGGGTGATGAGCGACAAAGGCTAGTCGCGATGCCGGCCGAGGAAAAGCGCTGGATCATCGCCTGTGGCGCGCGAAGATTCGCCTGATTAGTATTCGTCAGTACAATGAGCGCCGATTGTTTTGCCAACTGCGGAATTGCCTATGAACGAACATCTGGACAGCCTGACGCCGACGCCGCTGTGGCGCCATTTTCGCACGCTGTGCAATACGCCGCGTCCCTCGGGCCACGAGGCGCAGCTCGCTCGGATCATCGTCGACTGGGCGAGCGCCCGGGGCATGAGTCATGACTTCGACGCCGCCGGCAATCTGCTGATCCGCAAGCCGGCCTCGCCGGGCCGTGAAAAGGCGCCGGGCATTGTGCTGCAGGGTCATCTGGACATGGTCGCCCAGGCCAACGCCGACCGGCCCCACGACTTCACCAGCGACCCCATCGAGACCTATGTCGCCGATGGTTGGCTGCACGCCCGCGATACCACGCTGGGCGCCGACAACGGCATGGGCGTGGCCGCGGCGCTGGCGATCCTCGAGGACGACGCCCTCGAGCACGGTCCGCTCGAGGCGCTGTTCACCGTCGAGGAGGAGTCGTCGATGGGCGGTGCGCTGAATCTGGCCGAGGGCTGGCTCGCGGGCGATATTCTGCTCAACCTGGACTCCGAGGACCGCGGCCAGGTCTACATCGGCTGCGCCGGCGGCGCCGACGTGGTGGTCGAGGCCAACCTGCCGACCAGCGCGCTGCGCGACGACGAACGGGTCTGGCGACTGTCGCTGACCGGGCTGGTCGGCGGTCACTCGGGCATCGACATCGACAAGGGCCGGGGCAACGCCAACCGGTTGCTGGTGCGCGTGCTGCGGGCGCTGGAGCCGTGTGGCGCGCGGCTGATCGACTATCGCGGCGGCACGTTGCGCAATGCCCTGCCGCGCGAGGCGTTCGCCACCCTGGCGCTGGCCGCCGACGAGGACGAGGCCGCGAAGGCGCGCCTCGCCGAACTGCAGGCGGAGCTCGTCGCCGAGCTGACGGGCGTCGACGAGGGCCTGACGCTGGCTCTCGAGAGGCTGGAGGACGCTCCCGGCGAGGCGTTGACTACCACCGCCAGCCATATGCTGGTCGCCGCCCTGCATGTCGCGCCGTACGGCGTGGAGCGCATGAGCGTCGAGGTGCCTGGGGTGGTCGAGACCTCCAACAATCTCGGCGTGGTCTCGCTCGAATCGGGGCGCTTTCACCTGTGCGCGCTGGTGCGCTCGTTGCGCGACAGCGCCACGGCGGATATCGCCGATCGTTTCCGCGCACTGTTCGGGCTGATCGGCGCCGAGACGCGCCTCGAGAACGCCTATCCGGGCTGGACGCCGGAGCCCGACAGCCCGCTCTTGACGCGCTTTCGTGAGCTGCATCAGCAAAAGCTGGGCGTCGATCCCGAGGTCAAGGTGATCCACGCCGGGCTCGAATGCGGGATTCTCGGCGGCAAGTACCCGGCGCTCGAGATGATCTCGTTCGGCCCGCAGATTCGTGGCGCCCATTCGCCTGACGAGCGGGTCGAGATCGAATCGGTCGAGGAGTTCTGGCAGTTGCTGCGCGCACTGGTCGAGGAACTGGCCGAGGCCAAGGCGGCCTGACGTTCTTGTGTAGGCGCGCTCAGTCTCTTTGTGAGCGGCTTTCACTGACGTCGGGCGCGCGGCGCACGGCTTCCAGGCCGGCATGGGAAATAAGCCCTTCGCGGTGGGCATGTTCGGCCATGCGCACGCTGTCGCTGGCCAGCACCAGGGTACAGCCGTCGGCGGCGACTTCGTCGGCGAGCGCTTCGATCGCGGCGTCGCGCGAGGCGCTACGGTCGATCTTGCGGATGTAGATGGCGCGGATGCGTCCCGGATATTCGCGCACGATGCGGGTATAGGTCTCGGGGTCGTGCTGGCCGCTGTCGCCGATCAGTACGAACGGCAGGCTGTCGTAGAGGCTGAGCATCTTCTCGATCATCTTGGCCTTGTGATCGACGGCCTTGCGCGGCAGCGGGCGCTGCAGGCTCAGCCCCCATTCGCGCAGGAACAGGATCGGCCCCACCGGAATGCGGTTGCGCTGGAAGAACGCCTCGAGGATTTCGTAGATGCTCCACGGCCCGCGCGAGACGTAGAGCAGCGGCCGGCGCCGCTGGCCGTCGGCGCCGGCGAACAGCGCCTGATAGAAGGGCGCGACGCCGGGGAAGGCGGTGCGCCGGTCGGCCTTCTCGAAGAACAGCCGATAGAACATCTTGAGCTTGTTGGCGACGCCGGTGTACATCACGGTGTCGTCGATGTCGCTGATCACCGCCAGATCGACCGTCGGCGGCGGGACGTAGACCTCGGTCTTGCCGCTGATGGTGTGTTCGTCGTTCAGATATACGTCGAGCGTCGCCTCGTGCCAGCTGCGGTCGTCTGGCGCCGGCCGCTCCAGCTTCATGTGTACGTCGAAATAGCCGTCGCGGTCGGTCTCCACGGTGTGCCGGCTACCGTTGACCTCGACCACCACCGTGGCCGCCTTGACGCCCCAGCGCACGCTACGTCGCAGCACGTCGAGCAGGTCGCGCAGCAGCGTTCCCTCGCGTGCCGGCAAGCCCAGGCTGGGTTGGCGAAAGACCCGTCCCATCAGGTAGGCCTCGGTGGTCGAGCCGTAGCCGCGATAGGCCTGGACCACGACCCCGCCGCGGCCACGATCGGACTTCATCGGCCGGGCGGCGAGTCTCAGCAGTTTGCGTAATGCCTGATAGGGCGTTCGGGGGCCGTGGACCATGCGAGCTCCGGATCGGAAATGAGGGGTGCCAACGCGCAAACGTCCGCCTCGCCGGATGGCGGGGCGGACGTGAACGAGTGCTACGCGAACTCAGGCGTGTTGTTCGCTGTGACGCCCTTCGCCGATCTCCTCGATCAGCTTGCTGCAGAAGGCATCGAGATCCGCCGGCTTGCGGCTGGTCACCAGCCCGCTGTCGACGACCACCTGCTCGTCGACCCACTCGGCGCCGGCGTTCTTGAGATCCTGGGCGACGCTCGGGAAAGAGGTCATGCGACGCCCCTTGACGACACCGGCGTTGATCAACAGCCAGGGGCCGTGGCAGATCGCGCCGACCGGCTTGCCGGCTTCGAAGAAATGCCGGGCGAAGGCCTGGGCCTTCTCGTTGACGCGCAAATTGTCCGGGTTGAACAGGCCGCCCGGCAGCACCAGGGCGTGATAACTCGCGACGTCGGCATCGTCGAGCGCGACGTCGACGTCGTAGGTGTCGCCCCAATCGGTCTCCGCCCAGGCGCGAATCCCTTTTTTATCGGGCGCGACGACATGCACGGTGATGCCTTGCGCGGTGAGTTCCTTCTTGGGTACCGCGAGTTCCGATTCCTCGAACCCGTCGGTGGCGAGAATCGCAACGCGCTTTCCACTCAGCTTCTGGCTCATGGCTACCTCCTTGCGGCACAGTGAGCGGCACGGCGGAAGGCCGTGCTTCAATTCATGACCTTGGGATCATCGGCGACGATCACAAGGGGATCGTCCGGTGACCCCTCTGTCCAGCATAGGCAATGGCGGTGCGACGGCAAACGTCGCCGCGGCCTCAAAACAAAGACGCCACCCCGTGGGGCGGCGTGCAAACGGCACCGGTCGATGCTCAGCCGAGGTAGGCGTTGAGCATCCAGATGGTCTTTTCCTGCTCGCGGATGTAGTCGCCGACCTGCGAGGCGGTGCCTTCGTCGTCGGCATCGGAGGCCAGGCTGAGCAGGTCGCGCTGCAGTTCGATCAGCGTCTGGTAGCCCTGGACGATGCCGCGCACGCAGGCCTCGCCCTGGTGAACGTCCTTGTCCTCCTGGATGGAGGCGATCTTGACGTAGTCGCTGTAGGCGTGGACCGGTTGATGGCCCAGGGTCAGAATACGCTCGGCGACCTCGTCGACCTTGGCGAGCAGGTCGTCGTAGAGTTCCTCGAACTTGGTGTGCAGCTCGAAGAACTGATGGCCCTTGACGTTCCAGTGATAGCCGCGAACGTTCATGTAGAAAATCTGGTAGTTGGCCAACAGCGTGTTGAGCTTGTCGGCCAGCTCGTTGGCGCTGCCGTTGTGCAGACCGATGGCGTTGGTATCGCTCATTAATGCCCCTCCATAAAACGGTTGTCTCGATGGTAGCTGCCCACGGCGGTCACGGACAGTCATCGCGGTGCATCGTCAAGATAGCGCTATCCTATTGATTCGGGTCGCTCCGCCCTCTTTTCAAGAGCGTCTGCCCGGCGCCGTGCCCCGCCAACCATAGCCGAGCCACGGCCTCGGCACGCTCGGCGAGCAGTTCGCGACAACGCGCCAAGGCCTCGTCGAGGCTCATCGGGCCGTCGGCCAGCGCCAGCGCGGCGCTGACGCCTTGGTCATGCGCGGCCTGCCAGCCGCTGCCCAGCCGGCCGGCGAGCACCACTGCGGGCACGCCATATGCACGGGCGCGCCGGGCGATGCCGATCGGCGTCTTGCCGGCCAGACTCTGGCCGTCGAGCTGGCCCTCGCCGGTGATCACCAGGTCGCTGTCGGCGAGCGCCGCGTCGAAGCCCACCTGGTCCATGACCAGGTCGATCCCCGGGCGCAGCTCGGCATTCAATAGCGCGCGGGCGGCGAAGCCCATGCCGCCGGCGGCGCCGGCGCCGGGATGCTCGCGCTCGTCGCGTCCCAGCGTGTCGGCGACACACTCGGCGAAGTGGGCCAGGGCGCGGTCGAGCCGCTCGACATCGGCATCGCTGGCGCCTTTCTGCGGGCCGAACACGGCACTCGCCCCGCGCGGCCCGGTCAGCGGGTTGTCGACGTCGACGGCGGTCTCGACCCGTAGCCCGGCGAGCCGTGGGTCGAGCCCGGAAAGGTCCAGGCTGGCCAGCTCGGCCAGCGCCGCGCCGCCGGGAGCCAACGGCTGGCCGGCGTGGTTCAGCAGGCGCGCGCCCAGCGCCTCGAGCATGCCCGCCCCGGCATCGTTGGTGGCGCTGCCGCCCAGCGTCAGGATCAGCCGTTCGGCGCCCGCGTCGAGGGCGGCGAGAACCAGCTCGCCGACCCCGCGAGTGGTGCTGGTCAGCGCAGTACGCTCGGCGCGCTCCAGGGCCTGCAGGCCACTGGCCTCGGCGAGCTCGACGTAAGCCGTGCGGCTCGCCGCATGCCAGCCCCAGGCCGCCTCGGCGGGCCGGCCCAGTGCGTCGTGAACGGCGGCGGTACGGCGCACGGCGCCGGTCGAGGCGAGCAACGCATCGAGCGTGCCCTCGCCACCGTCGCCCATCGGGCACTCCACCAGTTCGGCACCGGGCAGCACCCGGCGCAGGCCGTGGGCGATCGCCGCCGCCGCCTCGCGGGCGCTCAGCGCGTCCTTGTAACTGTCGGGAGCGATCAGAACCTTCACGGCGTTCCTCGCATAAGCATAAAAAGACCAGATGTCGAGTCGAACCTGACGCGTCACATGGATCTTGCCAATATGCGCCAAGGCGACGACAAAGCAAAATGCACGGTTCGGCGCTCCGACGGTTCGGCGTGCGTGCCGCGAATATGCTTGAATGGCGGCCGCGCCCGATTGCCGGAGCGAGCCGGGTGCATGCTGCTTTCGTCCTGTTTGGCGCGACCCGGCGAACGCCCGACAATAAGCCGCGCTACGCTTGAAGAATACCGATTTCCGCCGCTGAGGAGGCGCTCGCCATGACCACTGGGCTTCGCGTATTGGCCGTTATCGCCGGCTTCGCCATTGCCGGCTGTCAGTCAGGCCCCGGGCCATTGGAAGCGGGCGCCTCGGCCTCGCTGCCGGCGTCCTGCAGTTGGCCCCGGCGCACCGAGGCGTCGACGGAGAGCTGGGTACGGGCGGGGATCGCCGAGCTCGAGTCACGCGGTTTCAGCATCCGCAACGCCGATCTGGCGCTGGGCGTGGTGAGCGCCGAGCGCAGCACCCGGCAGCCGGGCATGGGCGCGATCGATCACCCCTGGTACGACGGTATCTCCTTCTGGGGCGGCTCGCACCGCCACTCGGCGAGGGGGTTCGGGCTGGGTGTCGGCGTCGGTGGCGGCTTCGACGACCCGGTGCAGGTCGAGCGCGTGTCGCTGGTCGTCGGCGACGAGGCGGTCAAGATGACCCGCGATTCGAGCGTGATTGACAGCGATGGCTATGTGATCGATGCCCGCGCCTACAACCGCGATACCTTCTGCCGCGAGGTCAGCGGTGCCATCGAGTCGCGCTTGCTGAATGCCCCGGAGGCCTCATGAAATGCCTGGCATCGATGTCGATTCTGCTGATGCTGCTGGCTGCGTCGGTGACCGGCTGCGCCACGTCCCGCGTTGCCCCGAGCGAACGACTGGCGGTTATGGACGCCACGCCGCGCCAGACGCTGTCCAGCGCCATCGATGAGCTGGTCGCGCGCGGTTTCGTCATCCGCCTGGCCAACGCGGAACTGGGCCGGGTCGATGCGGTGCTGGCGACCCGCTCGGGCTATGTGTTGACCCTCGAGGCCAGCGAGGCGGCTTCCGGCACTCGTCTGGCCATCCAGGGGCGCCAGGGCGGCCAGCCGCTCGATCCGGCCCGCTTCGACGCGTTATTGGCGGCGATCCAGGCGCGACTCGTGTCTGCCAGCACGGCGCCGTGAGTCCGGTTCGTCGTCGCCGGTTGCGACGCCTGGCGGCGCTTGCCGGCGGCTTCGTTACCGTCGCGCTGCTGTGGTGGGTATGGCACTGGCAATTCGACAATGCCCTTCGCGAGGCGCGGCGTCACGCCGACACCCGGCTGGCGCTGTATACCAGTAGCCTCGAGGGTGCGCTCCAGCGTTTCGCCTATCTCCCCGACCTGCTGGCGCGCCAGCCGCTGATCCGCTCGGCGCTCGGCCGCCAGCCGCAGGACACTCTCACTGCGGCGATGGTCCGGCGGATCAACGAGAATCTGGCCCGGGTCGCGGCAAGCTCCGGTGCCGAGGCGATCTACCTGATGAACGCCCGGGGGCTGACCGTTGCGGCGAGCAACGCCGCCCGCGAGGACAGCTTCGTCGGTCATCGCTACGATTACCGGCCCTACTTTCGCCAGGCCATGCGGGGCGGGCAGGGCGAGTTCTTCGCCGTCGGCAGTACCACCGGCCGGCCGGGGTATTTTGTCTCGGCCCCGGTAACGGCCGGCGATGTCGCGTCTCGGGGAGTGCCCGCCGCGCCGCCGCGCGGGGTGGTCGCGGTCAAGGTCTCGCTGGAGTCGCTGCAGGCCGACTGGCGCCAGGCCGGCGAGAAGGTGCTGTTGAGCGACGCCCACGGCGTGGTGATTCTCTCCAGTCGCGCCGACTGGCGTTATCGCCACATGGACGAGCTGGACGGCGGGGCGCTGCGCGAGATTCGCGCCCAGCGCCAGTTCAACGGCACCGACCTGCGCGCGTTGGGCGAGCGATTGGGCGACGGCTCGCTGCTGATCGACGGCAACGGCGTCGGCGAGCGCTTCTTCATCGCCACGGCGGATAGCGGGGCGAGTGGCCTGGGCTGGCGGATGCACTATCTGGTGCCGGTGCGCCCGCTCTATGCCAGCGCGCGCAACGCGGTGCTGGTCGCCGGGGCGCTGTGCCTGGCCTTGCTGCTGCTGGGGCTGTGGCTGCGCGAACGCCAGCAGCGCCTGTGGTTGCGCGAGCGCGAGGCGCGGCTGATGCGCGACGCCAACGAGCGCCTGGAAAGCCGCGTCGAGGCGCGTACCCGCGAACTGGAATCGGCCCAGGCCGAACTGGTTCAGGCCGGCAAGCTGGCGGCGCTGGGCACCATGGCGGCGGGCATCGCCCATGAGCTCAACCAGCCGCTGGCCGGCATCCGCACCTATGCGGCGAGCGGCGCGCGACTGCTCGAGCGGGGCCGGCAGCAATCGGCACAGGACAACTTCCAGCGCATCCAGGCGCTCTCCGAACGGCTCGCCACCTTGATCCGTCAGCTCAAGCTGTTCGCCCGCAAGGGCGGCGCCCGCGAGCCGATCGATCTGCGGGCGCGGCTCGATTTCGTGCTCGAGCTGCTCGAAGAGCGCATTGCGCGCCAGGCGGTCGAGGTCGAACTCGACCTGCCCGAAAGCGCACAGCCGGTCTGGGTGGCCGGCGATACCGTGCGCATCGAGCAGCTGCTCACCAACCTGCTGCGCAACGCCCTGGACGCCCTGCGCGAGGTGACCGCGCCACGGCTGACCGTCAGCGTGGCGCTGAACGAGGCGCGGGTCGTGCTGACGGTCAGCGACAACGGCTCCGGGATCGACGAGGCACTGATCGAGCAGCTCTTCGATCCGTTCTTCACCACCAAGGAGGTCGGCGACGGGCTGGGTCTCGGCCTGTTCATCGCCTACGGCATCGTTCAGGATCTCGATGGACGCATCCGCGCCGAGAACCGTCCCGGCGCACAGGGCGGCGCGGATTTCATCGTCGAATTGCCGCGTGCGGTCGAGACCCGCCGCCGCCAACCCCGCGAGGAGGACTCCGTGACATGAGCGAACTGCCGGTCTGGCTGGTCGACGACGACCCCGGCGTGCGCGAATCGTTGAGCCAGTGGTTCGAGCTCGGCGAGCTGGCGGTGCGCAGTTTCGAAAGCGGTGCAGCGGTGCTCGCCGCGCTCGGCGCGGGCGAGGCCTGCGGGGCGCTGATCTCGGACGTCAAGATGCCCGGGCTCGACGGCTTGAGCCTGTTGCGCGCCGTCCAGTCGCTCGACGACGAGGTGCCGGTGCTGCTGATCACCGGGCATGGCGACGTACCGATGGCGGTGGATGCCATGCGTCAGGGCGCCTGGGACTTCATCGAGAAACCCTATGAACCCGAACGCCTCGAGGAACAGGTACGGCGCGCCCTCGAGCGGCGGCGCCTGAGCCAGGAAAACCGCCGGTTGCGCCAGGCGCTGCGCCAGGGCGGGCTGGCCGCGCGGCTGATCGGCGAGGCCCCGGGCATGCAGCGGCTGCGCGAGCAGCTCGCCAATCTCGCGCCGACCCGCGCCAACGTGCTGGTCTGCGGCGAGACCGGCAGTGGCAAGGAAGTGGTGGCGCGCAGCCTGCATGAGTTCGGCCCCGGCGAGTCAGCGCCGTTCGTGGCGCTTAACTGCGGCGCGATCGCCCCTGAACTGTTCGAGTCGGAGCTGTTCGGTCACGAGAAGGGCGCCTTCACCGGCGCGCTCGAGACCCGGATCGGCAAGCTCGAGCACGCCAGCGGTGGAACGCTGTTTCTCGACGAGATCGAGTCGATGCCGCTGACCGCCCAGGTCAAGCTGCTGCGCGCCCTACAGGAGGGCGAAGTCACCCGGCTGGGCAGCAACCGGGTAATCGAGCTCGACCTGCGGGTGGTGGCGGCGAGCAAGACCGACCTGTTGACGCTGGCGAGCGACGGGACGTTCCGTGAAGATCTTTACTACCGGCTGGCGATCGCCGAACTGACGGTCCCGCCGTTGCGCGAGCGCCGCGAAGACATTCCGCTGCTGTTCGCGCATTTCTGCCGCCAGGCCGCCGAGGTCCACCAACGGCCGCTGCGCGAAATGGATAGCGAGCTGTTCGCCGCACTCAGCCGCCACGCCTGGCCGGGCAATCTGCGCGAGCTGCGCAACGCCGCCACCCGTCACACCCTGGGGCTCGACATTCCGCAACTGACACCGCACGGCGACGGCCCCCATGAGGCCGCCGGCGGCTCGCTCAACGATCAAGTCGCGGCGTTCGAGGCCGCGCTGCTGCGCGCCGCGCTGGCGCGTCACCAGGGCAACATCCAGGCGGTGCTCGATGAGCTGGACCTGCCGCGGCGAACCCTCAATCAGAAGATGCACAAGTACGGTCTGCGCCGCGACGCCTTTGTGTGAGCGCGGCGGCCATTAACGTGAACGACCGAGCGTCAGTGGCCCACCCCGAGCGTGTCGCTCAATTGCGTGACCAGCCGGCGGCGCTCGTCGAGCGCCGCCGGCGCGTAGGGCTCGGGCGTGCCCACCCCCCACACCGGTCCCGGCCAGGCGGCGTCGTCGCCATAGCGGACGATGACGTGAAAATGCAGCTGGGGCACCTGGTTGCCCAGCGTCGCCAGGTTGAGTTTGTCGCCGCCCAGCGCGGCCTTGAATGAGCTGCCTAGTTGCGTCGCCTCCTGCCACAGCCGGACCTGATCGCCGGCGTCGAGATCGCTGACTTCGACGATCCCGGCGCGACGCGGCACCAGAATCAACCACGGGAAGCGTTGATCGTTCATCAGCAGTACCCGGCACAGCGCCAGGTCGGCGATGACATGGGTATCGGCGGCGAGCCGCTCGTGCAGGGAAAAGTCGTTCATGGCTGGCCTCGCTGGTACGGGTGTCTCATCGGCAATAAATGGCCGATGAGTGAAGTTGAAGTCGGCGAATTGTTGCCGATCGGCTGGGGTGCGACGCTGCGTCTGCCGGCTAATGCCTTGAAACAGCGCGTTTCCTTCGAGTTGGCAAGCGCTTTGCACTATTTATGACGCTTCAACACAATAATCGCCAGTTTCCACAGGAGAAAACGGCATGCACAAGCGTCAGTTCCTCAAGTCCGCCTTGGCCCTGGCCAGCGCCGCGGCAATGGGCATTTCCGCCTCGTCGGCCTTCGCGCAGGATGAATCCCATCAGTACATCATGGGCACCGCGACCACCGGCGGCACCTACTACCCGGTGGGCGTGGCGCTGTCGACGCTGGTCAAGGTCAA
>NZ_JAWQLY010000012.1:0-129728 GCF_033446685.1 Halomonas sp. HP20-15 | reverse complement strand
CGTCAGCTGTACATCGAGCGGGTGCTGCAGGCCGACGAGGGCTGCGACTTCGACTTCCTGGTCGGCTGTCGCGGCGCCGAGGTGCCCAGGCATTCGCATTGATCCCTCCATGCTGACAAGGGCTACGCAATGATCGCCATCAATAGCGTCGAGTGCGTCTGGGCGGGACGCGCCCAACTGGGCGAGGGCCCGCTGTGGTGCCCCGAGCGCGGCGCGCAGGGGCAACTGCTGTTCGTGGACATTTTAGGCGGGCGCCTGCACGCCTTCGATCTGGCCAGCGGCCGGACCCAGGGCTGGACACTCGACGAGCCGTGCTGCTGGCTGGCGGTTCGCGACGACGGCGACGGCTTCATCGCCGGGCTGCGTTCGCGGCTGGTTCACCTGCGCCTGACGGACGCCGGGCCGAGCGTCGTCGGTCCATGGACGACGCCCGAGGAGCCGGCCGGAAACCGCTTCAACGATGCCAAGGTCGACCCGCGCGGGCGGCTGTGGTTCGGCTCGATGGACGATGCCGCCGAGCGCTCGAGCGGGGCGTTCTACCGCCTCGCTGGCGAGGCGATCGACCGCGTCGACGAGGGCTATCGGGTCGCCAACGGCCCGGCGATCAGTCCCGACGGAGCCACGCTCTACCACAGCGATACGCCCAGGGGGATCATCTACGCCTTCGATGTCTCGGCTGAGGGGGAGCTGGCCAACAAGCGCGAGCACATCCGCTTCGCCGAGACCCAGGGCCGCCCCGACGGCATGACCTGCGACGCCGAGGGCGGGCTGTGGGTCGCCCACTGGGGCGGCGGCCGGGTCAGCCGTTTTCGCGCGGACGGCGAACTCGACGAGACGCTGCCGGTGCCTGCGTCGCGGGTCACCTCGTGCGCCTTCGGCGGCGCCGGACTGGACCAGCTGTACATCACTACGGCGGCGGTGGATCGCGACGACGAGACCGCCGCGGGTGGGCTGTTCCGGGTCGTGCCCGGCGTGCGTGGCCTGCCGGCGGGACGCTTCGCGGTCCGCGGGAGCGAGCGATGAGCGGGCGTCTGGCGGGCAAGCGGATCTTCGTCACCGGTGCGGCGGCCGGCATCGGTCACGCCATCGCCACGGCCTGCGCCGGCGAGGGCGCGGCGGTGTGCCTGGCGGATCGCGACCTTGATGGCGCCGAACGGGCGGCGACGACGCTGCGCGACGCCGGTCACGATGTGCTGGCGGTGGGCTGTGACATCGCCTCGCGTGATGCAGTGCAGGTCGCCGTGGACGTGGCGCGCGACGCGCTGGGGCCGTTGACCACGCTGATCAACAATGCCGGCATGAACGTCTTCCACGAGCCGCTAATGATGCCCGAAGACGCCTGGCAACGCTGCCTGGCGGTCGATCTCGAAGGCGCCTGGCACTGCAGTCGCGCGGTGCTACCCGACCTGATCGCCCAGGGCGGCGGGGCGATCGTCAACATCGCCTCGACCCACAGTTTCGCGATCATCCGCGGCTGCTTTCCCTACCCGGTCGCCAAGCATGGGCTGATCGGCCTCACCCGGGCGCTGGGCGTCGAGTACGCCGACCGCGGGGTGCGCGTCAACGCCATCGCGCCGGGTTACATCGCCACGCCGGCGGTCGAGGCGCACTGGCAGAGCTTCGACGACCCGGCGGCGGCGCGTGGGCGGATCGAGGCGCTGCATCCGCCGCAGCGGCTCGGCCGCCCCGAGGAGATCGCCATGACCGCGGTCTTCCTGGCCTCCGACGAGGCGCCGTTCATCAACGCCACCTGCATCACCGTCGATGGCGGGCGCAGCGCGGTCTATCACGACTGAGCCGCCAAGGTCCACGGGTCCCCGTTGGGGCGTTGGCGCGGTATGCTGTGGCGATCGATTTCAGCGGAGTAGCTAGGCAATGACGATTACGCTCGAGAACACCTTGCTGCGACTCGAGGTGGCGCCGGAGGTCGGCGGTTCGGTGGTGCGCTTCGAGGCGCTGCGCAAGGACGGCGACATCGCGCTGTTCCGCCCGGGCAACAGTGCGGCCGGGGATCCCGACACCCTGGGCCTGTATCCGCTGGTGCCGTGGTCCAATCGCATCAGCGGCGGCGGCTTCGAGTGGCAGGGCGAGCGTTATCCACTGGAACCCAATCGCCAGGGCGAGCCATTTCCGATCCATGGCGACGGCTGGCAAGCGGCGTGGCGCGTCGCCCACCGCACCGCCACGCAGCTGACCCTCGAGCGCGAGTCCAGCCACCAGCCGCCGTTCGACTACCGTTCGCGGCTGATCTATCGAATCGACGGCGCGGCACTGACCGTGGAGCTGGTGATCACTCATCAGGGCGAGACGCCCGCCCCCTACGGCATGGGCGTGCATCCCTGGTTTCCGCGTAGCGCCGGGGTGACCATCGAGGCGTCGGCGGACGGCGTGTGGGATGTCGACGCCGCGCAACTGCCTACCGGCTGGCGGGCCATCGACGCGGCGAGCGAGTGGGATTTTCGCCGGGGCGGCAAGTTGCCGGACGGGCTAATCGACAATCTGTTTACCGGCTGGAACGGCCATGCGCGGCTGGTCTGGCCCGAGCGCGACCTGACGCTGTATATCGACAGCGACCCGCCGTGCCCGCGCTATCTGGTCTTTTCGCCGGGCCGCGAGGCCGATTTCTTCTGCTTCGAGCCGGTCAGCCACGACGTCGAAGCCCATCACGGCGCGGCCCCGCTCGACCAGGGCCTGATCGAGCTGACCAAGGGCCAGACCCTGCGGACACGCTATCGCTTCCAGATCATGGCCTAGGCTTTGTCTGAAAAGTGCCTGTGCACGACCATACGGCGTTAAAAATTGGTTCGTGCGCGAGTCCGATCAAAGATTTACAACCCGTAAACTCGCACGCGAGCCCGGTCCGTCTTTTCGTCAATTTTTGCCTCGTCTGGCCATCGCTCGTCGACTTTTCAGACGAAGCCTAGCGCGCTTCTCTCATCGAATATTCGCAACAAGACTTATCTCGCAACGTAAAACGGGGCGGACCCAAGGGTCCGCCCCGCCTTTCTGCGCTCGGTCGTTCGGGGGTTATTCCGGTAGCGCGTAGACCGCGACCTGGTCGCCGACCTGCTCCTTCAGGATCGAGTTGCCGCCCGCGACGAAGGCGACATATTCGCGCCCCTTGTACTCGTAGACCGCGGGGTTCGATACGGCAGGGGCCTGGGCCTGATCCGACCACAGCTCTTCGCCGGTCTCGAGCGAGTAGGCGCGCAGCTTGGCGTCCATCGAAGCGCCGATGAACACGACGCCGCCCGCCGTCACCGCTGGGCCGCCGATGGTGGGCGAGCCCCAGCTTTCGGGCATGAAAAAGCCGTATTGCTGCGAAGCGCCCACTGGGCGGCGCCATTTCACATCGCCGGTGTGCATGTCGATAGCGACGAGCTCGCCGAAGGGCGGCTCCCAGCAGGGCATGCCCAGCCAGTTGCGAGCCACCAGGAGCCGCATCCCATAGGGCGCGCCTTTCTGCGGCGCGAAACCGCTTTCGTTACCCGTGCTTCTGTCGGCGTTTTCGTAAGCCTTGCGGTCATAGAGCTTCACGTACTGCACGATGTGCGAGGTGTTGACGATCGCCGTCTGGCTCTCGGGGTCGAACGCCACGCCCCCCCACTGTATGCCGCCGGCGCTGTCCGGGTAGGCAAGCGCACCTTCGCCCTTGGTGGTGGGCGGGGTATACATGCCTTCATAGGACAGCTTGTCCCAAAGCGCCGAGCACTCGCCGAGGCCCACCGCATCGGCCAGCCCCCAGATATCCGGCTTTTCGGACTGGTCGAGCAGCGGAGCGGGTTTGGTCGGGAAGGGTTGCGTGTCCGCGTATTCCTCACCCTTGACGGAGCCATCGCCCTGCGGCACCGGGCGTTCCTCGATCGGCCAGACGTCCTCGCCGGTCAGGCGGTTGACCACGAACAGGAAGCCCTGCTTGGTCGACTGCACCAAGGCTGGGATCTGCTTGCCGTCCACGGTGATGTCCATGAGGGTCGGCGCGGCGTTGGTGTCGTAATCCCAGACATCGTGATGGACCCACTGCCGCGACCAGACCACCTTGCCGGTATCGACATCCAGTGCCGTGGTCGAGGTGCCGAGCGGGGCACTCTCGGTGCGGTTGCCGCCCCAGTAGTTCGGCGAGGGCGAGGAGACCGGCAGGTAGACCAGGCCGTGCTCCCTATCGGCCGACATGTGCGTCCAGACGTTGGCGGTCCCGCTCTTCTTGCGCATCTCGTCAGACAGCGCCTGGAAGGTCCATTCGCGCTTGCCGGTGCGTGCATTGATCGAGAACACGGTGCCGGGCGGTGCCTGCTCGTAGGTCCAGTCACTGCCGGCCCAGCCGAGGATCAGGTGATCGCCGACCACGGTCGGCGGCTGCAGCACGGATAGCGGCCACTTGTCGTGGGTATCGTTCCACTGGTTGACGTTGAGCACGCCGTTGTCGGCGAAGCCCTGGCACTTCTCGCCGGTATCGGCGTCGACCGCGAACAGCTGCGCATCCATCGTGCCCAGGTAGACGATCTTCTGGCAGGGTTCGCCGGCCACCGGATGTTCCGCCTCCCAGTAGGAGACACCGCGGTTCTTCAGCGCGGGCTGGGTCAGTGCCTTGAGCGTGGAGTGGGTATCGAAGCTCCACTTCTCCTTGCCGGTCGCGGGATCCAGCGCGAGGATCCGGTAGAACGGCGTGCCGATGTAGAGCGTGTCGTTGGCGAAGACCGGGGTCGCGGACCAGACGGTGGGGGGCAGTTTGCCCGAGCCATCCGAGACGTCGCCGGTATGGATTTCCCAGACTTTTTTGAGCGCGTCGACGTTGTCGGCATTGATCTGATCGAGCGGGCTGTATTTCTGCGCGTTGAGCTGGCCGTGGAAACTGTCCCAGGTCGGCTTTTCGGGAACCAGCGGGATCGGCTCGGCCTTGGCCACGTCTTGCACCGCCGCGTTGTCCTGCGTAGCGGGCTGGTATTTCTTGGCCTGTTGGTTTTGCGTACTCGGCTGGTTCTGCGCGCTTGGCTGATTTTGCGTAACCGGCTGATCCTGCGCCAGCAGCGGCGCGGGTGTCATGAAAAGCGCCAGCGCGGCAGCCGTGCCCAGACGGTATGTGGCGGATTTGAAGCGATGTTGTACGGCGAGTCCAGATGTCGGCATCGGGCGGCTCCTCATGAATGGACGGAACGTGGGGCGTTGGGGGTGAGGACCATGTCGAGGATCAGTCCGATAAGACCGACCAGCATGGCGACGCCGATCCACCACTGATGCAGGAGCAGCCCGGCGAAGCCGGTGCCGATGAGACCCAGCAGAATCAGCACGCGCAGGACATTGCGTGCGGCGCGTCCTTTCAGCGCGGTCAGAGTGAGCGCCATCACGGCCAGCGCGACGCTGGCGAGGATGACCACCAGCGCGCCGATGGTATCCGTGACGCCGGTCAGCGGCGTGACATAGGCATAGAAGGCGATGGCAAGCCCGGCGAGCGAGGCTACGAAGAGCACGATGGCGCCCGATCGCGACGAGTGAGGTTGCGACATGTCGTTCTTGTCTCCTTGAACTGTATGGTGCACTTGGCTCCTGTTCCGACATCGGCGGCATGGCATCGAGTCGGAAAAACGTTAGCGGCTTAATCTTAACAGACAGCCGACCCTCTATCCTCGGCAAGCCAGGGATCGGCGACTGATCGAGCCGAGCAAAGCAGGGAGAAAGCAAGGATAGCCCTGCTCCTTCGCTATCGCTTGGCGATCAAGCCTAGTTGGGTGGCCCCGATACTTCTAACGTGCAATGCGCTTACGCCCACATTCGGGCCACGATCACCACCAGGCCGAAGGCGGCGACGCCGGCCATCACCGGCCAGCCTAGGGCGCGGGTCGATCGCCACACCGCCAGCGTGACGCCGCCGCCGATCAGCGTCGCCAGCCAGCCGACCAGATCCTGGCGTTGCGGCGCCAGCGATACGCCGAGCAGGGCGGCGATCATCAGCGGCGCCAGCACGCCGAGCCAGGCGGGTACGGCATTCAGCCCGGGGTCATCGCCGAAGCGGTGCAGCCGGCGCTGCATCCACGCAAGCGGCAACGCCCGCATGGCCAGGGTGCCGAGCGCGACGGCCATCACCGCCAGCCACAGGGCGTCATTCATGAGCCGGTCCTCCCCATGATTCGTGGGCGATGCTTGAACGCATAGAAGCACAGCGCGCCGCAGGCCGCGGCCAGCGGAATGCTGACGTTGGTCAGTCCGCCCAGGGTCAGCGCCAGTGCCGTGGCCACGCTGGCACCCAGCGCCAGCGACCAGCGAAACGAGGTGAACCGGGGCGCCAGCAGTACCAGGAACAGCGCCGGCAGCGCGAACGGCATCACCTCGCCGGCGAGCGGCCAGCGGCGGGTCAGCCACTCGCCGGAGACGGCGCCGAGGACGCTGCCGGCAATCCAGCTCGCCCAGGCCAGCACGGCGGCGCCGGTGAACCAGCCGAGGCGCTGTGGCGCCGCTATCTGCGGCAACCGGGTATGGGCCAGGGCGAACACCTGGTCGGTCAGGCCATGCATCAGCCAGGGCCACCAGCGGCTTGCCGTCAACCAGGGGGCCAGATTGGGCGCATAGACCACGTGGCGGACGTTGATCAGCAGGGTCATGATCACCGTCAGCCACAATGGCGCGCCGGCGGCGGCCATGCCGACGAACAGGAACTGCGAGGCCCCGGCATAGATCAACGTCGAGATCGCGGCGATCTCCCAGGTCGAGAAACCGGCCTGGGCGGCGATCAGGCCGAAGGAGACCGCCACCGGCACGTAGCCACCGAGCAAGGGTATCGCCTCGCGCAGGCCGGTCAGCCAAGCCGGCGGGGTGTGGCGGATCGATTCGGCGCTCATGCAGTATCGCTCCCCGTATAGACGATGGTCATGAGGAAGGTCGCGGCCTCGGCCTCGGTGCGGTAGGCGTGCGCACGATCGGCGGGAAAGTCGAGGCGCTCCCCGGCAGCCAGCGGCTGCATCGCCTCCACAGGACCGGCCATGAGCTTTCCGCTGACCACGTTGAGAAATTCCCGGGTGCCCGGGGAGTGAGCTTCCGCGCGGCGATGGGTATGGGCTTCGCAACGCATCCAGTAGGCATCCACCGGCGGGTTATCCCTGCCCTGGTCGATCAACTGGACGGTGACGCCCTCCTCGCCGAGGACCGCGGTGATCGGAGCTACCAGAGTGCCGAACGGCACCTCGAGCCGCATCGCCAGGCGCCACAGGGTATCCAGCGTGGGGTTGCCGTCGCCCTGTTCGAGACGCGACAGGTTCGACTTGGCGATTCCCGCCTGCGCCGCGAGCTGCGACAGTGACCAGCCGCGCGCCTGGCGCAGGGCCTGCAGGTGACGGCCCAGGGTGTCCAGCGAACGTTTGTCCATGCTTGTACCGTCTGGGTAGAGAAGGTGTTCTATATAAAGAACGTTCTATATAAGGAACGCCTGCCTGTCAACGCCCGTCACGCGCCGCCCGGGGTCTGTCATCGCGGCTAACGTCGTGGCTGGCGTCGCGTCCGCGACAGGAGTGACGCTTTTGCGATTCTCGCCGTCGCTTCCAAGTGCCGGGAGGGGGAGGCGCAGGGCTATTCTGCGGGCATGACGCCAACCCTACGGGAGCCTCCCATGACCCCGCGTGAACTACACGACGATGCCATCGTCATCGATGGCCTGATCATCGCCAAATGGAACCGCGAACTGCTGCAGGACATGCGCCGCGGCGGCCTGACCGCCGCCAACTGCACGGTATCGGTGTGGGAGGGCTTCCAGGCCACGGTCGACAACATCGTCGCCTCCAACGCGCTGATGGCCGAGTGCAGCGAGCTGGTGCGTCCGGTACGCACCACCGCCGACATCAGCCGCGCCAAGGAGGAGGGCAAGACCGGGATCATCTATGGCTTTCAGAACGCCCATGCCTTCGAGGACCAGATCGGCTACGTCGAGGTCTTCAAGCAGCTCGGCGTGGGCATCGTGCAGCTGTGCTACAACACCCAGAACCTCGTGGGTACCGGCTGCTACGAGCGCGACGGCGGGCTGTCCGGCTTCGGACGCGAGATCGTCGCCGAGATGAACCGCGTCGGCATGATGTGCGATCTCTCCCACGTCGGCGCCAAGACCTCCGAGGAGGTGATTCTCGAATCGAAAAAGCCGGTCTGCTACTCCCACTGCCTGCCCTCGGGGCTCAAGGAGCATCCGCGCAACAAGTCCGACGAGGAGCTCAAGTTCATCGCCGAGCATGGCGGCTTCGTCGGGGTGACCATGTTCACGCCCTTCCTGCGCGCCGGGATCGACGCCACCGTCGACGATTACGTCGAGGCCATCGAGTACGTGATGAACATCGTCGGCGAGGACGCCATCGGTATCGGTACCGACTTCACCCAGGGCCAGGATCAGGACTTCTTCGAGTGGCTGACCCACGACAAGGGCTATGCGCGGCGCCTGACCAACTTCGGCACGATCGTCAATCCTCACGGCATCCGCACCATCGGCGAGTTCCCCAATCTCACCGAGGCGTTGCTCAAGCGCGGTCTTTCCGAGCGCCAGGTGCGCAAGATCATGGGCGAGAACTGGGTCCGTGTCCTGCGCGACGTCTGGGGCGAATGACGACCAGCCACGGGCGGCGAGCCACGAGCCGCGAGTTGCGGGTCACGTGCTGAAAGCAAAGCCCGGAGCGCCATAATAATCAGCAAGATTCGAGGAACCCGACGTGACCAAGCTGGCCCCCGAACTACCCATCGAGGTCGATAGCGAAACCGGCGTGTGGACCACCGATGCGCTGCCGATGCTCTACGTGCCGCGCCACTTCTTCATCAACAACCATCTCGCCGTCGAAGAGGCGCTGGGTGCGGAGAAGTATGCCGAGATTCTCTATCCCGCCGGCTACAAGAGCGCCTGGCACTGGTGCGAGAAGGAGGCCGAGCTGCACGGTCTCGAAGGCGAGGCGGTATTCGAACACTACATGACGCGGCTTTCCCAGCGCGGCTGGGGACGCTTCACGACCGAGGCGATCGACCTCGACGCCGGTACCGCCCAGGTCCGCCTCGAGCACAGCGCCTTCGTCTACCAGCTCGGCAAGGTCGGGCGCAGGGTCGAGTACATGTTCACCGGCTGGTTCGCCGGGGCCATGGACCAGATCCTCGAGGCTCGGGGCAGCGATCTGCGCACCATCGCCGAGCAGACTCAGAGCGCCGCCGAGGAAGGCTGCGACGTTGGCCGCTTCACGGTCGTCCCCCGTCATTACCTGGCAGGTTGAGGTTTCCGAGATGGCATTCGACGCGTTGTTCAAGCCGATCGAGATCGGCAATCTCACCATCCGCAACCGCGTGGTCAGCACCGCCCACGCCGAGGTCTACGCCACCGACGGCGGCATGACCACCGAGCGTTACGTCAAGTATTACGAGGAGAAGGCCAAGGGCGGCTGCGGATTGTGCATCTGCGGCGGCTCCTCCCCGGTCTCGATCGACAGCCCCCAGGCCTGGTGGAGCTCGGTGAACGTTTCCACCGACCGGATCATTCCGCATTTCCAGAACCTGGCGGACGCCGTGCACGAGCACGGCGGCAAGATCATGATCCAGATCACCCACATGGGTCGGCGCTCGCGCTGGGACGGCCACGACTGGCCGACCCTGCTGTCGCCCTCGGGCATCCGCGAGCCGGTCCATCGCTCGACCTGCAAGACCATCGAGGAAGAGGAGATCTGGCGGGTCGTCGGCGACTTCGCCCAGGGCGCGCGCCGCGCCAAGGAGGGCGGACTGGACGGCGTCGAGCTGTCCGCCGTGCACCAGCATCTGATCGATCAGTTCTGGAGCCCGCGCGTCAACAAGCGCGACGATGAGTGGGGTGGCAGCTTCGAGAACCGCATGCGGTTCGGCCTGGAGGTGCTCAAGGCGGTGCGCGCCGAGGTCGGCGACGACTTCGTGGTCGGCCTGCGCATCTGCGGCGACGAGTTCCACCCCGACGGCCTGACCCATGACGACATGAAGCGCATCGCCGCCTACTACGACGCCACCGGCATGGTCGACTTCTTCGGCGTGGTCGGCTCGGGCTGCGACACCCACAACACCCTGGCCAACGTGATTCCCAACATGGCCTACCCGCCGGAGCCGTTCCTGCACCTGGCGGCGGGCATCAAGGAAGTGGTCGGCGTACCGGTGATCCACGCCCAGAACATCAAGGACCCCAACCAGGCGCAACGCATCCTCGAGGGCGGCTACGTCGACCTGGTGGGGATGACCCGCGCGCACATCGCCGACCCGCACTTCATCGCCAAGATCAAGCTGGGCCAGGTCGACCAGATCAAGCAGTGCGTCGGCGCCAACTACTGCATCGACCGCCAGTATCAGGGCCTCGACGTGCTGTGCATCCAGAACGCCGCGACCTCGCGCGAGTACCTGGGCGTGCCGCACATCGTTGACAAGAGCGAGGGGCCCAGGCGCCAGGTGGTGGTGGTCGGTGGCGGCCCCGGCGGGATGGAAGCGGCCCGCGTCAGTGCCGAGCGCGGCCACGACGTCACCCTGTTCGAAGCGGCCGAGCAATTGGGCGGGCAGATTACCCTGGCCTCGAAGGCACCTCAGCGTGACCAGATCGCCGGGATTACCCGCTGGTATCAACTCGAACTCGCGCGTCTTGGCGTCGATCAGCGCCTGGGCACCCGTGCCGACGACGCGACGATCGCCGACCTGCGCCCCGACATCGTGATCCTCGCCACCGGCGGTCGGCCGTTCCTGTCGCAGGTGCCGGAATGGGGGTACGCCGAGTCGCACGAGGAGAGCCTGGTGGTCAGCACCTGGGACATCCTCAGCGGCGCCGTGGCGCCGGGCAAGAACGTGCTGATCTACGACACCATCTGCGAGTTCGCCGGTGTGTCGGCCGCCGACTACCTGGCCGACAAGGGCGCCAAGGTCGAGATCGTCACCGACGATATCAAACCCGGCGCCGCAGTCGGGGGCACCACCTTCCCGACCTATTACCGCAGCCTCTACGAGAAGGAGGTGATCATGACCTCCGACCTGGCGCTGCACAAGGTCTACCGCGAGGGCGACGCGCTGGTGGCCGTGCTCGAGAACGAGTACACCGGCGTGCAGGAGGAACGGGTGGTCGACCAGGTCGTGGTCGAGAACGGCGTGCGTCCCGACGAGACGCTTTACTACGCGCTCAAGCACCAGTCGCGCAACAAGGGGCAGGTCGATCTCGAGGCGCTCTATGCGATCCGGCCGCAGCCGTGCCTGTCCGAGGACGGCGACGGCTTCTTGCTGTTCCGCCTGGGCGACTGCACGGCGCCGCGCAATACGCACGCCGCGATCTATGATGCCCTGCGGCTCTGCAAAGACTTCTGAAGACGCTGCTGCGCGCCAGTAACGAGCTTCGAGTAGCGAGCGACGAGCCATCAAGCGTCTCGATGCCCGTGGCTCGAAGCTCGCAGCCCGGAAACCGAGGTGGCTAATATGCTCGACACCCTCCTGCCGATACTGCTCTTTTCCGCCCTGACGCTGGCGGCGATCGGCGCCGTGCGCCGCGTTCGCCTGTGGCGCCAGGGGCGGCCCTCGTCGGTCCCGCTCATTCGGGGGCTGGCGGCGATGCCGCGGCGCTACCTGGTCGATCTGCACCATGTGGTCGCCCGCGACAAGGCGATGTCCAATACCCACGTCGCCACCGCCGGTGGCTTCGTGCTGGCGGCGGTGCTGGCCATCCTCGTGCACGGCTTCGGCCTGGAGAGCGCGATCCTGGCCTGGGCGCTGCTGGCCGCCACGACCTGCATGTTCGTCGGCAGCCTGTTCGTCGCCAAGCGACGACTCGACCCGCCGCCCCGCCTGTCGAAGGGGCCCTGGATGCGCCTGCCCAAGAGCCTGATCGCCTTCTCGCTGGGCGTGTTCCTGGTCACGTTGCCCACCGCCGGCATTCTGCCTGCCGACCTGGGTAGCTGGATATTGGCCGTGGTGCTGGCGGGCATGGTGGCCTGGGGGCTCGCCGAGCTGGTCTTCGGCATGACCTGGGGCGGACCGATGAAGCACGCCTTCGCCGGCGCGCTGCATCTGGCCTTTCATCGTCGCCCCGAGCGCTTCTCCTCCCGGCAGGGGGAAGGACGAAGCACTGGCCTGAAAGCCCTGAACCTGGAGGATCGGAGCGCTCCGTTGGGCGTCGAGACGCCCGCCGACTTCACCTGGAACCAACTGCTGGGTTTCGATGCCTGCGTGCAGTGCGGGCGCTGCGAGGCGGCGTGCCCGGCGTTCGCCGCCGGTCAGCCGCTCAACCCCAAGAAGTTGATCCAGGACATGGTGGTGGGGATGGCTGGCGGAAGCGATGCCCGCTATGCCGGATCGCCCTACCCGGCACCCGAAGGCGGGAGCCGGCCGCTTGGCGAGCACGCCGGCGATCCGCACGGGCCCATCGTGGCCCGGCAGGGTACCGCGCTGGTCGATGCCGAGACGCTGTGGTCGTGCACCACGTGCCGCGCCTGCGTCGAGGAGTGCCCGATGATGATCGAGCACGTCGATGCCATCGTCGACATGCGCCGCTTTCTGACCCTCGAGCATGGCAACACCCCCAACAAGGGCGCCACGGTACTCGACAACCTGATCGCCACCGACAATCCTGGCGGCTTCGATCCCGGCTCACGGCTCAACTGGGCGGCCGATCTCGACCTGCCGCTGATCGCCGACAAGCGCGAAGCCGAGGTGCTGTTGTGGCTGGGCGACGGCGTCTTCGACATGCGCAATCAGCGCACGCTGCGCGCGCTGGTCAAGGTGCTGCGCGCCGCCGGCGTCGACTTCGCCGTGCTCGGCAACGAGGAGCGCGACAGTGGCGACGTGGCGCGCCGGCTGGGCGACGAGGCGACCTTCCAGTCGCTGGCCCGGCGCAACATCGCCACCCTGGCGCAGTATCGCTTCGCGCATATCGTCACCTGCGACCCGCACAGCTTCCATGTACTCAAGAACGAATACGGTGACCTGGGCGGGCAGTACGCGGTATTCCACCACAGCACCTACCTGCACCGCTTGATCGAGGCCGGGCAACTGAACCTGGGAGCCCTCAAGGCGGGGAGCGTGACCTATCACGACCCCTGCTATCTGGGCCGCTACAACGGCGAATATCAGGCGCCGCGCGCCGTGCTCGAGGCGCTGGGCATCGAGGTGAAGGAGATGGCCCGTTCCGGCTACCGTTCGCGCTGCTGCGGCGGCGGCGGCGGCGCGCCGATCACCGACATCCCCGGCAAGCAGCGGATTCCCGACATGCGCATGGCCGACGTCCGCGAGACCGGCGCCGAGCTGGTCGCGGTGGGCTGCCCGCAATGCACGGCGATGCTCGAGGGCGTTGTGGCGCCGGACGGTGCGCCGGCGCCCGAGGTGCGCGACATCGCCGAACTGGTCGCCGATGCCCTACGTGAAGCGCCCACCGCCACCCGGCAGCGCGGCGTCGAGGAGATGATGCTATGAGCGAGATCGTGCGCCGCGACCCGCGTCGCGAGTGGATCATGCGCAACCGCCTGCACCCCGAGCATCTCGAGGTTCTGGCAGAGTCGGGCGGCGGAAGCTCGCCCTGCGAGTGGCCGGGCCCCAACGGCCTGATGCGCCGCGATCCGCATGCCGTCGGCTTCATCGGCCCCCATGGTCTCAGGCGGATCGATCGCAGCGGCGCCCAGCAGGCCCATGCAGCGACCAGCCCCGGGCGACCGGCGGAGCCGGCTGCGACACGCCATCACGTCGAGATCGAATCGCCGGCATTCCTGGTCGCGGTGGCCCCCGATCTCCCGGGCGGACGGCTGTCGTCCCACGATCGCGACGTGCTGGGACTGGCGCGCCAGCTTGCCGACGCCGACCCGGACAATCCCGGAGCGGTACTGGCGGTGGTCTTCGGCGACCACCGCGAAAGCGGTTTCGGCGAGGCCGGGGTCGATCGCCTGCTGCACCTTTCGGGAGACGGTTTCGAGGGCTATGCGCCGGAGGCACGCCTCGCCGCGCTCGTCGCCGTCGAGCGCGAATTCGCCCCGCGCCACTGGCTGCTGCCGGAATCGACACTGGGCGGTGGCGAACTCGGCCGGCGCCTGGCGGTGCGCCTTGGCGAGCGCCCGGCGACGCATCTCTGGAAGATCGAGGCGAGCACGGAAGTCGCGGGTGGCTGGCTGGCCACGCTTCGCGGCGCGGCGGAGCGGGTGGATATCCACCGCGCGCTGCCGCGGCTGGCGCTGGCGTTGGCGGAATGCGCCGAGCCGGTCAGCGAGGCCTGCCATGCGGCGCGTTCGGTGACCCTCGACCAGCCGCTGCCCGAGCGGCTGACGCGCATCGAGGATGGCGGCGCGGTGGCGGTCGACCCGGCCGGCGTGGCGCTCGCCGAGGCCGAATTCATCCTCGCCGGCGGCAACGGCGTCGGTGACTGGGACGACTTTCACCGTACCGCCCAGGCGCTGGGGGCCAGCGAGGGCGCTTCGCGGGTCGCCGTCGACGACGGCTTCATGCCGCGCCACCGCCAGGTGGGGGCGAGCGGCACCTGGGTGACCGCGCGGGTCTACGTGGCGGTGGGTATTTCCGGTGCCATCCAGCACCTGCAGGGCATCCAGCGTTGCGAGACGGTGATCGCCATCAACAGCGACCCGGGCTGCGAGATGGTCAAGCGCGCCGATCTCGCGGTGATCGGCGACGCCGGCGAGATTCTCGCCGCCCTGGTCGAGCTGACCGAGCGCACACGCCATCAGCCAGAGGAGAATCGCGATGCCGCCTGATGCTTCGATCTCGCAGTCTGGCGCGCTGGATGTCGCGGTGCTGGTTTCGGTGGGGCGTCATCCACTGACCGCACGCCCCCGGCGCGCCGACCAGGACGCCCGCGCGGTGGAGCTGGCGCTGGGACTCGCCGGCACGAAGATGCGACTGATCCACGCCGGGCAGCACGATGCCGACAGCGATGCCGCGCTAAGCGGCTATCTAGGCATGGGGGTAGGCGAGATCGCGCTCATCGAGCAAGAGCCGGGCGCCGACGTGACCGTGGCGCTGATCGAGGCGCTGCGCGCCGCGCCACCACAACTGTTGTTGGCCGGCAGCCGCGCCGAAACCGGCGAGGGCTCGGGGCTACTGCCGTACCTGCTGGCCGAGACGCTGGGCTGGCCGATCGTCACCGGGCTGGCGGCGATCGAGACCGTCGAGGCGGGCACGGCTAGCGTGCTGCAGGCACTGCCGCGGGGGCAGCGCCGGCGCCTGCGGATACGCCTGCCGGCGGTACTGTGCGTCGATCCGGCCGCCCCGGCACCGCGCCAGAGCGCCTTCGGGCCGGCGCGGCGCGGCGAGCTCACGCTCGAGGCCCAGCCGAGCGTCGCCGATACCGCCTGGGCGGGGTGGGACGTTCAGCCGGCGCGTCCCCGGCCGCGTCGGCTCAAGCTCGTCAAGGCGGCCTCGGCGCGGGATCGCTTCAAGGCGGCCGCGGCCAAGGCCCAGGGCGGTGGCGGGCGGGTGCTGGACGAGGCGACGCCGGAGCAGGGCGCCGAGGCGATCTTCAAGCTGTTGAAGGACGAGGGCGTACTGCGTTGACTCAGGCGTCCAGTTCGGCGAAACGTGCCGCGGGCACCTCGGGCAACGACTCGAGGCCCGGGCGAGCGAAGAAGTAACCCTGCTGGCGAGCGATCCCGGCGCGCTTGAGCCAACGTGCCTCGGCCAGCGTCTCGATGCCTTCGGCGATCAGTTGGCAGCCCAGGTCGGCGGCCATGGCGATCACCGCGTGGACCATCGCCTGGCGGCGTGGGTCGCTATCGATCTGCATGACCAACTGGCGGTCGAGCTTCAGCGTGTCGAGGCGCAGTTCCGTCAACAGGTCGAGGTTGGCGTAGCCGGTGCCGAAGTCGTCGAGCGCGGTGGAAAAGCCCATTTCACGATAGCTGTCGACGATATGCCGCAGGTGGGCGCGGTCGGTGACGGCTTCGCTCTCGACGATCTCGAAATTGATGCGCTCGATGGGCCAGGCCACGCGCTGTGCGGCTTCCAGCGTGGCCTGGATGCATGCAGTGGGTTCATAGACGGCGTTGGGCAGGAAGTTGATCGACAGTTTTTCCTGCATGTCCAACTGGCTGGCCAGCTCGATGGCCTTGACCCGGCAGGCCTGGTCGAAACGATAGAGCAGGCTTTCGTCGACCTGGCCGAGGATCTGTCCGGCCGATTCGCCCCGGGGGCCGCGTACCAGCGCCTCGAAGGCGACCACGCGACGCAGTTCGACATCGACGATCGGCTGGAAGGCCATGGTGAACTCGAACGGCAGCGGCTTGTCGCAGCGTCCGCAGTGGCTCTCGACCCTTGCGCAGTGAGTCATTGTAGTTTTCGCTCCCTGTTTATGGACCGCACAGGCGCGCGGCCTGCTGCAAGTGATATACCCCGGACGCGGGGTTGGACGATATAACCTGAGTGGTCGCCCATGCGACGCTTCATTCGTTCTCTTATCGGCAGCTAGCGGCGAGCCTTGGGGGCGGCCTGGCCGCGCGATACCAATACCACCCCGGTCAGGCTGATCGCCATGCCGGTCAGCGCCACCGGGCCCAGCGTCTCGTCGAACAGCCACCAGGCCTCCAGCGCGGTGAGCGGCGGGACCAGGTAGAACAGGCTGGCGACCTTCGAGGCCGCGCCGCGCCGGATCAGCGCCATCAACAGCAGGATGGCGGCTACCGACAGGCCGAGCACCAGCCAGGCGAGCGTCGCGGCGAAGCTCATCGTCCAGGTCACCTCGCTGCTTTCCAGCAAGAGCGCGCCGGCACCCAGCGCGACACCCGCGGCCAGGTACTGGATCACGCTGCCGGCCAGCAGCGGCACGCCGGTACAGAAGCGCTTCTGATACAGGGTGCCCACGGAAATCGCCACCAGCGAGGCGAGCACGCAGGCCAGCGCCGCCGCACCGAAGCCGTCGAACAGGTGGCCCGCGGCGGGGGCGAGCTTGCCGCCGAGCACCAGCATGATGCCCACCAGTCCCAACCCCAGCCCAAGCCACTGGCGCGCCACCAGGCGCTCGCCGAGCAGCGGCAGGGCCAGCGCGGCGGTCAACAAGGGCTGCAGCCCCACCAGCAACGACGCCAGCCCGGCGGGCAGTCCCAGTTCGATGGCATAGAACACGCCGCCCAGATAGATGGCATGGACCAGCAGGCCGGTCACCGCGACGTGGGCGCAGAGCGCGCGGGAGCGTGGCCACGAGGCCTTGAGCAGCCATACCAGCGGCAGCAGCACCGCGAGCGTCAGCACGAAGCGGATGAACAGGAAGGTGAACGGCTCGGCATAGGGCAGGCCGAACTTGGCGCCGATGAAGCCGGTGCTCCAGAGCAGCACGAATAGCCCCGGCATGGTTTTCAGCCAGGGCGACTCCGTACCGGCGGAGGGTGGCGAGGCGCTCATGAACGTTGCCCCGATTCGCGCCGGCGCATCGGCATACGGTCGATGATATCGAAGACCTGCTGCGGCGGGACGAACCCCTCGAGCTGCATCTTCTTGCCACCGTCCTTGCCGACCAGAATCACCGTCGTGGGCCCTTGGGTGTCGACGTCCATGGCCTCGAGCAGGGCGCTGACCTCGGCGTCGGTCATCGGCTTGCCGGCGCGCTCGCCGTAGTCTCCGGCGATGGTGTAGAGCAGCATCTCCCGCTGATCGAAGGCGGCTTGACGCGTCGCTAGCCGCTCGCGCATCCGCCGGAAATCAGGATCGGCGGCGCTTGGCGCGACGATGATCAATGGACGGAACAGGCCGCGGTCGGTGACCAGCGGGTTGGCGGGGTTCTCGGCGGCCGCGGCGTGGGCGGCCAGTAGCATCGTCGCGAGACACAGGCTGCACAGCATGGGGCGCAGATGGCGGAACATCGCGGGCTCCTCGGGTAATGGATCGGACAAGCACACCAGATCGGTGCCCGGCATGCCAGCGCGGCGTGAAAATGCCGTCTCTAGGTCGTGCTTTGGTCTAAAACGTGATTTTCGACGGTAAATTGGTCGGACCAGAGCGGCCCGGTGGTGGCGCGGTCGGGAACCATTTTGGCCGTGTTTTCAGACGGCTGGGACGCTTTTAGCGTTGAGGAAAACGATGGCGCGCCAACGCTACTCGGCTACTGTAATTCTCGGGACACACAGCGCGGCAAGCACACGATAACCGCACAACAACAAGGCTCGCTCGCTTCGGGTGGGCTCGACTCCCCAGGAGACATCGCCATGCACGATAAGACACGCCAGCCGGCGACCATCGATCAGGATAGCGTCTCTCAGCCCACCAGCGCAGCCGCCAAGCCGGCCAGCCGGCGTACCTTCCTCAAGGGCGCGGCACTGGGCTCGGCGGCGGCCGTCGCCGCACCGTGGGTCGGCAGCGTCCAGGCGCAGCAGGGCATCCGTATCCGTATGCAGTCCTCTTGGCAGCCAGGCACCACCGGTTACAAGACGTTCGAGACCTGGGCGAACAGGGTCCAGGAGCTGACCAGCGGCGAGGTGAGCATCGAGCCGTTTCCGGCCGGCGCGGTGGCCGGTGATTTCGAGGTGGCCGATGCGGTACGCAACGGGGTGCTCGAAGGGCAGAACTGGTTCACCGTCTACTGGCCGGGCAAGATGCCCGCCGGGGTCTTCCTGACCGCCTATCCGATGGGGCTCTCGATGCCTCACCAGTGGGACATGATGTTCGGCGCCTACGGCGGCTTCGGTATCACCAAGGATCTCTACCACAAGCAGGGTCAGGAATTCCTCGGCCATGTCCATCATGACCTCAACCTGATCCACTCCAAGGTGCCACTGCGCAGCCTCGACGATTTCAACGGACTCAAGATTCGCATGCCCGGCGGCATCGTCGCCGAGACCTTCGCCTCGATCGGCGCGCGGACCACGCTGTTGCCCGGCTCGGAGGTCTATCCGGCACTCGAGAAAGGCACCATCGACGCCTCCGACTACACCGGCGCGGCGGTCAACTACGAACTGGGCTTCTGGCAGGTGACCGATTACATCATCATGGGGCCGCCATCGACGCCGTGCCTGCACCAGGCGGTCGACCTGATGGACATCGGCATCAATCGGCGGGTCTTCGAGCGTATGTCGCCGCAGGTTCAGGATCTGATGCACGAACTGGTGGCGGCCTACTCTCGTGAGCATTACGAGTCGATCCAGGCGGCCAACGCCGAGGCCTGGCCCAAGTACAAGGAGAAGGGCGTCGAGATCATTCATCTCACCGAGGACGATGCCGACCGCTTCCGCAAGGCGGCCATCCCACTGTGGTTCAAGTGGGCCAACAAGGATGCCGACGCCGCGCGGCTGTTCAAGGCGCACCTCGATACCATGCAGGACCCCGCCGTCGCGCTGGTCACCGAGGAGGATCTCCAGGGGCATCAGCTCAACTCCTGACGGGGTTTGACCGCACCCTCCATGAGCGCTGCCACATGCCAGGTGGCGGCGCTCGCGGACAAGCGAATCACCTTCTTTCACCCGGACGACAACGTCCAGTCACACCGTTTTCGACGCCCGCCGTCGCCACGGGAGAGGGTTCATGAATCTCGAGGTCAATTTCGTATTGCCGCATTGGTTGTACTGGTCGCTATTGCTGGTATTGCCGCTGGTGGTGATGTTCTGCGTCGATCGCAGCTTCCGGCGGGGCGCCACGGTCAGCGGTTCGACCACCGCCGAGGTGCCGGTCGGCGGGGCTGATGAAGGCTATCGCCCGCCGGGCAACGGCTTTACCCGGGGCGTCGACAAGGTGTCCGGCTTCGCCGGTCGCTACGTCGCCTACTGGTCGTTGATCGCGCCGTTCGTCTACTGCTACGAAGTGTTCGTTCGCTACGCCCTGAACTCGCCGACCAACTGGGCGCACGAGTCGATGTTCCTGATGTTCGGCATGCAGTACCTGTTGGCTGGGGCCTTCGCGCTGCGCGAAGGCGGCCACGTTCGCGTCGATATCCTCTATGTGCGCGCCGGGCCGATGACACGGGCCGCGCTGGACCTGATGACCTCGGTGTTCTTCTTCATCTTCGTGCTGGCGCTGGTCTCCACGGGGTGGAATTTCTTCGCCCAGTCGGTCAGCCAGGACGCCGTATTCTTCGGTCAGAGCTACTCGAACGAGACCTCGTTCACCGAATGGGCGATCCAGTACTACCCGATCAAGTCCACACTGGCGCTAGGCGGCTTGCTGCTGCTGCTGCAGGGCATCGCTCAATTCATCAAGGACTGCCAGGCCTTCCAGCATGCGCGCCGGCATCACCAGGGCGGTGCCATCTTCGCCTGGGCCATGCTGTTGTTGGGAGCGGTGCTGGCCGTGTATGCGCTGCACGAGATCATCAACGTGGTCGTCAACGACTACGAGCATTTCCCGCTGAGTATCGAGAACAGCCTGGCCAACGTGGGAATCGGCACGCTGACCGGACTGATGTTCGGCTCGTTGATGCTGGTGCTGGTTGCCGGCCTGCCGCTGGCCTTCGTCACCGGTGGGCTGGGTGTGGTGTTCCTGTATCTGGTCGGCGACCAGTTCATGCTCAACCTGCTTCCTTCGCGCATCTTCCCGATGATGACCAACTATCAGCTCTCGGCGATTCCGCTGTTCATCTTCATGGCGGCGGTGCTGGAGAAGGCCGGATTGATCGAAGAGCTGTTCGATACCGTCTACAAGTGGATGGGCGGGCTCAAGGCCGGACTGGCGATCGCCACCATCGTGGCCTCCACGCTGCTGGCGGCGATGGTCGGGGTGATCGGCGCGGCGGTGGTGACCATGGGCCTGATCGCACTGCCGGCGATGCTCAAGCGGCAGTACGATCCCGAGATCGCGATCGGTTCGATCATGGCCGGCGGTACGCTGGGAATCCTGATTCCGCCGTCGATTCTGGCGATCATCTATGGCGTGGTCGCCCAGCAGTCGGTGGGCGAGCTGTATCTCGGTTCGCTGATACCCGGGCTGCTGTTGGCGGGCATGTATGCCTTCTACTGCTGGTTGCGCGGCACGCTCAACCCCAAGGCGGCGCCGCCACTGTCACCCGAAGATCGGGTCGATACCGCCGAGAAGCTGCGTCTGCTGCGCAAGATGCTCGCGCCGATCGTGCTGGTGATCGTGGTGCTGGGGGTGATCTTCTCGGGGCTTGCCACCCCGGTCGAGGCGGCGGGCATCGGCACTCTGGGCGCGCTGGTGGTGGCGGCCATGCACGGCCGGCTGACCTGGCCCAACCTCCATGCGGCGTGCATGACTACGCTGGTGGCCACCGCGATGGTGATGTGGATCATCTTCGGCGCGACCATCTTCGTCGGCTTCTACATTCTCCAGGGCGGTCAGGACTTCGTCCAGGAACTGATCTCGGGCGCCGGGCTCGGACCCTACGGCGTGCTGGCGGTGATGATGATCCTGCTCATCGCGCTGGGCATGTTCCTCGACTGGGTGGGTATTCTGCTGCTGGCGGTGCCGATCTTCGTGCCGCTGATCCAGCCGCTCTCCTTCGATGGCCTGATGGGGCTGCCGGGGGTCGGCGTGGGAGACGTCTCGCTGTGGTTCGGCGTGATCTACCTGGTCAACATGCAGATGTCGTTCTTGAGCCCGCCGTTCGGCTATGCGCTGTTCTACATCAAGGGAGTGTGTCCGCCGCACATCACCATGGCGCAGATCTTCCGCTCGTCACTGCCGTTCCTGGGCATCCAGGCGCTCGGCCTGCTGCTGGTGATCCTGTTCCCTGCATTGATCACCTACCTGCCCAATCTGGTCTACGGCTAGCCGGGGCCGCGGTACTCAAACGGGCGCCCCTGGGGGCGCCCATTTTTTTCGATGTGCCTGCTGCGAAGGCGGATGTTGCGAAGCGCTGCGCTGTACCGGCGATCAGAGCCAGGTGGACAGGGTGATCGAGCCGAAGTGATCGGCTTCCTCCTGCGCCTCGAACTCGTGACTGCGCCAGACGTTGGTGAAGGCCAACTGCCAGCGGTCGAAGCTCACCACCGCGCCGGCGGTGACGTCGCCCACCCACTCGCGGCGATCGACGCTGTGGCTGTCCTCGAAGGTATTGCCGTCGAGCAGCAGGTTGTGCGCCATGTAGCGACCTTCGACGCCGACGAAGCCGTACCAGCCGAATCCCCGATTGGCGCTGAAGCCCTGTCTGCCGCTCAGTGCCGGCGTCACGCTGGGGATGCCGAAGCTCTTGTCGAGCCCGTCGCCGAAACGGATCGCCCCACCGGTACCCAGGTAGTCGTAGAGGTTGCCCACCTGCCACGAGGCGCTGGGGCCGTATTCCCACTCCAGCCCGGCCCAGCGGTTCTGCAGCCACCAGGATTTGTTCCAGCCCAGGTTGACGATGGGTTCGTTCTCCAGCTGATGATCCCATCCGCGCGGCTTGTCGCTGTCGAGGACCTTGTGCACGCCGTTCTGTAGCGGCTCGCCGCCCGCGATGGGGCCTACCATGCCGAACTGAAGATTGAGCATCGACGCCTCGCGCCAGCCGTCATGCTGAACGTCGTCGAACAAAGAGAGCCCGCCCAGCAGCAGCCCGGCATAGGGACGGTCGTCCTCGATCAGCTCACGGCGCTCGATGGCCTTGGGGGTGTAGATCTGGTGACTCAATTGATAGCCGATGGCGTCCATGCCGTTCGCCGTCCAACCGGGTAGCCACTCGGCTAGGCGTCGCGACCAGTGATCGGCCTCGGGGGTCGCGATGCGCATCAGGTCGACGCCACTGGTGTAGTGGCCGTCATCGCTCGAGGAGAACAGGTCGTTGGTCACCTTGAGTGAATAGAGGCTTTCGGCGTTGGCCAGTGGCGCGAAGAACGTCGCGCTGAGCAGGCCGGCGAGCAGCAGGCGAGGCCGTGGTCGACTGACGGAGGGGACGTTTCGAGGCATGGCTCTTCCTTGAGTGACGAAACATACGGATGTGTATGTTGATTATCCAATTTAGCAGATTCGGAGATAGCCACCAACTGGAAGGTGGATAGAAAGCGTTTGGAAATAAAATTCCACATTTGCAAATTAATTTGCAAATGTGCCGCCTCCATCCTACCCTGCAATCAGTTCCCCCGGAGAGCGTCATGGTCACCGAAACTCTTAACCCTCCCGCCAGCCTCGTCGATTTGCAGGCGCTGGCCACGCGTATTGCCCGCCGGGATCAGGACGCGCCGGCGCTCTCGCCCAAGGCGCAGGCGTTGCTGAAGGCACTGCTCGCCACCCCCGAACGCGTCGGGCTATCGACCATTTCGCAACTCGCCGAGCAGCACGCCGTCCATCCCTCGAGCCTGACGCGACTGTCGCGGGCGCTGGGCTTTACCGGCTTCAAGGCCTTCCAGGCGCTGTTCCGCGAGGACCTTTCCGGTTCCACTTTCTATTCCACGCGTGCCGAGCGATTGCTGGATTTCGGCGAAACGCCGGCGATGCGCCCCGATGCCGCGCAACACCGGGCCCTCTGGGAACAGGAGATGAGCAATCTGGCGGGCGCGGTCGAGGGCCTCGATGACGCCATGCTCGAGCGCGCCGCCGAAGGTCTCGCGACCGCACGCCGGGTCCAGGTGATCGGCCTGCGTGCGAGCTTCGGCGCGGCGCATTATCTGGCCTACTACCTCGATTATCTGCGCGAGGACGTGCAACTGGTGTCGACCACGGCCGGCGTCGGCGTCGAACAGGCCCTCGCGCTCGATGCCGACGACCTGGTGGTGGGCATCGCCTTTCGTCCCGAGACGCGGACCAGCGTCGACTACTGTCGGCTGGCCGTGGAGCAGGGCGCACGATTGGTGGCATTGACCAATCATCCGCGTTCACAGTTGGCGGGGCTTACCGACTGCCGGCTGGTGGCGCCGGCCGAGGGACCGTTCTTCTTCAATCCGATGAGCAGCCTGTTCCTGTTGGTGGAGATGCTGCTGTCGCGCGTCGCCGTGCGGCTCGGCGACGCCGCCGTGGCGTCGATCCGGCGTCGCGAGGCGTTGATCGCCCGGCTGGGCGTCGAGTGAACCTTGCCGATCATTTCCCGTTTCGTGCCTTCGAGGAGGCCTGCATGACCCGCGCAACCGATGTCCCCGTTGACTCCGACAAGACCGTCGCCGCTCGCTTGCGGGCGAGCTATGCACAGGCCGATGAGGCCACGCCGTCATCCGATACACTACTGATCAACGAGCAGTCGCGGCTGCTCGAGGCCGGCGGTCGACGGGTCTACAAGTTCGGCTTCGGCCAGTCGCCGTTCCCGGTATTCGCCCCCGTGGTGTCGGCGCTCGCCGAGCATGCCGCACAAAAGGCCTATTTGCCGGTGCAGGGATTGCCGGCGCTGCGCGAACGGGTCGCGGCCTTTCAGAGTCGTGTCGATGAAACCCGCTGGGACGCCGAGCGAGTGCTGGTCGGCCCGGGCAGCAAACTGTTGCTGTTTGCATTGATCAAGTCGTTGCCGGCGGCGGATATCCTGATTCCCGCGCCGGCCTGGGTGTCCTACGCGCCGCAGGCGCGCATGGCCGGGCAGCGTGCCGTGCGCCTCGAGGCCAGTTACGACGACCGCTGGCAAGTCACTGCGGAGACGCTCGAGCGGCATTGCCGCGAGCGGCCCGAGCGGCTCAAGGTGCTCATTCACAACGCACCGGGCAATCCCACCGGGCTGGCGCCCGATGCCGAGACCCAACAGCGCCTGGCCGAGGTGGTACGCCGCCACGGCGTGGTGGTGCTGGCCGATGAGATCTACGGCTTGCTCCATCACCGCGGCGAGTATCGCGCCTTCGCCCGCGACTATCCGGAGGGCACGGTGACCACCGGAGGATTGTCCAAATGGTGTGGCGCGGGCGGCTGGCGGCTGGGCGTGGCGCACGTGCCCGCGGCGCTGGGCGACGAGCTGTTCCAGCGCCTGCTCGGTGTCGCCTCGGAGACCTGGTCGAGCGTCGCCAGCCCCATCCAGCAGGCCGCTATCACTGCCTATACCGCGTGTCCCGAGCTCGACGCCTATCTGCAACGCCAGCGCGCTGTGCTCGGCGAAGTCGGTGGCTGGTGCGCGGCGCGGCTCAATGCCGCCGGAGTGCGCACTCACGTGCCGGATGGCGGCTTCTACGTGTTTCCGGACTTCGCCGCCCATAGCCAGCGACTGGCGGCGCGTGGCATCGATACCAGCCACGAGCTGACCCGGCGGTTGCTCGATGAGGCGGGCGTTGCACTGTTGCCGGGGAGCGCCTTCGGTTGCCCGCCGGAGCAGCTGACGGTGCGGCTGGCCTATGTGGATTTCGATGGCGGCGAATTGCTCGCTGCCTCCGGCGAAGTCCTGGGGCTTTCAGCGCTGCGTCACACGCGGGACGGGATCGATGCGATCGTCGCCTGGCTCGAGCGGGACTGACGCGTGGGCAGCGGGCTGTTACGCTGCCATGAGGTGTCGCTACCGTGCGACGCAAGTCATGTGCCGGGAACTTGATTTTTCAATGTGTTACAAGAATTTCAGGAACCTTGGCCGTCACTCGTCGTCACAGGTACACGCTTACACATGAGTATTGGAGATTTACATGCGCAAGATCACTGCACTGTTCGCTGCCTCACTACTGACCGCGGGCATGGTTTCCGCACCGGCCATGGCCCAGGAAACCCAGCAAGCAAGTGGCGAAAATGCCGCCCAGCAGCAGGCCGCGCCGACCGCGCAGGACTTCACTGACGAGCAGCTCCAGCAATTTGCCGATGCCTCGCAGGAGATCGCCGCTATCTCGCAGGATTACACCCAGCGTCTGCAAAAGGCGGAAGATCAGTCCAAACAGCAACAGATCCGCAAGGAAGCCAACGAGAAGATGGTCGCGGTCGTCGAAGACAGCGGCCTGACCGTCGAAACCTTCAACGCCATTGGCCAGGCGGTTCAGCAGGACCCCGAGCTTATGAAGAAGGTTCAGGGCATGGCCGGTCAGTCATAAGCGATTGAATCTCGTTGCAGCCGATGCGACGCATCGGTCGATGAGACCGGCAAACCGGTACTAAAAACCGGTAAGCGAGAGAGATGTGCAAGAAGGGCCGCACCGGGCTAACCGGTGCGGCCCTTCTTTTGGCTACGGCTTCTCGAATCATTGGCTAGGCTTGAACTGTAGCGACCTCGACATGGCAATGCCCGCCACCGTCGGCGTGCGAAGCGACGAGGGGATTGCCGTACGCCGCGCACGGAGCGACTATCGCGGGAGGCGTTGACCGCGGACAGGCTGATTAGGGAGGCCGGTTATGATGATCGTCGATTTGATCGATGGCGATGACTTTCGTGCACGTATTCAGGCGCTCGGCGTGCGCGTGAGCGACGACGCCTGCCCGCAGACCTGCGCGCGCATGGCGCTGTGCAAGCATCGCGAAGTCGGGGTGCCGGGGCTCGAGGATACGGTGCGCGAATTGATGCGGCATCGCGAAGTGATGCTGCCCTCGGTGCGTCAGGCGATCGAGGAATTTCTGCTGACGGGGCTTTCTTGAACCTGAGTTCGCAACTGGACCCGCGATGGTCGCGCGCGTGAGCCCACGACGATCGAACCAGCGGGCGCCGGCCATTCAGGCCGGGCGTTCGAGCGCAAACAGATCGCTGGTGCGGCAGTAGTCGGCGCCGGCCAGGCGGCCCACCGGGCGCAGCGTCTCGATATCGACGTGGCGCCCGTCCCAGACCGCCGGGTCGGCATGGATGGCGACCACCTTGGCGAGTACCAGGCGACCGGCCCGCGGCCGCTCGCCGAAGTCGATGATCTCGTAGAGCCGACAGCCGAAGGCGATCGGCGCCGCGGCGATGCGCGGAACGCAGAGATCGCCCAGCGTCGCCTTCTCCAGCCCCGCATGCACGAATTCGTCCTCTCCCGGGGCGAGGGTGGCGCTGGTGGCGTTGAGCGCCTCGATCAACGCCTCGCCCCCGATATGCACCACGCATTCGCCGACCGCACGCAGGTTGTTGATCGTATCCTTGCTGCGCGACTGTCCGTCGAGCAGCGGCGCAAAGGCGAGTACCGGCGGATCGACGCTGGCCACGTTGAAGAATGAGAATGGCGCCAGGTTGGCGTTGCCCTCGGCATCGACGGTCGATACCCAGGCGATCGGGCGCGGCGCGATCGAGCCGGACATCAGACGATAGACGATCGCGGAATCGAGCTCGGCGACATCGTGAAAGGCCGGGTCGGCATTGGACGTGGCGGTCATCGGGGCCTCGTGACGGTCAAAATGGCAAGCTGCCATCCCACCATGAGCCGCCGGCGGCGTCCAGCCCAGCGTTCAGCCGATTCCCAGCGCCAGGCGCAGGCCGTCGTAGACGGCGGCGTGGACGTTGCGGCTGGCGATGGCATCGCCGATGCGAAACAGCGCGAAGTGACCGCCCGGGTGGCGATTCAGACGCTGCGGGGCGATGGCGATGAAGGCCTCGAGGTCGAGTTCGCCGAGATTGCGCGAATGGCCCTTGAGATCGTGATAGAGCCCGTCGAGCGGCGCAGTGCCGTGCTCGGCGATGACCCGATCGACGCTGAGCGTCTCGTGGATGTCGCCGCAGTAGGCACTGGTCAGCGTCGCTTCGAGACCTTGTGCGCCGCGGCTGACGGCGCTCAGCGTGCGGTTTAGATGTACCTTGACGCCATGACGGTCGAAGGCGGCGATGAAGGCCGGACTATTGGTGCCGCCGACCTCGATGCCCAGCGTACGCTCGGGTGTAGCCAGGGTCACTAGGGCGCCGTGGCCGGCCAGATGCTCGGCGGCCGACAGCCCGGCAAAGCCGCCGTGATCGTCGAAGACCAATACCCGCTCGCCGGCGCGCACCGGGTCGGCCAGGGCATCCCAGCTCGACTGCACCCAGGCCTCGCCGCAGGCGAGTTCGGCATGTACCTGAGGCAGCCCGCCGGTGGCGACGATCACCGTGTCCGGTTCCAGCGCGAGCACGTCCTCGGCCTCGGCATAACAGTTGAAACGCAGCTCGACGCCGAGCCGCTGGCATTCGGCGAGGCGCCACTCGGTGATGCCGAGCATCTCGCGGCGTCGCGCCAGCAGGCTGGCGATGCGCACCTGGCCGCCGGCTTCGGCGTTGGCTTCGAGCAGCGTCACCCGGTGGCCGCGTTCGGCGCTGGCGCGCGCCGCCTCGAGTCCGGCCGGGCCGGCACCGATCACCACCACGTGGTGCGGCGTCGCGACATCGCGAACGATCACCTGCGGCAGCGTCGCTTCGCGGCCGGTGGCCGGGTTATGGATGCAATAGGCGGCGCCGTTCTCGTAGATGCCGTCGATGCAGTAGCCGGCGCCCACGCAGGGGCGGATGCGCTGCTCGGCGTCGGCTTGAATCAGCGCGGCGATGTTGGGCTCGGCCATGTGCGCGCGGACCATGCCGACGAGGTCGAGCAGTCCTTCGCGGATCGCGTAGCGCGCGGTGGCGACGTCGTTGATGCGCGCGGCGTGCAGTACCGGCAGGCCGACGGCGCGGCGCACCTCGCCGGCGAAGGCCAGATGCGGCGCCGAGGCCGCGCCCATGTTGGGGATCACCGCGGCGAGCCCGGCGTCGGAGTCGATGTGCCCGCGAATCACGTTGAGAAAGTCGATCGCCCCTCCCTGTTCGAGCAGACGACAGATCTCCAGGCCCTCGTCGCGGGCCAGCCCACCGGGCAGCAACTCGTCGACCGCCAGGCGGATGCCGACGATGAAGGCCGGGCCGACCGCCTGGCGTATCGCCTCGATAACCGCCAATGGAAAGCGCAGCCGGTTGGCCAGCGTGCCGCCGTAGGCGTCGTCGCGGCGGTTGGTCCACGGTGACAGGAAGCCGTCGAGGAAATGCCCGTAGGCCTCGATCTCGATGCCATCGAGCCCGGCGGCCTGACAGCGCGCGGCGGCATCGGCGTAGCCGCGCACGATGCGCGCGAGGTCATGCTCCTCGGCGACCTTGGGAAAGGCGCGATGGGCGGGCTCGCGAAGCCCCGAGGCGGCCACCACCGGCAGCCAGTCGCCGGCGTTGTAGCGGGTGCGTCGGCCGAGGTGGGTGATCTGGCACATCACCGCGCAGTCATGCTGATGCACGGCATCGGCGAGTTCGGCCAGCCACGGTACGATCTCGTCCTTGTAGAGCAGCAGGTTGCCGAACGCCGGCGGGCTGTCCGGGGCTACGACCGCGCTGCCGCCGATCATGGTCATGGCCATGCCGCCGCGCGCTTTGGCTTCGTGATACAGCCGGTAGCGCGTCTTGGGCAGCCCGTCCTCGGAATAGGCCGGTTCGTGCGCGGCGCTGACGATGCGATTCTTGAGCGTTAGATGACGCAGGGAGAGGGGCTGCAACAGGGGATCTGAGACGCTGGGCATCGGCGAATCTCCAGTGGGGCTGGCGGGCCGTCGTCGACGGCCCGCCGTTTATCCCTGTTGTCCCTGGGCGAGCTGCAGCGCGGGGGCGTGGCCGAGGTTGACCAGCATCCGCTCGCTGTACCAGTCGAGGAAGTCGATGACCCCGAACTCGTAGGTTTCGGAGTAGGGGCCGGGCTCGTAGGCCATCGAGTTGATGCCGCGCTGGTTCTCCTCGGCGAGACGCCGGTCCTGGTCGTTGGTGGCGTCCCAGACCCGGCGCAGCGCGGCGGGGTCGTAGTCGACGCCCTCCACGGCGTCCTTGTGCACCAGCCACTTGGTGGTGACCACGGTTTGCTGCGGGCCGAGCGGCAGCACGCGGAAGACCACGGCGTGATCGCCCATGAAGTGATTCCAGGAGTTGGGCAGGTGGAGGATGCGCAGCGACCCCATGTCGGCGCTGGTCAGCCGTCCCATCAGCTTGTTGCAGCCCGGCTGGCCGTCCATGGTCATCGACACGGTGCCGTCGAGCAGCGGCGTGCGGGTCAGGCGGTTGCGCTTGCCGAAACGCTTGAGCTGCCAGGGCACGGCCTCGCCGTCCCAATCGGCCTGCTTGCGGGCGACCAGCGCCTTGTAGTCAGGCGTGGCGCGGGGGTCGTCGGTGTCGTCGAACTCCTGCAGGCTGTTGAGGAGTTCCGGGTGCGCACCGTTGCAGTGATAGCACTCGCGGTTGTTCTCGATCACCAGCTTCCAGTTGGCCTGCTCGACGATGCTCGATTCGACGGCGACCTTGACGTCGTCCATGTGGTAGGGCTCGAGGTAGTGCTCGAGGGTCACCAGGAAGTCGTCGATCGCCGGCGGGTGCTCGGCCAGGCTGATGAAGATGAAGCCACCGGCGGTGCGCACGTTGACCGGCTTGAGGCCGTAGGCGCCAAGGTCGAAGTCGCTGCCCATGTTGCTGCCGGCGAACAGCAGCCGGCCGTCGAGCTCGTAGGTCCATTGATGATAGGGACAGACCAGCTTGGCGAGCTTGCCCTTGTCCTTGACGCACAATCGCGAGCCGCGGTGGCGGCAGACGTTGTGGAAGGCGTGCACCTCGCCTTCGGCGCCGCGCACCACGATCACCGAGTTGTTGCCGATCTCCACGGTCACGAAGTTGCCCTTGGCGGGAATTTCGCAGGTCATGGCGACGAACAGCCACTCCTTGGCGAAGATCTCCTGCATGTCCAGCGCGAACAGTCGTGCGTCGTTGTAGAACGGCTGGGGCAGCGAGAAGCTGCGCTGCCGCTCGTGGAGCAGGTTGGCGGTGGTTTCCTTGACGGCGGCCAGCGGGTCGTCGAGCGGGGAAGAGACGATCGGGTCCATGCTACGTCCTCATACGGCGCCAGCCCGGGGCGGCGCACGGTCAGTGTCGGGGTGTCATGCGAAATGTGTCGGCTTGGCGATGTCCGTATCGCTGGTTAGTTTCGCCGATTGTGGGTGGGCGCCGCGGCGGGCGATTATCTGCGCGCGACATCGGCCGATACCAGGGCGACGCGATCGTTCGATTTGCTCACGCATCCTGGATGGGCGTGGCATGCGCGCGTCGTTGGCAGACAAGTCGTCGCGTCCGGCTGTGCCCAGAATGCGCGAAAGCGCCACGGATCTCGGGTGGGCGAGACGGTGGCGTACGGCGGCCCATGTTCCGGCAGGTAGAGACAGCGATGACAACCACGACCAACTTCTTCAACCCGGTCACTACCCAGACCTGGACCAACGGCCGTCATCAGGTGCGTTGCGTCAAGCAGATCCAGGAGACCTGGGACGTGCGTACCTTCTGCTTCATGGCCGAACAGCCGGTGCTCTACTTCTTCAAGCCGGGCCAGTTCGTGACTCTGGAGCTCGAGATCGACGGTGAGCAGGTGATGCGTTCCTATACCATCTCCAGTTCGCCGTCGATTCCCTACAGCTTCTCGATCACCGTCAAGCGTCTGCCGGGCGGCCAGGTCTCCAACTGGCTTCACGATGTTCTCAAGGTGGGCGACGAACTGGTCGTGCACGGCCCGGTCGGCAACTTCAATTCCATCGACTTTCCGGCCGACAGGGTACTGATGCTCTCCGGCGGGGTGGGCATCACGCCGCTGATGTCGATGACCCGCTGGTTCTTCGACACCAACGCCAACGTCGACCTGGAATTCGTGCACAGTTCGCGCAGTCCGCGCGACATCATCTATCATCGCGAGCTGGTGCACATGTTCTCGCGGATACCCGAGTTCAAGCTGCACGTGATCTGCGAGAACAAGGACGACATCGGCGAGGCCTGGGCCGGCTATCGCGGCTATCTGACCCAGCCGATGCTCGAGATGATGGCGCCGGACTTCCTCGAGCGCGAGATCTTCTGCTGCGGGCCGCCACCGTACATGAACGCCATCAAGCACATCCTGCACGCCAACGGCTTCGACATGAGCCATTATCACGAGGAGTCGTTCGGCGCTACGCCGCTCGATGTACGCGAGGACGTGCGCGAACTCGCCGAGCAGGCCGAGGCCGCCGCCGAGGAGCTCGATTACGCCGAACTGGTGCAGGTCGAATTCGCCGGCTCCGGCAAGAGCGTACGCGTCCAGCCGGGCGAGACGGTGCACGCCGCCGCCGCCAAGCTCGGCCTGCATATTCCCAAGGCCTGCGGGATGGGCATCTGCGGCACCTGCCGGGTGGGGCTCAAGGCCGGCGAGGTCGAGATGGACCACAACGGCGGGATCACCGACGAGGATGTCGCCGAGGGCTATATCCTTTCCTGCTGCAGTCGGCCCAAGGGCAACGTGGTGATCGACTACTGAGCCGCGACGGGCATTGTCGCTTCTCCACCGAACAGTCGGTGGAGAAGCCCGCGCAGCTCGTCCTGGCGCCACCGAGCAGGGCCCGCGGGCGGCTCCAGGCCGGGCGCGAACCCGGCCGCGACGAAACGTTCGATCAGCGCCGGATCGCCGCTGATGACGTGGATCGGCACGTCGCGACTGGCATCCTCACCGGTGATCAGCGGTGCCGGCTGGTGATCGCCGAGCACGATCAGCAGCTCGTCGGCGCCCAGGTAACGCTCGGCGAAACCGCCCATGGCCGCCAGGGCGTAATCGAGTGATCGCGCATAGTGATCGCGTACCCGGGCGCTGTCCTGCCACAACGCTTCCGGCGTGGGGCCGGCATCGGCCCATGCCCTGAAGATCCTGCCATTGCCTACCTTCTCCCAGTCGACGAGCGGCACGATCGGCGTCCAGGGCGCGTGTGAACTGATCATCGCCAGCTCGGTGAACAGCGGTTGCGGTTGTGCGCGGCGGACTCTCGAGAAGTGCCGCCAGGTGAACTGGTCGGGCATGGTCACCCAGTTGAGCGCGGGGCCGCGATAGGGCATGTCGGCGGCCGCGAGAATACGTTGATAACCCAGTTGTCGGCCGGCCGGCCAGGGGGCCGTGATCGCCGGCATGATTGCCAACGTGCCATGACCGGTAGCGGAGAAATCATCGATCAACGTAGAATGGCCGGCGCTCAGCAATAGGTCGTAATGCCATTGACTGGTCAGCCACAGTCCACTGAGCACGCTGGCGTGCGCAAGCCAGGACTGTCCGCCCTGAACGGGCGCGGTGACGGTCGCGCTGGCGACGTGCAGGCCGGTCGCCGCGAAGCGTGCCTGCAGGTCGGCCAACCGGGGCTTGAGCGTCGCTGCGTAGCGTGCATCGGTGAGCGCCGAGATGCCGTAGGATTCGATGAAGGCGAGCGTCACGTCACGCCCTGCGAGGCCGGGCAACGGCCGTGTCCGCGGCCCGTCGGACGTCTTGAGCTGGCGGCGGAAATCGCTCAGCGCCCGGCGGGTTTCGCGCCCCTGCTGCCAATGTTCGGCAAGCAGGGTCAGACTTGGCGTAGCGAGCGTGCGGGTGTGATCGGCGAGTTCGGGCAGGGCTGGGAACACGGCCAGCCATGCCACTAGCGCGGCACGGCGAGCCCGGAGGGGCAGCGTCAGCGGGCGGACGCGGGCGAGTGCTCGGGCGATCAGCCACAGGCAGGCGACGGCGGCCGCCGAGCCAGCCGCGAGGAGCAACCAAGTAACGCCCCAGCCGACGTTATCGACTAACAAATGATAGGCTGGGCGCAGCAGGGCCCGGTCGAGCCAGGGGTTGAAGGGCCGGCCGAGGCTCAGTTGAATCAGCTGGTCGGCGCCTGCGAGCAGCAGCACAAGGCCCAGTGCCACGCTGGCGACGACGGCGAGCCGGCTTCGCCAGCGGCGGCCGACGAGGCTCAGCAGGCCAATCAGCCAGAGCGCCTCGAGTGCCACCCAAATTGGCTGAGTGGAATGGCCGAGTAGCCGGGGTCCCAGTAGCAGGAAATTGATGGCGAGCAAGGCCAACAGGTTATGATACAAAAGATTACCCCACGCTTGACAGGCAGCTGACCACCGGAGCGTGGCAGGATTCCATGCTATGGCATCGACGCACTAATAAAAATCAATCGCTATAGTGTGCAGGGACTGAGTGTGTAGGAACTGAGGGGTCGCATTGGTCCATTAAGGGATGAGGAATTACACATGAAGGTGTGGCAATGCCTGGTGTTGGTCGGCCTCTCGTTGGGGATGACCGTCGCCGAGGCCCAGGAGCAGGAACCCGCTGGCCAGAGCCAGCAGGAACAGGGGAGCGACGCGTCGCCACAGGACAACGGCTCATCCGACGCTTCGGCTCCGGAGGGGCAGGGCGATTCCGCGGCCCAGCAGCAGCCCGAGCCCGAACCGGAAATGATCCCCGAGATGCTCTTCGAGCGCGTCATCGAGCGTGCCAAGGGCTTGGCGGGCAGCGCCTACAGCGCCCCGCAGTCGCCCCTGCCGGACAAACTCAAGAATCTCAGCTACAACGACTATCGCAATATCCGTTACCGCAACGAGCATGCGCTGTGGCGCGATGACCGCTTGTTCGAGGTGCAGTTCTTCCATCCCGGTTTCCTCTACGACGACCCGGTCGAGATGTATGTGCTCAAGGGTGGGCACATCGACGAAGTCCGCTTCGACCCGGCGATGTTCAGCTACGAGAATAGCGCCGCGCCGCTCAAGGATCTGGTTGCCGGGATCGACCCCGACAAGCTGGGCTTCGCCGGGTTCCGCCTGCACTTCCCGATCAATACCCCCGACTACAAGGACGAGATCGTGGTGTTTCTCGGCGCTTCCTATTTCCGGCTGGTTGGCCGGGGGCAGGGGTACGGCGTGTCGGCGCGCGGGTTGGCGGTCAATACGGCGACGCAGGGGGGCGAGGAGTTTCCGGCCTTTCGCGCCTACTGGCTGGTGCGCCCCGAGCCCAACGACGCCGACATGACGCTGTTCGCGCTGCTCGACAGCCCTTCCGTGACGGGGGCCTATCGTTTCGACGTGCATGCCGGCAACAATACCGTTATCGATGTCGACGCCCGGCTATTCGCCCGCCAGAACGTCGGCAAGCTGGGCATCGCTCCGTTGACCAGCATGTTCCTGCACGGCGAGAACAGCCTGCACGATTACGACGACTTCCGCCCCGAGGTTCACGACTCCGATGGCGTGCAGATGTACACGTCCGGCAACCAGTGGCTATGGCGGCCGTTGTCGAACCCGCCGTCGCTCAACGTCACCCAACTGCGTGACAATTCGCCGCGCGGCTTCGGCCTGATGCAGCGCGACCGGGATTTCGAGCACTACCTGGACCTGGAAGCCGATTATCAGAATCGCCCCAGCCTGTGGGTGCGGCCGGCCGAGGGCGATTGGGGCGAGGGCGGCGTCGAGTTGGTCGAGATTCCCACCGAGCGGGAAATCCACGACAACATCGTTGCTTACTGGGTGCCCGATGCCGAGTTCCAGGCCGGCGACCAACGTCGTTACCAGTACCGGCTTTCAACCTACGGCGAGGCGGTGCCCGAGCACACCCTGGGCCGGGTCGTAAGGGTCCGCAATGGCTGGGGCGCCAATCCCGACCAGGCGGATCCGCCGTCTCACGACCTGCGCCGGTTCATCGTCGACTTCCGCGGTGGCGACGAACTCTCGAGCTTGGCCGCCTCACAGCCGGTCGAGGCCAATCTCAACGTGTCGCAGGGCGAGGTCAGCGAGCTCAAGGTTCGCCAGTTGCCCGACGGCAAGACTTGGCGCGCGTCGTTCAAGCTGGCCACCCAGGGCGAGAACGCGGACATGCAGCTCGAACTTCAGCTGCGTGGCCGGCGCCTGACCGAAACCTGGAGCTATTTGTGGAATCCCGATGCCTTGTGAAAACGATTCTCGTGACCGAACGGTGAAGCACGACGCCGACTCGCCGGTCGCCGAGCAGACGAATCGGGTGGAGGACATGACCGGCGACACGGCGACCGAGGCCCAGCCCGGTGTTCCCGATCACCAGCGCATGCCGTTATTGTGGCTACGCCGGCTGATCTTCTTCACCCTGTCGCTGCTGACCAGTCTGCAGGGTGCCTACATGATGTTCGACATCCTGCGCGCCAATGGCCTGACCGTGCTCGAGCTGTCGATCCTGGTGCTGTTCGTGTGCATGTTCGCCTGGATCGCGGTGTCGTTCTGGACCGGTATCGTCGGGTTCCTGGTGGTCTTCTGCAAGCGCGACCCACTGACGCTCAAGCGTGCCGCGCCGCTCGACGAGACGCTCGATCCCGAGCGACGCATCGCGTTGCTGATGCCGGTCTACAACGAAGACACCGAGCGGGTGATCGCCGGGCTCGAGGCGACCTGCCTGTCGCTGATCGACACCGGCAAGTCGGCGGCCTTCGATGTCTTCCTGCTCAGCGATACCACCGATGCCGAAGTCGCCGAGGCCGAGCGGCGTGCCGCCGCCGCCCTGCGTCGGCGTCTCCCGGCCGGCCTGACCCTCTATTACCGCCGTCGCGAGCGCAATATCGGTCGCAAGGTGGGTAACCTGGCGGATTTCTGTTCGCGCTGGGGGCAGCACTACGAGAGCATGCTGATTCTCGATGCCGACAGCGTGATGGGCGGGCGCACGCTGGTGCGCATGGCGGCGACGATGCAGGCCAACCCGCGCCTGGGGCTGCTGCAGACCGTGCCATTGCCGGTGCGTTCGAACACCCTGTTCGGGCGCTTCCTGCAGTTCGCGGCGACCCTCTACAGCCCCATGCTGGCGGCCGGGCAGAGTGTCTGGCAGGGCGATACCGCCAACTACTGGGGCCACAACGCGATCATTCGCGTCGAGGCCTTCGTCAAGCACTGCGGGCTGCCATCGCTGCCCGGCAAGGCGCCGATGGGCGGCGAGATCCTCAGCCACGATTTCGTCGAGGCGGCGCTGTTGCGTCGCGCCGGCTGGGAGGTGCGGCTGCACGCCGGCCTCGAGGATAGCTACGAGGAACTGCCCGGCAACATGGTCGACTACGCCAAGCGCGATCGGCGCTGGTGCCAGGGCAACATGCAGCACTTGCGGCTGCTGCTCGCCAAGCGCCTGCACCCCATCAACCGCCTGCATTTCCTGCTCGGCGCGCTGGCCTATGTCGCCTCGCTGCTGTGGCTGATCATGCTCAGCCTGAGTACCGTGGATGCGGTCTTCAATGCGCTGGCCAAGGTGCGCTTCTTCAACTCGGGATACCAGCTGTTCCCCGAATGGCCCGAGTCGCGGGTGGCGATGATTGCCTCGCTGCTGGCGATCACCGTGATCATGCTGCTGTTGCCCAAGCTGCTGGGCATCGTGGTCGGCCTGCAGCAGCGTCGGCGCGATTTCGGCGGCGGCCTGCGGCTGACCGTCAGTGCGCTGATGGAGATCATCTTCTCGGTATTGATCGCGCCACTGATGATGGCGTTCCACGCCTGGTTCGTGATCAGCGTGTTGATTGGGCGCACCGTGTCGTGGAGTTCCCAGGTGCGTGGCGGGCGACTGATTCCGTGGAGCGTCGCCTGGCGGCGAACCGGGGCGATGACGCTGATCGGGATCGTCTGGGGGGTGATCAGCTACTACTACGCGCCGCTGTTCTTCTGGTGGCTGTCGCCGGTGCTGCTGGGCATGGTGCTCTCGGCGCCGCTGCTGCGTTACACCAGCAGTATTCGCGGCGGTGAATGGCTGCGCCGCTGTGGCCTGATGTGTATCCCGGCCGATGTCGATACGCCGGAGGTTCTGAAGAGGCTGGAAGCTCTGGAGCACCGGCCTGCGGCATCCTCCGCCACTGACGATACTCCGGCCGAGGCGCTGCTGCCGGCAGGCGAACGTCATCAGGAGATGCCCGTCCAGTCGCTGAAGGCGCCCTGGGGGCTAGGCGGCGCGCCGTATCCGGGCAAGCAGGATGCTTAATTCTTTTCGGCATAGCCACATTTCTACAAATAACTTCATGATCTAAAGCGAGGCGGTCAGAATGCGTTACGTTCCCTTCGTAATGCAGGACCGCCATGCCTCTCGATGCCTGGATAGCGCTCGCCACCGTCATCGCCGTGTTCGTGCTGATGGGCACCACGCGCCTGGGCGCCGACATCATCCTGCTGGGCGGGGTCATCCTGCTGTTCGTGCTGGGGGTGATCGATGCCCAGCAGGCGCTGGCGGGCTTCTCGAGCAGCGGCCTGTTCACCGTGGCGTTCATGTACGTGCTGGTCGCCAGCATCCGCGAGACCGGTGGCATCGATCTGATCATACGTTACGTATTGGGTCGCCCCAGCAGCGAGTGGCGGGCCTCCTGGCGGCTGTTGCTGCCGGTTTCTTTTATGAGCGCCTTCGTCAACAACACGCCGGTCGTGGCTACCTACATTCCCGCGGTGATCGGCTGGAGTCGTCGGTTGCGGATGCAGCCGCACCGCTTTTTGATGCCGTTGAGCTTCGCCTCGATCCTCGGTGGCACCTGTTCGCTGCTCGGCACCAGTACCAACCTGGTGGTCCATGGCCTGCTCAGCGACCGTTATCCCGAGTTGACGCTGCGTCTGTTCGATATCGCCTGGGTCGGCGTGCCGGTCACCCTGGTGGGGTTGGTGTACCTGCTATGCCTCGGCAATCGCCTGTTGCCGAGCCGGCGCAGTGCCGACCAGGCCTTCGAGAACCCTCGCGAGTTCACCATCGAGATGGCGGTGGCCGCTGGCGGACCGCTGGTCGACAGGACGGTCGAGGAAGCGGGGCTGCGTCACCTCGGCGGGCTGTTTCTGGTCGAGATCGAGCGCGACGGCAACGTGGTCAGCGTGGTCGGCCCGGGCGAGAAGCTCAAGGGCGGCGACCGGCTGATCTTCGCCGGGACCCGCGACGCGGCGGTCGAACTCCAGCAGGTCCGTGGCCTGCAGCCCTCGAGCCTCGGCGAGTCGAGCCTGAGCAAGGATTTTCGCGAGCGTCGGCTGGTCGAGGCGGTGGTCTCCGACCAGTGCCAGTTCATCGGTCAGCGTATCCGCGAGGGGCATTTCCGTACGCTCTACGGCGCGGCGGTGCTCGCGGTGTGCCGCAACGGCGAGCGGGTCGCCGGCAATCTCGGCCAGATCCGCTTGCAGCCGGCCGACGTGCTGCTGCTCGAGGCGCGTCCGCCGTTCATCGAGCGCCATCGCCAGTCGCGGGACTTCCTGCTGGTCAGCCAGATCAACGGCCAGGCACGGCCCGTCCACGAGAAGGCCTGGCTGGCCTGGAGCATCCTCGCCGGCGTGGTGCTGCTGGCCTCGCTGGGCGTGATGAGCATGCTCAAGGCGGCGATGCTGGGTGCCGCGTTGAGCATGCTCAGTGGTTGCTGCACGGTGGGCGCGGCCAAACGCGGGCTGGATACCCGGGTACTGCTGACCATCGCCGCCTCGTTCGGCCTGGGTGCGGCGCTGGAGAGCTCCGGCGCCGCCGCCGCGATCGCCGGCCAGGCGCTGGGCCTGGCCGGCGGCGACGCGTATCTGCTATTGATCGGTTGCTACGTGCTGGTGGCGCTGCTCACCGAGTTGGTCACCAACAACGCGGCGGCGGTGATCGCCTTCCCGGTGGTGACCACCGCGGCCGAGAGCCTGGGGGTGAGCGTGATGCCGTTCGCCATCGCGGTGATGTTCGCCGCCTCGGCGAGTTTCCTGACGCCGATCGGCTACCAGACCAATCTGATGGTCTATGGCCCGGGCGGCTATCGGTTCGGCGATTTCCTGCGCGTGGGCGGGTTGCTCGACCTGCTGGTCGGGGCCACGGCGCTTTTGTTGATACCGCGTTTCTGGCCCTTCTGACCGCCTGGCCGGGCGGCGTGATAGGCTGGCGCAAACGATCGATCGAATGAGGAGAAGACATGCCCCGAGAGCCATTGATCATCGAGCCGCGCAACGGCGCGAGCGCCGATGCGGCGCTGATCCTGCTGCACGGGCTGGGCGCCGATGGCAACGACTTCGCTCCGCTGTTGCCGGCACTCAACCTGCCCAAAGGCCTGGCGCTACGCTGCGTGTTGCCGCACGCGCCGCAGCGCGCGGTGACCGTCAACGGCGGGATGCGCATGCCGGCCTGGTACGACATTCTGGCGATGGATCTTTCCCGAGAGGTCGACGAGGTGCAGCTCAAGGCCTCGGCGGGCTACGTCCATGAATTGATCGATGCCCAGCGTGCGGCCGGCATCGACAGCCGGCGGATCGTCGTCGCCGGTTTCTCGCAGGGCGGCGCGGTGGCCTACGAGGCGGCCCTGAGCTATCCCGAGCCGCTGGCCGGATTGCTGGCGCTGTCGACCTATTTCGCCACCGCCGATTCGCTGCGGCTGGCAGCCGCCAACCTGGACCTACCCACCGCCGTGCATCACGGCACCTTCGACCCGGTGGTTCCCGAACAATTGGGCCGCGCGGGTTATGAAAAGGTCCGCGAACTGGGCGTGCCCGCCGAATACCGCAGCTTTCCCATGGCCCACGCGCTATGCCCGGAGCAGATCGGGGTGATCGGCGACTGGCTGGGCCAACGACTGGGTTGAGCGCGCCGGTCCCGGCCGGCTCAGTGCTTGAGCCGTTCGAGATCCTCGCGCGAGGGCAGCGCGGCGTAGGCACCCGGTAGGGTGACGGCATGCGCGCCACAGCGGCAGGCGATCCGGACCGCGCGCTGCAGTCCCTCGCTGTCGTCGCACCAGTCGGCAAAGCCGGCGGCATCGATGTCGGCCTCGGCGAGCATCGCCAGCAGGCCGCCGATGAAGGCGTCGCCACCGGCGGTGGTGTCGACCGCCTGGACCGCGGGCGGGACGATCTCGAAGCGTTGGTCGAGGCGGTGCACACTCACCGGCTCGGCGCCGTCGGTGATCACCACCAGCCGCACCCCGGCGGCCAGGCGCTGGCTGATCCAGGCGTCCACCGGATGGTCGCCGCGCAGCGCCTCGACCTCGTCGGCGGAGAGCTTGACCAGTTGGGCACGGTCGAGCAGCGCGGTGACCCGAGCGACGTCGACCTGGCCGTCCGGCCACAGGTTGGCGCGCAGGTTGGCGTCGACGCTGACCAGGCTACCCGAGCGCTGGGCGATGTCGGCCAGCGTCAGGGTGGTCTCGGCGATGGTCTCCTCGGTCAGGCTGTTGCTGCACAGGTGGACGATCGCCGGTTTGGCGAACACCCCCGTCGGCAGGTGCTCGAGCCGATACAACAGATCCGCCGCCGGCGGCCGGTAGAAATCGAAGGTGCGCTCGCCGTGCGCGTCGCGCGAGACGAAGGCCAGCGCGGTGCGCGCCTCGGAGGTGGTCACCACGCCCGAGACGTCGACGCCGTGGCTGGCCATCTCGTCGGTCAGGAATCGCCCGAAGCGGTCCTCGCCGACCATGCCCAGAAAGCGGCTGGGCACGCCGAGCCGGGCGCAGGCCACGGCAACGTTGGCCGGTGCACCGCCGGCATAGGGGGTGAAGGTTTCCTGGCCGCTGGCGTCGCCCAGGCGGCTCGATAGCATGTCGACGAGGGCCTCGCCGAAGGCGATCACGGGAGTCATCAGCGCTTGCCTTGCCGGTTGGTGGATGGCTTCTTGGACGTCTTCGCGCCCGCCGTCTCGGCGGGGCGATGCGCCGGGAAATGCTCGCGCATCAGGGCCAGCAGACCCTGGGTCGAGGCGTCGAAGTCCTGGGTGCGTTCGTCGATGCGCTCGCTGATCTCGCCGGCGATGCGCTTGCCGAGCTGCACGCCCCACTGATCGAAGGAGTTTATGTTCCAGATCACCCCCTGGACGAACACCTTGTGTTCATAGAGCGCGAGCAGCGCGCCGAGGTTGCGCGGCGTCAGTTCGTCGAGCAGCAGCGTGCTAGACGGCCGGTTGCCGGGGCAGCTGTAGGGGTCGAGTCGGCTGCCTTCCTGGCTGCCCTCCATGAAGGCGTTGGCCTGGGCGAGCATGTTGGTGAGCAGCGCGAAGTGATGCTCCTCCATGCCCTCGTCGGGCTTGAGCGAGGCGATGAAGTCGATCGGCACGTAGCGCGTACCCTGGTGCAGCAGCTGGAAGAAGGCGTGCTGGCCGTTGGAACCGGTCTGGCCCCAGACGATCGGGCCGGTCTTGTAATCCACGGGATGGCCGAAGATGTCCACCGACTTGCCGTTGGACTCCATGTCGAGTTGCTGCAGGAACGACGGCAACTGATGCAGCGCCTGATCGTAGGGCACGATGGCCTGGGTCTCGGCGCCCTGGAAGTTGATGTACCAGATGCCGATCAGCGCCATCAGCACCGGCATGTTCTGCTCGAACGGCGCCTCGATGAAGTGCTGATCCATCTCGTAGGCGCCCTCGAGAAGTTCCATGAAGCCATCGAAGCCGATCGACAGGGCGATCGGCAGGCCGATCGACGACCACATCGAATAGCGCCCGCCGACCCAGGCCCAGAACTCGAAGACGTTCTCCTCGCGAATGCCGAACTCCATCGCCGCCTTGCGGTTGGTCGAGGCGGCGATGAAGTGCGCGCCGACATCGGCGTCTTCGCCGGCGTTGTCGAGGAACCAGCGTCGCGCGGTCTTGGCGTTGAGCAGTGTCTCCTGGGTCGAGAAGGTCTTGGTCGATACGATGAACAGCGTGGTCGCCGGATCCAGCGCCCTCAGCACCTTCTGGATGTGCGCGCCGTCGACGTTGGAGACGAAGTGGAAGTTGAGTTCGCTGTGGCGATACTTGAGCAGTGCCCGGCAGGCCATGTTGGGACCCAGGTCCGATCCGCCGATGCCGATGTTGACCACGTCCTTGATGCGCTTGCCGTTGTAGCCCTTCCAGCTGCCGTCGCGGACGGCCTCGGAGAAGTCGCGGATCTGCTCGCGGGTGCTGCGGATCTCGGGCATCACGTCCTTGCCGTCGACCATCAATGGCTCGTCGGCGAGGTTGCGCAGGGCGGTGTGCAGTACCGGGCGGTCTTCGGTGACGTTGATGATGTCGCCGGAGAACATCTGCGCGCGGCGCTGCACCAGCGCCGAATGCTTGGCCAGCTCGATCAGCTTGGCGAGCACCGCATCGGAAATGTGGTGCTTGGAGTAATCGAGGAACAGCCCGCCGACGCGCAGACTCATCTTGTCGAAGCGCGCGGGATCGGCGGTGAAGTAGTCGCGGATGCGATCGTCGGCGGTTTCCCGGTGCAGGCGTTGCAACGCCTGCCAGGTCACGCTGCGGGTGAGTTGGAACATGAGGGCGTGTCCTTTTGTTGTCAGCGTCAATTGAGGGTCGAAGGTGAATCGTGTCACGTGATGATCCCGCGCCTCAGTATGACGAGCAATTCGCCATTGGCCGAAAGCGCATTTACCGAAAGCGCCGTTCAGCCGACGCGATGGCCGCGCGACTCCTCGAGCAGCATGAACCAGGTGGCGCGGTCGATCGTCAGGTTGCTGTCGGTGACCAGCGCCTGGATCCGCGAGGCCTTGAGCGTGCCGATCACCGGCACCGGCGAGCCGGGAATGCGCCGCAGCCAGGCCAGCGCGAGTCCGGCCCGGCTGACACCGAGGGTTTCGGCAAGCGAACTCAGCGAGCTGCCGAGGACGTCCTCGAAGACGCTGCCGCCGCCCAACGGCGCCCAGGCCATCGGCCGGTGGCCGTCGTTGAGCACGGCGTCGTAGAGGCCGTCGAACAGCGGCTCGGCGTGGGCCAGCGAGAGTTCCAACTGATGAGCGTACAGCTCGTGGCGCATCGCGCGCTGCAGGCGTCGCCACTGCTCGGGCATGAAGTTCGACACGCCGACCGCGCCGACCTTGCCGGCGTCGATCGCGGCATCGAGCGCCCCGGCCGTTTCCGCGGGTTCCATCAGCGGGTCGGGGCGGTGCAGCAGCAAGTGATCGAGGCGCTCGACGCCCAGCCGCGCAAGCGAGGCGTCGATCGAGGCGCTCAGGTACCCGGGAGTGGTGTCGTAGTGCTTGACGGCGAAACCCGAGTCGTCGAGCCCGGGAAGCACGATGTTCACCTTGGCTACCACGCGCACGCGAGAGGCCAGCGCCGGGCGTGCCCGGAGGGCTTCGCCGAAGCGCGTCTCGCATTCGCGGCTGCCGTAGATGTCGGCATGATCGAACCAGTGCAGACCTTCGTCGAGACGCGCCTCGAGCCAGTCGGCCAGCGCCGTGGGCGTCGACAGTTCATAGGCGTTGTGAAGGCGCATCATGCCCAGCAGGAAGGGCGCGTCGAACGCCAGCGGGTCGCTCATGCGAAGTCCCCGTCGCGGCTGATGGTGGTCGACAGCAAGTGCTGGGCGCCGGGGACCAGCCATACCGGATCGACCCGCGTGCAGGCCGCCTCGACGCACAGGAAGCGCTGGCCCGCGTCGGCGGGGGTGTCGTCGGGCAGCGCGCTGTCGGGATGCCAGACCACCGTCGAGTCGCTGCCCTGCTTGGCGATGCGCAGGCGGCGCACGCCGTCGTCGAGAACCGCCTCGCGGTTGGACTGGTAGATGCGATCGACCGGCCCGCGGATGCCCAGCTCGCCCTGCTGGACGTGCTCGGCGAAGCCCTCGAGCTTGTCGAGATAGCGCGCGCCGGCCAGGCCCTCGACGCGGCACCAGTGGCAGTGCTTGACGCTGAAATAGCTGTGCAGCGCGCCGGTGTACTTGACCGGCGTTTCGCCGATGTGTTCGGTGATCACCTCGACATGCAGCCGGTTGGCGTTGGCCTGGATCACCACGCGGGGCACGAGCTGTTCATGTAATCGCTCGACCGGCGACAGGTGCAGTTCGATGCCTTCCTGATGCTCGTCGGCGGCATCGAGCCGCCAGTCGGCCGTGCGCGCCGGGCCGTGCGTCGGACCCTTGCCATCCGGCGACTCGTCGGCGAACCACGGCCAGCAGACCGGAATGCCGCCGCGGATCGCCCCGGGCAGCGCCTGCGGGGTCGGCGTCACCCACAGCCAGCCGTCGATGTCATCGCCGGGGGGGCGAAAATGCAGCACCTGGGCGCCCTGCAGCGATACGGCGAGCTCGCCCCAGGGTTCGTTGGCCAGCCACACGTCGCGGCCTTCCCATTCGGCCCGGCGCTGGCCGCGGGTGTCATCGATCAAGTGACGCAGACTAGCGGGGATCATGAAACCTCCTGGTTGTGCAGGGCTTCGCAGGCGCCGAGCAGGCCGGTCCAGGGCGCCGTGACCACCCACACCGGCAAGCTGGCGTTGAAGTCGCTCATGCGCCCCTTGTCGGCGAAGGCGCGACGAAAATCGCTTTGCGGAAGCCAGTCGATCAGTCGCGGCACGACGCCACCACAGAGATAGACGCCACCGCGCGCGCCGAAGGTCAGGGCCGCGTCGCCGCAGACGTCGCCGAGCATCTTGAGAAAGCGCAGGATCGTCGCCTCGGCGATGGGATCGCCGTCACGCGCGCCATCGGTGACCGCCGCCGGGCTCTCATGGCGTGGGCCGATGCCCGCATCGTGAGCGTGGGCGCGATACAGATCAAGCAGCCCCTGGCCGCAGAGCACGCGCTCTACCGACACGCGACCGTAGCTGCCGCGCAGGAAGGATACCAGTTGCTGCTCGAAGGCGTCGGTGGGTGCAAAGGTGACGTGGCCGCCCTCGGTGGGCAACGGAATCCAGTCGTGCTGGCCGGGGAACAGCCCGGCCATGCCCAGGCCGGTGCCCGGGCCGATCACCAGGCGGGCGCGGTGGGCTTCGGCCTGACCCTCGCCGATCGCGACCAGTTGATCGGCGTCGATGTGCGGGACGCCCAGCGCCTGAGCGGTGAAATCGTTGATCACCTTGAATAGATCGAGCTCCAGGTCGGCCTTCACCCGGCGCTTGGAAAAGCGCCAGGCGTTGTTGGTCAGGCGGACATCGTCATCATGCACCGGACAGGCGAACGCCAGGCAGGCCTCGCGCGGAACGCGCTCGCCGTCGGCGCCGACGCGGGCCAGGTAGTCGCGGACCGCGGCTTCCAGCGTCGGGTAGTCGGCACAGCGCAGGGTCTGGATATCCTGCAGGTCGAAGGTGTCGGGGGTCACCAGCGCGAAGCGCGCATTGGTGCCGCCGATGTCGCCGATCAGCGCCGGACGCGTCATGCGGTACGCTCTCCATTGTCGACGTCGCGCGCCTCGAAGCCGCCGAAGGTGGCGGCGCCATCCTCGGCCCCGCCGACCAGGCTGCGGAAGCCGGCGAACAGTTCACGACCCATGCCGTAACGGTAGCTCTCGATGTCGGTGGTGACGGGCTCGCGAGCCTGCCATTCGGCGTCGTCGACCAGCGCCTTGAGCTCGCCGTTCTCGGGATCGAGGCGTACCACGTCGCCCTCGCGCAGGCGCGCCAGCGGACCGCCGTCGTAGGCTTCGGGGGTCACGTGGATCGCCGCCGGGACCTTGCCCGAGGCGCCCGACATGCGCCCGTCGGTGACCAGCGCCACCTTGTAGCCGCGATCCTGCAGCACACCGAGATAGGGGGTCAGCTTGTGCAGTTCGGGCATGCCGTTGGCACGCGGTCCCTGGAAGCGCACCACCACGACCACATCGCGGTCGAGTTCGCCGGCGTCGAAAGCCGCCTTGAGCTCGTTCTGGTCGCTGAACAGGCGCACCGGCGCTTCGACGTGACGGAATTCGGGCTTGACCGCGGAGATCTTGATCACCCCGCGGCCCAGGTTGCCGTCGAGCACGGCGAGACCGCCGGTGGGCGAGAACGGCTCGCTGGCCGGGCGCAACACATCCGGGTCGAGGCTCTCGGTGGGCCCCTCGCGCCACACCAGTTCGCCGTTCTCGAGGAACGGTTCCTGGGTATAGTCGGAAAGGTCGCCGCCGAACACGCAGTCGATGTCGCGATGCAGCAGGCCGGCGTCGAGCAGTTCGCGAATCAGATAGCTCATGCCGCCGGCGGCCTGGAAATGGTTCACGTCGGCCTGCCCGTTGGGATAGATGCGGGTCATGCTGGGCACCACCGCGGACAGTTCGGCGAAATCGTCCCAGTTGATGGTGATGCCGGCGGCGCCGGCCATGGCGACCAGATGCAGGGTGTGGTTGGTCGAGCCGCCGGAGGCCAGCAGGCCGACCATGGCATTGACGATCGCCTTCTCGTTGATCTGCTTCCAGAACGGCCGGTAGTTGCCGCCCGGCTCGCTGTTGCGGATCGACTGTTCGGCGGCATAGCGGGTCAGCGCCTCGCGCAGCGGCGTGTTGGGATTGACGAAGGAGGCGCCCGGCAGGTGCAGGCCCATCATCTCCATCATCAGCTGGTTGGAGTTGGCGGTGCCATAGAAGGTGCAGGTGCCGGGGCCATGGTAGGACTCGGACTCGGCTTCGAGCAGCTCGGCGCGACCGACCTTGCCTTCGGTGTAGAGTTGGCGCACGCGGGCCTTCTCGCTGTTCGACAGGCCGCTGGTCATCGGGCCGCCCGGCACGAATATCGCCGGCAGGTGGCCGAAGCGGGCCGCACCGATGAACAGGCCCGGCACGATCTTGTCACAGATGCCCAGGTAGAGAGCGGCGTCGAACATGTTGTGCGAAAGCGCCACGGCGGTCGCCATGGCGATCACGTCGCGCGAGAACAGCGACAGTTCCATGCCCGGCTGGCCCTGGGTGACGCCGTCGCACATCGCCGGCACGCCGCCGGCGAACTGAGCGGTGGAGCCCATCTGGCGTGCGGCTTCCTTGATCATGTCGGGGAAGGGCGCCAGCGGCTGGTGAGCGGACAACATGTCGTTATATGACGAAACAATGCCCAGATTGGCGCTGTTCATCAGTTTTAGCTGATTCTTGTCCTGCGGCCCGCAGGCGGCGAAGCCGTGCGCCAGGTTGCCGCAGGAAAGCTCGCCGCGATGCACGCCCTGGCGGTGCTGATCCTGCATATGACGCTCGTAGGCGGCGCGGCGCTCGGAGGAGCGCTCACGGATGCGCTGGGTGACGCTGGAAATGGTGTCGTGGATAGCCATGGACAACCCCTAGTCACTGTTAGGTAAGTATGTGTGTAAATTTACCAAAAAATTTACTTGAACGTCGTCATTCTTTGGGCCAGATTGTGCATAAAGCGTAGGATTATTTCATGGCGATCGCCTCTCGCTCCAACAGGAGAGCGAGAGGCGATCGCGTAGCAGGTTCACGCCACCACGTTGCTTTGAAGGAGGCCACCATGACACTGCGTGTCGCCATCAACGGGTTCGGACGTATCGGTCGTAACGTTTTGCGAGCGTTATATGAAAACGGCTATCGGGATCGTATCCAGGTGGTCGCCATCAATGACCTGGGCGATCCGGCGCTCAATGCGCATCTGCTCAAGCATGACAGCGTGCACGGTCATTTTAGTCACGATGTCGGCCACGACGACGAGGCGCTATCGGTCGACGGCGATCGAATCAGCACGCTCGCCCAGCGCGATCCCGCCCAACTGCCGTGGCGCGAGCTCAAGGTCGATCTGGTGATGGAGTGCACCGGGCTGTTCACCAAGCGCGATGCGGCTGCCAAGCACCTCGAGGCCGGCGCCGAGCGGGTCTTGATCTCGGCACCCGGAACCGACGTCGACGCCACGGTGGTCTACGGCGTCAACGACGACATATTGACCGCCGAGCATCGCGTGGTTTCCAACGCCTCGTGCACCACCAACTGCCTGGCGCCGGTGGCCAAGGCGCTCAACGATGCCCTGGGCATTGAAAACGGCCTGATGACCACCGTGCACGCCTATACCAACGATCAGCACCTGTCGGACGTCTATCACAAGGATCCGTACCGGGCGCGTAGCGCGACCCAGTCGATGATTCCCACCAAGACCGGTGCCGCCGCCGCGGTCGGCCTGGTGTTGCCGGAACTCAACGGCAAGCTCGACGGCCTGGCCGTGCGTATCCCGGTGATCAACGTCTCGCTGGTCGACCTGACCTTCACCGCGAGTCGCGAGACCAGCAAGGAAGAGGTCAATGCCATCGTCGAGAAGGCGGCGGCCGATTCGTCGATCCTGGCGGTCAATGCTCAGCCGCTGGTGTCGATCGACTTCAATCACGACGCCCATTCCTCCACGTTCGACGCCAACCATACCCGCGTCAACGGCCGGCTGGTCAAGGTCATGGCCTGGTACGACAACGAGTGGGGCTTTTCCAACCGCATGCTGGATACCGCCTTGGCGATGCAGGCCGCGGCTCGCTGAATTCGGTATCCCCGTCAGGTGTGGCGGCGTGCCGGTGAGACCTCCTCGCGCTCTCACGGCTCCGTACGGATGTCGCATCGGCATGCCGCCGCCTTATAATACTCGCTGACGATTGCAGGGCGCCTTGGGCGCCCTTTTTTATATGCCGGCTACTAGGAGCAGTGGCTTACGAGGCGTGGCGGCGATGGCTTACGAGTGAAGCGCTGCCGGAGGCCAAGTCCGTTCGAGGACTCGATGCTGGCCTGCTAAGCTAGCCTGAAACGTATAACCGTTGCGGTGGAGCATTCGACCATGCAGAGGAACCATGAACGCGAGCGTTGACCAGGCCCATCGATTGATCGGGGCGCGGCTGCGCGACCCGCGGCGGCGCTGCGTAGGGCGTGTCGTCGGCGTCGACCAGACCCGCGAGGCACCCGCCCTGCTGGTCGTCTGGGAGGGCCAGTCGCAGGCACAGCGTGCCGAGTTGACGCCGCATGACTTGCACGAGCTGGTGCTGGCCTGTGTCGCTCCCACTAGGCCGGCATGCGCTGAGAGGGATACCGACGAGGAATCGACGCCCGCCGTGACGCCATGGCGGCGCACGGCAGGCGACTAGAATGCCTCTGGGAAGCTGCGACGCGGTATACAAGGAACTCACGTGGGGGCCGCAAGGCATGCCGGCATCGTCATTGCAACTACTGCCGCGTTTCATGGATGCGCTATTGGGCGCATCGCCCGCCGTGGTGTACGCCACCGATCGCGACTGGTGGCTGGGACGGCTGCATTACCTGGGGGCCAATATCGCCGATCTCAGCGGTCTCGAGCGACAGGCGTTGCGCGAGCGACCGCAGTTGTGGCTCGAGCGGCTCGACGTTGAGACCCGGGACACGCTGCTGGCACGCCTCGACGAGGCGCGCCGCACTGGCAAGCGCCATCTGAGCCTGCATTATTCGTTGACCCACCGCGACGGCAGCGTCCATCACCTGCAGGACGACATCGCGCTGCATTGTGATGAGCATGGCGAGGTGACCGAGCTGGTCGGCTCGCTGGTCGATGTCACCGAGCGCCAGGCCCTGCTCGAGCGTTTCGCCAAGCTGGGCGAGCAGCTGCCGGGAGCGCTCTACCAGTGTCGCCTGAGCGCTGGCGGCGAGCTGAGTTTCCCGTTCGTCAGCGCCGGCGCCCAGCGTCTCTTCGGGCTGCCGGCGCGAGCCGTCATGAACGATGCCTCGGCGGCAATCGGACGCGTCCATCCCGACGACCTAGAGGGCCTGTGGCATAGCGTGCATCGCAGCGCCCGGCGGCTGAGCGTCTGGCGGTATGAGTTCCGCTATCGCCATCCCGACGGTCATCCACGCTGGGTCCAGGGTCGCGCGACTCCCGAGCGTCAGGTCGATGGCAGCGTGCTGTGGCACGGCTTCTGCGAGGACGTCACGCTACGCAAGCAGGCCCAACTGGCGCTGGTCGACAGCGAGCGTCGCTACCGTTTCATCGTCGAGAACGTCAGCGATCTGATCCTGCTGATCGACGCCGACGGCTTGTGCCGCTTCGTCTCGCCCTCGGTCGAGCGCATCCTCGGTCATGCCCCCGATACGCTGCAGTTACGCGCGCTGCTCGAGTTGTTGCCGCCCGATGACGCGCCACACGTGCAGCGGCGTATCGCCGAAGCGATAGCCAGCGACCATGGGGCGCAACTCGAAATGCGGGTGCGCCATGCTCGGGGGCACTATGTCTGGCTGGAGGTCGGCTGTTCGCCCTACATGAACTCACTCAACGGTCAGCATGACTGGCTTTTGGCCGTCGCCCGCGACATCACCGAGCGCAAGCAGCGCGAGGTCAAGCTGCACGAGCTATCGACCACCGACAGCCTGACCGGCGCGCTCAATCGCGGCGCCTTCCTGGGCTGCCTGCGCGGCGAGCTGGAGGGCGTCGGCAGCCGTGACACCCGGCTATCGCTGGTGTACTTCGACATCGACCATTTCAAGGCGATCAATGATACTTGGGGACACGCCGCCGGTGACCTGGTGCTTGCCAGCGTGGGGGAGATCTGCCGCAGCACGCTGCGCGCCGACGATCTCTTCGGCCGCATCGGCGGTGAGGAGTTCGCGCTGATGCTGGATGGCCAGTCGCTGGTCGAGGCGGCTATGCTCGCCGAGCGGCTGCGACGCAAGTTCGAGAACGTACGCGTCGAATTCCATGGCCAGTGGCTCAATTTCACCGTCAGCTTCGGCGTCGCCGAGCGCCGCGACGATGAACCGCCCGACGCGCTCATGCATCGTGCCGACATGGGCTTGTACGAAGCCAAGCACCAGGGCCGCAACCGGGTTCAGCAGGCACTGGCCGAGTGGCGTGCGACACTAGAGTCCGTGCAGTCAAGCAAAGACCAAAAATGAGGAAACCTATGCGCACCCTGTTCAAGCTGATGTGGTTGATTCCCGCGCTGGCCGTTGCCCCGCTGGCGATTGCCCAGGAAGCGACCGGCGAAGCGGCCGCACCCACCGTGACCATCGATCAGGGGCCGCGGGTCCAGGGCGAGGTCTTCGAATACTCGACCGGCGGCAAGACCTACCAGGGCTACCTGGCGCGCAACGTCGCCGACCCCGAGCCGCGCCCGGCGGTGTTGATCGTCCACGAGTGGTGGGGCCTCAACGATTACGTCAAGCACCGGGCCGATCAGCTGGCTGCGCTGGGCTTCGTCGCCCTGGCGGTCGACATGTACGGCAACGGCCAGGCCACCAGCCACCCCGACGAAGCGGGCGAGTTCTCCAGCCGGGTGATGCAGGACTGGCCGACGGCGCGCGCGAGTCTCGAGGCGGCGATGGCCAAACTGCGCGAAAACCCGGCGGTCGATGGCGATCATATCGCGGCGATCGGCTACTGCTTCGGCGGTGGGGTGGTGATGAACATGGCGCTGGCCGGCATGCCCATCGAGGCCGCGATCAGCTTTCACGGCAGCCCCACTCAGGCGGTCGACAAGCCGCAGCCCTTCGATGGCATCGTCCAGCTGCACAACGGCGCCGACGATCCTCTGGTCAAGCGTGACGCGCTGAAGGCCATGGCCGCCAAGCTCAAGAGCCAGGGCGCCACTATCAAGGTGATCAACTATCCGCAGGCCAAGCATGCCTTCAGCAATCCCGACGCCACTGAAATAGGCGAAGAGAACGGCCTGCCGCTGGCCTACAATGCCGCGGCGGATGCCGCCTCCTGGCAGGCCGCGCTGCTGGCGCTGGACAAGGCGCTCAACGGGAACTGATGCGGGGCACTCCCGACTAGCGATACGGCTCCACGATTTTCGCTTCTCCCGGCCCGCTCGCCGCAACCCGGCGGCGGGCCGGTCGCGAGTGCCAAAGATGCTGGCTAGACGGTGAACGCCATGATGCCGAACACGGTCAGCATGAAGCCGCCGAACAGCAGCAATCCACCCAGCGCCAACACGATCATCAGGTAACCGATGATCAGTGCGGCCAGTGCCCAGCTGTCGCCGCGTTCGCCGCTGCGGCGAATTCGATGGCGGGCGAGGTGGCCGCAGACCACACCGGCGACGGCCGCGGGGGCGACGAACACCGACAGCACGCTGAGCGCGAAAGCGGCAATGGCCATCAGGTTGGTGGCGTCGGCGGTGGCGGGTGGCGTGGTCGTGGGGCGTCGGTCCATGGCTTGGCTCTCTTTATGCTTCGCGCTCATTGTGACTTCGCTCGCGCGGCGTTGACCGCGCGCGTCGTGGATGGCGATACCTTATCACTAGCGGACGCAAAGACAGGCGTACAACATGCGCCCGTTATCGGCGCAGTGCGACGACAGGGAGGATGGGATGCAGTTCGAGGTCGAGACGATCGAGGCCATGGAACAGGCGCCGGTAGCGGGCTGGAATGCGCTGGTGCCGGCCGATCAGCCCTTTTTGCGTCATGAATTCCTCTATGCCCTCGAAGCCAGCGGGGCGGTGAGTCCGGCGAGCGGCTGGATGCCGCAGCACTTACTGGTCCGGGTCGGCGGCGAACTCGTCGCCGCGTTGCCGCGCTATCGCAAGGATCACTCCTATGGCGAGTACGTCTTCGACTGGGCCTGGGCGGACGCCTGGGAGCGCGCCGGTGGCGCCTACTATCCCAAGGGCCTGACGGCGATTCCCTTTACGCCGGTGCCCGGCCCGCGGCTGCTGACCTCGGTTGCCCTCGATGCGTCCCAGCGGCGAACGGTAATCGCGGCGCTGGCCGGGCATTGCTGCGACGATGCGCTGTCCAGCTGGCACCTGCTGTTCGCCGAGGACGACGAGGTCGACGACTGGCTGGCGGTGTGTCCCGAACTGCTCGAACGCCAGGCGGTGCAGTTCCAGTGGCGGGATCGCGGCTTCGGCGACTTCGAGGGGTTTCTCGCCGCGATGAGCGCCAAGCGTCGCAAGGAGGTGAAGCGCGAACGTCGGCGGGTCGCCGAGCAGGGCCTGACGATGCGCCGGCTTTCCGGCCAGGCGATCGACGCGGCCGCGCTGGAGCATTTCTATCGCTGCTACCAGATGACCTATTTCGAGCGCGGCCAGCAGCCCTACCTGACGCTGGACTTCTTTCGCCGCCTGCGCGAGACGATGCCCGATGCATTGCTGCTGATACAGGCACTTCACGGCGAACGACCGGTCGCCGCCGCGCTGTGCCTGCAGGGCAGCGATACCCTCTATGGTCGCTACTGGGGCAGCGAGGTCGAGGCCGACTGCCTGCATTTCGAAACCTGCTACTACCAGGGCATCGAGCACTGCCTGGCCAACGCCCTGACGCGCTTCGACCCCGGCACCCAGGGCGAGCACAAGCTCAGCCGCGGATTCGCGCCGCGCCGGCTGCGTTCGTTGCATCATATCGTTCATCCCGATTTTCGCCGCGCCGTCGCCCGTTTCTGTGCCGAGGAGCGCGCGCATGTCGCGGCCTATCACCTGGCCGCCGAGGCCCGCCTACCGTTTCGCCGCGATTGAGCGCCACGGCGACCCGCTCTCTGGCCGAGCGGGAGGCGCTCGCTGTAGCATGCATCCGAGGCTTGTGAGGATCGACCGACATGGATTTTCTGTTCGAAGCTGCCGTGCTGCTGGGCGCGGCGATCATCGCCGTACCGCTGTTCCAGCGCCTGGGGTTGGGCTCGATTCTCGGTTACCTGGCTGCCGGACTGGTGCTCGGTCCGTCGATCACCGGCTTCATCGCCGAGCCGGAAACGGTGCTGCACTTCGCCGAGTTCGGGGTGGTGATGCTGCTGTTCCTGATCGGCCTGGAACTCGAACCGGCACGCTTGTGGACCATGCGCAAGCGCCTGCTGGGGCTGGGCAGCCTGCAACTGGCAGGCTGCGCGGCGCTGCTGACACCGCTCGGGTTGGTACTGGGGCTGACCCTCGAAGTGTCGGTCCTGCTCGGCCTGATCCTGGCGCTGTCATCGACCGCCTTCGCGCTGCAGGTGCTCAACGAACGCCACCAATTGGCCAGCCCTCACGGTCAGGCGGCGTTCGCCATCCTGCTGTTCCAGGATCTGGCGGTCATCCCGCTACTGGCGCTGTTGCCGCTGTTCGCCAACGAGATCAGCGTCGCCTCGGGCGATACCTGGATCCAGGTGCTGCGGGGCGTCGGCATGGTCGTGGCTGCGATCGTCTTCGGCCGGCTGGTGTTCCCGCGGGTGCTGGCCTTCGTCGCCCGTAGCGAGGTCCATGAAGTGTTCACCGCCGCGGCGCTATTCATGGTGCTGGGCATGGCGCTGGTCATGGAATGGGCCGGTCTGTCGATGGCGCTGGGTGCCTTCCTGGGGGGCGTGCTGCTGGCCGATACCGTCTATCGTCACGAGCTGGAAGCCAATATCGAGCCCTTCAAGGGCCTGCTGCTGGGGCTGTTCTTCATCGCCGTGGGCATGTCGGTGAATCTGGCCCTGGTCTTCGACAATCTATTCTGGGTGCTGGGCATCACGCTCGGCCTGCTAATCGCCAAGCTGATCGTGATCGCGCTGGTGGGGTTGGCGGCACGCCTGCCCAAGCCCGAGATACCGCGCCTGGCGGCGGCCATCGCCCAGGGTGGCGAGTTCGACTTCGTGCTGCTGACCGCCGCGGTCAGCGCCGGGGTATTCGAGGCGCGCATCGCCAGCCTGTGCGTCGCCGCGGTGACGCTGACCATGGCGTTGACGCCGTTTCTCTATCAGGCCGGCGAGCGCCTCGGCAATCGTTTCAAGGACAAGCGTCCGTTCGATGGCGATTTCGGCGAACAGACGCCGCCGGTACTGATCGCCGGGTTGGGGCGTTTCGGCCAGATGGTCGCCCGCGTCCTCAAGACCCAGGACATCAGCTTCACCGCGCTCGATCCCAACATCCGTCAGGTCGAGTTCATTCGCCGCTTCGGCTCTCAGATCTATTACGCCGATGCGTCGCGTCCGGATCTGCTGCGCGCCGCCGGCGCCGAGCAGGCCCGGGTGCTGGTGATCGCCGTCGACGACGTCGAGATCACCACGCGCATCGCCCGTATGGCGCGTGACCATTTCCCCGAGCTCAAGATCTTCGCCCGGGCGCGCAACCGCCATCATGCCTGGCAATTGATGGAGCTCGGCGTCGAGGCGGTGGTCCGCGAGACCTTCGCGGCGAGCATGGAGATGAGCCTGGAAGTACTCAAGGGCGTGGGATATCCCAGTTCCAACGCCATGGACGCGGTGCGCACCTTCCGCGACTTCGACAACAAGCTGCTCAAGGATTCCTACGAGATTCGCCATGACGAAGAGTCGCTGGTCGCCAACGAGCGGGCGGCGATGGCGGAGCTGAGTTCGCTGTTCCAGAAGGAGCTCAACGACAGGGCCAGCCATGGCTCGCTGCATGGCGATACGCCCGGCGTCGCGCGCAGCGAGCCGGAAGTCAACTGATACGCACGAACGCACCGACGACAACCAGGAGGAGCCATGACACGTCCGGATTGGCTGGCGCGCCTCGCGGCACTCGGTATCGTTGCGCGCGGCGAGCCCCAGCCGCTGGCGGGCGGTGACATCGCCGCGGTCTGGCGATTGGCGACCGCCCAGGGCGAGCTGGTGGTCAAGCAGGATGACGCCGAGACGCTGGCGGCGGAGGCCGACGGCCTGCGCGCGCTGCGCGAGGCCGGCAGCTCGCTGATCGTGCCGGAGGTGGTCGCGCTCGACGGCGACCTGCTGATCATGGAGGCGCTGGATAGCGTGCCGAGCGGCCGCCGGGGCGAGGCGCAACTGGGTGAGGGTCTGCGCGAACTGCACGCGGTGACCGGCACCAGTCATGGCTGGTCGGGCGACAACCGCTGCGGTCCCACGCCGCAACGCAACACGCCGTGCAGCGACGGTCGGGTCTTTCAGCGCGAGCATCGCCTGCTGCCGCTGGGCGAGGCCTGCTTCGAGCGCGGCCTGCTCGATGCCGCCGGCCTCGACGCCCTGAACGACATCGCCCAAGGCCTGGAGGAGTGGCTGCCCGATACACCGCCGAGCCTGGTGCACGGCGATCTATGGTCGGGTAACGTGCTGCATACCGCGCGCGGCCCGGCGATCATCGACCCTGCCGTCTACCGGCATTATCCCGAGGTCGACCTGGCGATGCTGACGCTGTTCGGCGCGCCTGGGGCGGCCTTCTTCGAAGCCTACTGGGACGGTGACGAGCCGAGCGACTGGCCGCGCCGGCAGACGCTGTTCCAGCTCTACCCGCTGCTCAACCACCTGCTGCTGTTCGGCGCCGGCTATCGCAGCGCCGTGATGCGCAGCATCGCCGAGCTCGCCTGAACGCCGGGTTGGCTAGCTTGGCCTGGCTAACCGGCGTCGTGGCGCATCAACTCGAACAGGGTGTCGACGATCGGCCCGCCGCGTTCGCGCAACGAGTGATTCTGGGGATCGCGCAGCCAGTCGTGAAACAGCCCGCCGAGACAACACTGCAGCAGCTCGGTGGCCATCTCCGGCGATAGCGTCGCTTTCAACTGATCGTACTGCGCGGCCTGCTGGAACTTCTCGAGCATCGCGCCGAAGCACTCGCGGCTCAGGCGGCGCTGCATCTCCAAAGGATCGATGTCGCTGAAGAATTCGCAGCGATGGATGAGGATCGAATGGATGCGCTGATAGCTGGGCTGCTCCAGGCGCTGGAAACTCTCGTGACAGGCCAGGCGGATGCACTCCAGCGGCGAGGCGTTGCCATGAGCGGCCTCGATATCTTCGGTGAGCTCCTCGAAGGGTAGCCGCACGCGTTCGAGCAGGGCGTGGAACAAATCCGCCTTGTTCTTGAAGTGCCAATAGACCGCGCCGCGGGTCATGCCGGCGTGACGGGCGATCTGCTCGAGCGAGGTGCGTGCGACACCCTTGTCGTGAAACAGCGATTCGGCGGCGTCGAGCAGGGCCTCGCGTGTGGCTTCGGCTTCGGCTTTGGTGCGTCTGGGCATGGCGCGTGCGTGCTCTGGGTTCGAAATGGGGAAGCTTTTTTGAAGTCATCTTAACGTAACGGGCGAGTGTTTACATTCACTGGTGTATGGTTGTAGGCTTCCGGCCAACTGAGACAAGACTAAGGGATAATACGATGCGTATACCGGTGAGCGCGGGTCGCTCGGGCTGGGTGTGGCTGTTAGTTCTGGCGCTGGGCCTGGCCGGCTGTGGCGAGGATGCCGCGCAGCAGGCGGGCGGCGGTCAGCAGCAACAGCCGCCGCTCAAGGCGCAGGTGCTGGAACTCGAACCGCGCGATCTGCCGGTCGACAAGCAGTACTCGGCGCTGTTGCGCAGCGAGCAGCAGGTCGATGTGATGGCGCGGGTCACCGGTGTGCTGCAAGAGCGCCAGTTCGACGAAGGCGCCCACGTCGAGAAGGGCCAATCCTTGTTCGTCATCGAGCCGGATCGCTATCAGGCGGTGGTCAGCCAGCGCAAGGCCGATCTCGAGAGCGCCGAGGCCGAGCTGTATCGCGCCCAGCGCAACTGGGAGCGCTACCAGCGCCTCTACCAGCAGAATTCGGTCAGCCAGCAGCAGCGCGACGAGGCGCGTGCCGACCTGCTCGCCGCCCAGGCGGCGGTCGCTCAGGCCCAGGCGGCACTGAACGATGCCCAACTGGATCTCGATTACAGCACCGTCGAGGCGCCGGTCGCAGGCCAGATCAGCTTGAGCGAGGTCAACGTCGGCAATCTGGTCCAAGCCCCCCAGATGCTCGCCACCATAACGCCATTGAAGACGTTGCAGGCGCGTTTCTCGCTGCCACCCGAGGATGCCATGGCGATCCGCATGCAGCGCCGTGCGAGTGACGAGTCGCGGCCGATCACTCCGGTCGCCTCGTCGCGTGGCGGGCTGGGCGACGACCGCCTGAGCGGCGAATTGAGCTTCCTCGGTTCGCGGGTCGACCGGGACACCGGTACCGTCCAGGCACAGGCGACCTTCGACAATCCCGATGCGCTGTTCCTGCCCGGCCAGTTCGTGCGCTTGACTCTCGACGGGCTGGTCCTGCCGGACCTGCTGGCGGTGCCCGAGATCGCCGTCACCGAAGGCCGCGAGGGGCCGCAGGTCTCTATCGTCGACGCTGACGGAAAGGCCAAGCCGTTGACGGTCGAACTGGGCGAGCGCTCGGGGGCGTGGATCGCCATACGCAGCGGCCTAGAGGCCGGCCAGCGGGTGGTCGTCAGCAATGTGCCCAGCGCCCAGCCGGGTCGGGCGATCGAAGCGCAGCCCTTCGACGGCAAGGCGGATAGCACGCCGCCGCCGACCCAGCAGCAGAAGCAGAGCCAGCAGCAAGCCCAGAGCGCGCGAAACGGTTCGCAGAAGAGCGCTCGAGAGGGCGCCTCTCAAGCGGGCGGCAGCCAGGCTGGCGACAATGCTGAAGAGGCCAAGGGCTGATGAATATATCGAGTTTCTTCATTCGCCGTCCGGTCTTCGCCACCGTGCTGTCGATCGTCATCATGATCGCCGGGGCGATGGCCCTGCGCGTGCTGCCGGTCGAGCAGTACCCGCAGTTGGTGCCGCCCCAGGTCCAGGTCAGCGCCACCTATCCCGGGGCCAGCGCTCAGACCATTTCGGAAACCGTGGCGGCGCCGCTCGAGCAGGCGATCAACGGCGTCGACAACCTGCTCTACATCAACTCGACCAGTGCCGATAGCGGGGCCTTGTCGTTGTCGGTGACCTTCGCCATCGGCACCGACCCCGACCAGGCGACGATCGACGTCAACAACCGCGTCCAGCAGGCCATGGCGCAGTTGCCCAGCGTCGTCCAGCAGCAGGGCGTGCAGGTCCAGAAGCGTTCGTCGAGCATCCTGCAGGTGGCCACGCTGTCGTCGACCAACGGCGAATACGACCCGGTGTTTCTCAGCAACTATGCGCTGGTCAACGTCATCGACGCGCTCAAGCGCACCCAGGGAGTCGGCAACGCCCAGCTGTTCGGCGCCAAGGATTATTCGATCCGTGTGTGGCTCGACCCGGCGAAGATGGCCGATTACGACATCACCTCAAGCGAGGTGGCCGACGCCATCAGCCAGCAGAACGCCCAGTTCCCGGCCGGCAAGCTGGCCGCCGAGCCGATGCAGGACCCGCGCCCGTATACCTTCACTATTACCACCGAGGGGCGCTTCACCAGCGTCGAGCAGTTCCGCAACATCCTGCTGCGTACCGACGAAAGCGGTGGTTCGCTCAAGCTCGGCGACGTCGCGCGGGTCGAGCTGGGCGCTCAGGATTACTCGTTCGTCGGTCGGCTGAACAACCAGCCCACCGTGCCGATCGGCATCTTCCTGCAGCCGGGGGCCAACGCCCTGGAGACCGCTGCGGCGGTCAACGAGACCCTGGAACGGCTCTCGGCGAACTTCCCCGAGGGCATGGAATATGCCATTCCCTACGACACCACCGAGTTTGTCAGGCTGTCGATCGAGGAGGTCGTGCACACCTTCGTCGAGGCGCTGGCGCTGGTGGTGTTCGTGGTGTTCGTGTTCCTGCAGAAGTGGCGCGCGGCGATCGTGCCGATCATCGCCGTGCCGATCTCGATTGTCGGCACCTTCGCCGGCATGTACCTGCTTGGCTATTCGATCAACCTGCTGACGCTGTTCGGGATGATCCTGGCGATCGGGATCGTCGTCGACGATGCGATCATCGTCATCGAGAACGTCGAACGGATCATGGAAGAGGAGGATGTCTCGGCCAAGGAGGCCGCGCTCAAGGCGATGAGCGAGATCTCGGGGCCGATCGTCGCGGTCACCCTGGTGATGGCCGCGGTGTTCATTCCTGTGGCGTTCCTGGGCGGGATCTCCGGCCAGCTGTACAGTCAGTTCGCGATCACCATCGCCATCTCGGTGCTGATCTCGGCGGTCGTCGCCCTGACTCTGTCGCCGGCGATGTGCGCGCTGTTCTTGAAACCCCACGACAAGCAGCCGGCGGCGCCTTTCCGCTGGTTCAACCGGGTCTTCGAGCGGGCTACCCGCGGCTATCTCGCCGGCGTGAGCTTCATGATCAAGCGCGCGCTGCTCGGCGTGGTGCTGTTCCTGGGCTTCTGCGCCATCACCGCGCTGCTGTTCACGCGGCTGCCCAGCGGACTGGTGCCTTCCGAAGACCAGGGCTTCTACCTGGCGATCACCCAGCTCCCGGCGGCCTCGTCGCTGCAGCGCACGGACACCTTCAACCAGGCGGTCGTCGACGACATCCTCGACTTCGACGGGGTCAAGAGCGTGGTCTCGTTCGCCGGTTACGACATCCTCGCCAGCGCTCAGCTACCCAACGCCGGGGTGGCCTTCGTGACCCTCGAGGATTGGGCCAAGCGTGAGGCCACCGCCCCCGAACTCGTCGGCCGGACGATCCAGATGGGCGCCCGGCATCCCGAGGGCCGGGTGATCGCCTTCAACCCGCCGCCGATCCAGGGCATGTCGACCACCGGCGGTTTCGAGGGCTTCCTGCAATCCACCGAGGGCGCCACGCCGCAGCAGATCGAAGCCAGCGCGCAGGCGCTGGTCAAGGCCGCCAACCAGCGTCCGGAGCTGTCGCAGGTGCGTACCACCATGAGCACCCAGGTGCCGACCTACAGCGCCACGGTGGATCGCGACAAGGCACGCAGCATGGGGCTCTCGCTGGATGACGTCTACGCCACCATGCAGAGCACCTTCGGTACGCTGTACGTCAACGATTTCACGATGTTCAGCCGTAACTTCCAGGTCAACCTGCAGTCGGAGGGCGAATACCGCGATACGCCGGACGATCTGGGCAAGATCTACGTGCGTGCCGATAGCGGCGAGATGGTGCCGCTGTCCAGCGTGGTGACGATGAAGCGTAGCCAGGCGCCGAGTATCATCCAGCGCTTCAACCTGTTCCCGGCGGCCAAGATCCAGGGTCAGCCCGCCGACGGGTACAGCTCCGGTCAGGCCCTCGCGGCGATGCAGGAGGTGGCCAGCGAAGCGGTCGGCGACGGCTACCAGCTGAGCTGGACCGGTGAGGCGTACCAGCAGCAGAGTTCCTCGGGCAACTCCACGCTGGCATTCGTCTTCGGCGTGGTGATGGTGGTGTTGATCCTCGCCGCGCAGTACGAGCGCTGGTCGCTGCCGCTGGTGGTCATCACCGCGGTGCCGTTCGCCATGCTCGGGGCGGTGCTGGCGATGTACCTGCGTGGCCTGGCCGGCGACGTCTACTTCCAGGTCGGCCTGCTGGTGCTGATCGGGCTGGCGGCCAAGAACTCCATTCTGATCGTCGAATTCGCCGTCGAGCAGCGCCAGGCCGGCAAGGGCATCGTCGAATCGGCCAAGGAGGCCGCGCGGTTGCGTTTCCGGCCGATCATCATGACCTCGTTCGCGTTCATCGTCGGCGTCATTCCGCTGGCCATCGCCTCCGGGGCGAGCTCGGCGAGCCGCCATTCGATCGGGACCGCGGTGATCGGCGGGATGCTCGGCGCCACGCTGATCGCGATCTTCTTCGTGCCGATGTTCTTCATGCTGGTGATGCGCTTCGAGGACTGGTTCGATCGCAAGCGTGGCAAGTCCATCGCGGACGGCAACGCCAGCCAGCCGGCAAGCGACAGTCCGGGCCACTGACAGGCCATGGCGATACCCGACCAAAGCCAAGGCCCCCGGGTCTTGGCTTTGTCGTGATCAGGCGTCAGGCTTGCTGATCGCGAAGGCCATTACTTAGGGAGATGACATGCCGGGCAGGGCGCTTCTCAAACGGCTGGGCGGGATGATCGTGGTATGCCTGGGGCTGGCGTTTTCCGCCGCGGCGGCGGGCCAGGGGCTATCGCTCGGCGCCTTGACCGGGGGCGGCGGCACCGCCGAGGGCGACAAGGCGCAGGCCGACCCCGAGCGGTTGCGCGAATCGCTGGATAGCGTGATCGCCACGCTCGAAAACGACGCGCGCCGCGCCGACCTGCTGAGTCAGCTCAAGACGCTGCGCGAGAGCACCGGAGCGCTCAAGGCGGGCGAGGAGGGCGATTCGCCCCAAGGCCTGCTGGGGGCGCTGGCCGACTCGTTCACCGACCTCGGCGAGCAGGCCGGCACCGGCCATTCGCCATTGGACGTCTGGGCGCAACGCGCCCAGCGCGCCGCAGACGATACCGCCGAACTGGTCGAGTCGATGGGGCGTATCGAGCTGATGCGACAAAGCGCCGAAGCGGCCGTACTGCTGGCGGTGTGGTTCGGCCTGCTGTCGCTGCTGATGGGCGCCGGTCGATTGCTGGCGCGTCGTCGCGACTGGCCGTTGACGCTGCCCCCCGAGCCCCGCGCTTGGCTGCTGGTCGTGCATTTCCTGCGCAAGGTCGTGCCCTGGATCCTCGCTTTCGTGGTGATGCTGGCCAGCCTGCGCTGGCTCTCGGCGCCCACCCCGGCCCGCGCCACGGTGCTGGTCATCGCCTACGTGGCGCTCTGCGGACGGATCCTGTCGACGGTATTCGATGTGGTGATCTCGGTATTCACCCGTGGGCACCGCCGGGTGGCGGTCGCCATCCTGCGCCAGCAGGCGCCGCGCCGGCTGTTCGTGATCGGCGCGCTGGCCGCCTTCGGCGATGCGGTCAACAGCGAGCGGCTGACGACGATGCTCGGCGGCGACCTGGCCAGCTGGCTGTCGGTGCTCGCCAACGTGCTCGCCGGGGTGATGAGCGGGGCGCTGGTGATCCGTCTGCGCCGACCGGTCAAGCATCTGATCCGCAACCGGCCCTATGCCGAGCGCCGCGATCAGAGCTCGCTGCGCGATCTGGCCATCATGCTGGGCAACTACTGGCACATTCCCGCGCTGCTGCTGATCGGCGTCTCGCTGGCGGCGATCTTCGTCTCGGCCGGCGAGGCCGACGGCGCCTTCACCCGGGCGATCCTGTGCGCCGCGCTGCTGGTGCTGACGCTGGTCACCAGCGGCGGCTTGCGCCGCCATGCCGAGCGGGTCGGCGCGATCAAGCGCACCTCGCAGTACCGCCGCCGGCTCAAGCGCTTCTTCTCGACCCTGGCGCAGTTCTTGTGCTGGGTGCTGTTCGCCGAACTGTCGCTGCGCATCTGGGGCTTCTCGCTGCTGGGAATCGGCGACGAGGGCGCGATCAGCGCACGCATCGGCCAGGCGTTGCTGCGCATCGGAGTGACCGTGCTGCTGGCCTGGCTGGTGTGGATCTTCGCCGATACCGCCATTCAGCGGGCGCTGCGTAGCGCCTCCGGCACGCGCGGGCGGCGCATCAACAGCACCCGCGCCCAGACCATCACGCCGATGGTCCGCAACGTGGTGTTCTTCACCATCCTGGTGATCGCCTCGATCGTCGGGTTGGCCAATCTCGGCGTCAACGTCACGCCGCTGCTCGCCGGGGCCGGGGTGATCGGCCTGGCGATCGGCTTCGGCGCGCAGACGCTGGTCCAGGACCTGATCACCGGGCTGTTCATCCTCATCGAGGATTCGCTGTCGATCGACGACTTCGTCGACGTCGGCGGACACATGGGCACGGTCGAGGGGCTCAGCCTGCGCACCGTGCGACTGCGCGATCTCGATGGCATCGTGCACATCATCCCGTTCAGCCAGATCAAGGGCATCCAGAACTTCGCCCGCGAATTCGGCATCGCCCTGCTGCGCATTCGCATCCCCCACAACATGCCCATCGACGACGCTATCGCCCTGGTCCGCGAGGTCGCCGACGCCCTGCGTCAGGACCCGATGATGCGCCATCACATCTGGTCGGCGCTCGAGCTGCAGGGCGTCGAGAGCTTCGATCAGGGCGCGGCGATCCTGCGCGTGCGCATGCGTACCAGCCCGCTGATGCAGTGGGACGTGGCGCGGGCCTTCAACCTGCGCCTCAAGCAGCGCATGGACGGCGAGGGCATCGACCTGTCGCTGCCCCGGCTCAGCGTGATGTTCGAGAATCCGCCCTACGGGGGCGCCGGCGAGGGCGGCGCGGTTCACGGTCCGTCCGCCGCCGCGGCGCGGACCATGACCACCCCGGGCGAGACCTCCCGGGCCCAGGAGAGCGCCCAGGAAGGCGAGGCGCCCCAGTAGTCGCGGTTCAGGCGGCGGGCGACAGCACCCATTCGCGAAAGGCGCGCATCGGTTCGCTGAGATGGCGATGCTGCGGCATGAGCAGCGAGAGTCGCCCCCGACTCGGTAACGAGTGCGGCATGGCGCGAACCAGCGTGCCCTGGTCGAGTTCGGCGGCCAGCAGCCGCGTCCAGCCCAGCGTCACCCCCTGGCCGGCCAGGGTGGCATTCATCAGCAGTTGGAAGCTGTTGGCGCGCAGGGTGTGGGCGGGGGGATGCCAGTCGAGCGCCAGCGAGTCATACCAGAGCTCCCAGGTCAGCCAGTCGTGGTAGTGATCCTCGACCACCATCAGCGTGTGGCGGGCGAGTAGATCGCGGGGACCGCCCACGCCGCCCTGGCGCTCCAGGTAGACCGGGCTGCAGACCGCGGCCACCTCCTCGTGATCGAAGATCGCCTCGACGTTCAGGCCGGGCGGATCGACCTCGTGCGGCACGTGGTAATAGATGCCGAGGTCGAACTCCGCCAGATCGAGGCGGTGGGGGTCCTCGACGGTGAGAATGCGAATCTCGATATCGGGGTGGGCGCGCTGGAAATCGGGCAGTTGCCGCGCCAGCCAGATCGAGGCGATGGTCGGGCTCGAGGCCAGCGTGAGCTGATGATCGCCGCTGCGCCGCCGCAGGCGTGCCGTTTCGTCGCGTAGCTCCCGCAGCATGCCCTGGACGACACGGAAGTAGTGCTCGCCGGCGGGCATCAGGCGCAGGCCGTCGTGATGGCGCTCGAACAGCGGGCGGCCGAGATCCTCCTCCAGGCGCTTGATCTGCCGGCTGACCGCGCTCTGGGTCAAATGCAGTTCGCTGCCCGCCTGGGTGAAGCTGCAGTGGCGGGCGGCGGCCTCGAAGGCACGCAGGCAGGCCAGGGGAGGAAGCGCATCGCGAGTAGACATGAAAGCATCCGGGGCCGAGTTCTCTCGGCTCCGGAGCATAGCACGCGGCGCGCCGAAAACCGCGGTCGTTCGGCGGTTCACGGCTAGATCGCCGTGCGCGGGATTACCCGTTCCCAGCGCTTGTCGCTGATCAGTGTCTCGCCCTCGTGCGCCAGCTGCTCGGCACGCAGGTAGAAGGCGGTCTCGTCGCAGTGCAGGTGATAGCGGCTGGTCACTTCCACCGCGAACTGCCCGGTACCTTCGTCGCGGCTGGCGCGGTAGACCCACTCGATATCCGCGTGCGTGCGCGTAGCCTCGTCGGGGTGGCTGGTATACACCTCTTTCGCCTTCTGCTCGACGCGCAGGCCATGATCCTCGAAACGGACATCGCCCATGTCGTCCTCGATCGTCACCGTCACTTCGCCGCTGCCGACGTCCTCGCTGATGGTGCGCTTGGGTTGACCGGCGCGCAGGGTCTCGACGCGACAGGGCGTGGCGCTCTCCGGCGGCTCGAACGGCATCGGGATATAACCGGCCTGCGACAGCGGCAGCTCGAGCGTCGGCGTGCCGGCCAGCAGGGTCAGGTCAGCGCGCCTCGCTGGCGACCACATCAACGGGAAGCTGGCGCTGGATAGCGCCACACGCAGACGGTGGCCCTTCGGCAGGCGATAGCCGATCAAATCCAGCGCCACGCGCACCTCCATCGGTTCGCCCGGGACCGGTGGCGTGACCGTACCCGGATCGTCACGCAAATTGAGATTGAGCGTACCGTAGGTGATCAGCGCGCTCTCGCCGCTGGGCGCGACGTCGCACAGGCGCACGTGGAACTGACCGCACTCCTCGGCGCTGGCGAGCGTCGCGGCAATCGTCGGCTGACCGAGAATGTCGAGCCCGTCGCGGTAGGGCGCGGAATCGAAGGTCAACGACAGGCCGTCGTCGCGGCGCTGATCCGGCGGGAAGTCGGCGCCGAACCACAGCGGAATGTACTCGCCCTGCAGCGTGCCGGCGGTCAGCGGCGAAGCGATCAGCCGGTCTCGGCTTAGCCGGGTATCGGCGGCAAGGCCATGATCGCCAAGGATGAGCGTGGTCGTGTCGATCTCGTCACTGGGCGCCGGCCAGCCGTGGGTGCGTACCCATTGGCCGGGGCGCTCGAGATACTTGGGCGCCGGCGGCACGCCGTCCTGCAGATAGAAGGTGCACTCGGGCTCGTCCATGATGCCGGTGTCGACGTCTTTGAGCCAGTAGTCCCACCAGCGCAGCGCCTCCTGCAGGAAACCGATCGCCGGGTCCGGGATCGCGAAATGCGGGTACTTGTGCATCCACGGTCCCAGCAGCGCCTTCCTGGGGCAGGAAAGCCTCTCCATCATGCGCGGGATCGTATTGATGTACGAATCCCCCCAGCCGCTGATCATATAGACCGCAGCCTGGATATCTTCATAGTTCTCGCCAATGGAACCATGACGCCAATAGTCATCTCGGTGCTGGTGGCCCAGCCAGTTTTCGGCCAGCAGCGGCATGTTGTCGAGCCGATGCTTCCACATCTCGCGCCAGCGCTCGCCGACCAGCGCCGGATCGGGCACGGCGGCGGAAAAGCTCAGCATGGTCGCCGCCCAGCCGAGATTCTCCAGCAGCATGTTGCCGCCCTTGTAGTGGATATCGTCGGCGTAGCGATCGTCGGTGGAGCACAGCGTGATGATCGCCTTGAGCGGCTTCGGGCGTAGCGCGGCAACCTGCAGGCCGTTGAAGCCGCCCCAGGAGATGCCCATCATGCCGAGCTTGCCGTCGCACCAGGGCTGGCTGGCGATCCAGTCGATCACTTCCAGGGCGTCGGCCTGCTCCTGTGGTGCGTACTCGTCGAGCATCAGGCCGTCGGATTCGCCGTTGCCGCGCATGTCGACGCGCACGCAGGCATAGCCGTGGCCGGCAAAGTAGGGATGCGTCAGCTCGTCGCGAATCGCCGTGCCGTCTCGCTTGCGATACGGCAGGTATTCGAGGATCGCCGGGACCGGCCGGGTTTCGGCGTCCTCGGGTAGCCAGATTCGCGCGGCCAGGCGGGTGCCGTCGTCCAGCGTTATCCAGGTGTTGTCGATTTCACGCACGCGGTGCGGGAAGTCCCGTTTGATCTTCATGCGTCGTCCTTGACAGTGCGGGAGGGTGTCGGCACGGCCTCGAGCCGCGCGGGATGCTTGAGCCAGACCCACAGCGAGCCGGTGGCCAGCAGCACGATCAGCATGGCGGGTAGCCCGCCGAGGTTGGAGAGCATCTTCACGCCATCGATACCCACGAAGCTGACCATCACCCAGGAAACCACGCCGACGATCACGCCCCAGATCACCTTCATGGCGATGCCGGCGTTGAGATCGGAGTCGGCGGTCAGCCCGCGGGTGCAGAGGTTGCCGATGGCGTCGGTCTGTGAGTCCGCCGCGGTGACATAGGAGATATAGGCGATGAACAGCAACAGCGGAATCCACACCTGCGAGAACGGCAGTTGGCGGAACAGCTCGTAGAGCACGTTTTCGACGCCGCGGTCATTGAGGATGGCGTAGAGATCGGCGCCGGCATCGGTCTGCCCCAGTTGGGACTGAAAGTAGAGCGCGGTACCGGAGAAGATCAGGATCCACACGCTGGCGAACAGCGCCGGGTAGAGCAGGTTGACGCGCAGGAACTCGCGCACGGTGTAGCCCCGCGAGATCTTGCCCAGGAAAAGGGCCGCCACCGGTGCCCAGGCGAACCACACCGCCCAGTAGAAGATCGACCACCACTGCGGCCATTGGTCGTTGCCGGCGGCGCCGGTGAACAGGCTCTTGGTGAAGAAGTTGTCGAGATAGACCCCGAACGACTCGACGCCCAGCGCCAGACAGAAGACGGTCGGCCCGACGATGAACATGAACACGCCGAGAATCAGCAGCAGAACGGCGTTCAGCGACGACAGCCGGGCGATCCCCTTCTGCAGACCACTGGCCGCGGAAACGACGAAGGTCACCACGATGATGGCGATGATCACGCCGAGTCGCAGCGGGCTGGTCTCGCCGCCGAGGTATTGGCCCGCGCCGCCCGCCAGCGTCAGCGCGCCGGTACCGAGAGAAGACGCCATGCCCGCTACCAGCGCATAGAGCGAGACCGCATCGATCAGACCACCGAAGCGCTTGACCTTGGGTCCGAAGATCGGCTCCAGCATGCTCGAGATCGAAAAGCGCAGGCGCAGGTTGTAGAAGGCCAGGGCGAAGATCAGCGCCGGCACGGCGTACACCGCATAGGGCGTGAACGACCAGTGTAGGAACATGGTCGACATCGCGAACAGCATGGCGTCGCTCGAACCCGCTTCCAGGCCACTGGAAGCGGGCGGACCCATGTAATGATAGAGCGGCTCGGCGGTGGTCCAGAACAGCACGCCCACCGCCAGCGTGGTACACAGCGTGATCGAGAACCAGCGCAGCCGGGAAAGCAGCGGCGTGGCATCCTGGCCGCCGATGCGGATACGACCAAGCGGGGAGAAGTAGACGATTACCGCCATGATCAGCAGGTACAGGCTACCCAGGCTGAACAGCCACGAAAAGTTGGTCAGGACCGCGTCGTTGAGCGCGCTGGCGGTCGCCAGAAACGCGTCCAGGTCGATATAGCTGGTGACCACTGCCGCCAACAGCACAAGGAAAGTCGGCCAGAATACGAGCGGCCGTAGCGAAGTCTGCATCGTTCATCTCCGTTATCGTTATTTTGCGGCGCATGCGCCGCCGGCATGGCGGGCCACTCTAACGCTCTGAACGAGGGGATTCCCAACGCAAGCTGGGAATGAGGCCATGCGTGCAGCGCATGGCGGCGGCCGGTCGCTTAGCCGCTCGGCGGGATGGTCGAGTCTCTTTCCCGCGCAGCGCGGGGGAGGGGCAGGCGCGTGTCGGCTCAGCCGAGCCAGCGGCCGGCGAGGAATCCCCCGGCGGCGATGAGGGTGAAACCAGCGATGATCAGCCAGGGCAAAAGACGCCGCCAGCGCGTCAGCCGCGCCTGGCCGACGACCGCGGCGTCGAGCTTGGCGACCAGCTCGTCGTGGCGCGACTGGGCGAGGTCGGGCGCCAGCGAGAAATCGTTGGCGACGCTGCCCAGCCAGTGCGCGCCGTGGGTCAGCCCCAGTCGCGCTCGCAGACGGCCCAGTTCGCTGAGCATGCCGTGCAGGCCGTCGTAGGCTTCGCGTCGTGCGCCGACGCTGAGCACCGCGGCGGCGTCGGCCTTCAGGGCGCTGTTGTCGCAGGCGTCGATGGCCGCGCCGATCGTCGTGTCGTCGGCGGTCGGTTCGACCCCCAGGCGTTTATACAAATCGCGCATCTTGCATCAAATACTCATAGGCGTTCTTGATTCGCTGGAAGCGTTGCGAGGCGGTCGCCATGCGCCGCTCACCGTGGCTGTAGAAGCGATCCGGATGATGGGTCTGGGCGAGCCGCCGGTAGGCTTTCTTGATGTCGCTGCGGGTCGCCTTGGCGTCGAGCCCGAGGACGTGGAGTGCGCGCAGCGAGCGATCGCCCGGCGGAGGCGGGTCATTGCGGTAGCGTTCGTCCCGGTCCCCGGCGCCCTGCCGGTAAGAGTGGCGCTGGTAGGCATGCTCCTCGCGCTCACGGTGCTCTTCATGCTCCCTGCGCTGGCGCTCGGCCTGCTCGTCGCGCTGGCGTTGCCGCGAGTACTGCTGTTCGCGCTCGCGTTCGCGTTCGCGTTCGCGGGCCTGTTCGCGCTGGGACTGTTGCTGGCGGGTATGTTCGCGGGACTGCCAGTAATCGGCGCGGCTGGGGTCTTCGGGGCTTTCCAGCGCGCGTCCGGCGACCTCCTGAAAAAGCTGGGCGAAGGCCGCCGGGGCGACGCCCAGCAGGTCGGCGAGAAAGCGCAGGACATGATTGTTGCTGGCGGCCAGTTGGCCGTTGCTGGTGGCCAGGCCGATGGCCTGGCGCAGGAACGGAAACGACTGCTCGTTCCACCAGTCCTTCTGCAGCACTTCGGCGGCCAACTGGATGGCGCTCATGTCCTGGGCGCCGGCGATCTCGATCAGCGGTGCCAGGTCATGACCGTGACGAAAGCCGGCGGCCAGGGTTTCCAGGTAATGCTTGTCCTCGGGCAGCACGTTGCCCTTGCTGACCATCACCCAGGCCAGCAACAACAGAGCGGCGGTGTCCGTCTGGTTGCGGCTCTTGAGCAGCAGCAGCTCGAACGGCGAAAAACGCGCTGAGACCATCGACGACTCCGAGCGGATTGCAGAGTGGGACGAGCGAATGACGGAAGGCCGAGTATACCCAAGTGCTGCGTTGGATGGGCGGGAAGGCCCTGCGCCGATGGTCTCACGCAGTGCCGGAGGTCAGTCGTGCATCGGCGAGGGCTTGCCGATGTTCTCGGGGCCGAACGAGTCGGGAAGCAACTCGTCCATGGTGTAGCTCTTCAGCCAATGACCGCTGCCATCGAGGACATGGATGCGCGTCGCCGGCGAGGCGAATTCGCGGATCCGTTGCCGGCAGTCGCCGCAGGGCGTGCACAGATGCTCGGCGGGGCCGATCACGTAAAGCGTGTCGATCAGCCGCTCGCCGTTGGCGACCATCGCGGCGATCGCCCCGGCCTCGGCGCACAGTCCCTTGTAGTTGGCGATCTCGACGTTGCAGCCGGCATAACGCTGGCCGCTAGCGGTTTCGATCAGCGCACCCACCGGATGCGCCGAATAGGGGGCGTAGGCCTGGTCGCGGACCGCCAGCAGGCGTTCGGCGACGCTTGGATCGATGGCGCTCATGAGGGTTGCCTCGCCTGGTCGTCTCTCAATAGCCCTTCCAGGGTGATCGCCATCATCTCGGCAAAGCCGGTCTGGCGCGCCTGCGCGTCGAGCGCCTCGCCCTTGAGAATATGGTCGGAAACCGTGCAGATCGTCAGCGCGCGGGCACCGAATTCGGCGGCGACGCCATACAGGCCGGCGGCTTCCATCTCGACGCCGAGAATGCCGTGGCGTTTCAGGGTCTGGAAGAATTCGCTATCCGGCGTGTAGAAGAGATCGGCCGAGAACAGGTTGCCGACCAGGACCTTCGTGCCACGCTCCCGGGCGGCGTCGACGGCATGACGGGTCAGCTCGAAATCGGCGATGGCGGCGAAGTCGTGGCCATTGAAACGCGCGCGGTTGACGCCGGAATCGGTGCACGCGCCCATGCCGACGACGATGTCGTTGACCGCGACGTCATCGCGTACCGCGCCGCAGGAGCCGACCCGTACCAGGCGGTCGACGCCGTACTCGGTGATCAGCTCCTTGGCGTAGATGGAGAGCGAGGGGATCCCCATGCCGCTGCCCATCACCGAGATCCTGCGACCCTGGTAGGTGCCGGTGAAGCCGAGCATGTTGCGCACGCGATTGACGCATTCGACGTCCTCGAGAAACGTCTCGGCGATGAACTGGGCGCGCAGCGGGTCGCCGGGCATCAGCACGGTATCGGCGAAGTCGCCCGGCTTTGCTTCGATATGCGGGGTGGCCATCAAGAATCTCCTCGAATCGTTTCAGCTGACAGCGAGCGGCCATAGTCCATCGGACCCAGGCCAAAGTGCTCGGCGAGCGTCTGGCCGATATCGGCGAAGGTCTCGCGACGGCCATAGCTACCGGGCGCCAGTACGTCGCCGCCAATCAAGATCGGCACCTGCTCGCGGGTGTGATCGGTGCCGCGCCAGGTGGGGTCGTTGCCATGATCGGCGGTGAGGATCAAAAGATCCCCCGGATGTAGCCTGGCCTGGATCTCCGGCAGGCGACGATCGAACGCTTCCAGGGCGCTGGCGTAGCCTTCCGGGTCGCGGCGGTGGCCGTAGAGGGTGTCGAAGTCGACGAAGTTGGTCATCACCAGCGTCCGATCGCCCGCTTCATCGATGGCGGCCAGCGTGGCATCGAACAAGGCGTCATGGCCGTGGGCCTTCAACACCTTCGAGACGCCGCAGTGGGCGTAGATATCGCCGATCTTGCCCACGCCGAGAACGCGGCCGCCGCTGTCGTGCAGTTTCTGCAACACGGTCGGGCTGGGCGGTTCGATGGCGTAGTCGCGGCGATTGCCGGTGCGCTCGAAGGTTTCCGGCGTCTCGCCGACGAACGGCCGGGCGATGACCCGGCCGATGTTGTAGGGCATCAGCAGCTCGCGGGCGATCTCGCAGAGCGCATAGAGCCGGTCGAGCCCGAAATGGCTCTCGTGGGCGGCGATCTGGAATACCGAATCCGCCGAGGTATAGACGATCGGCTTGCCGCTGGCGATGTGCGCCTCGCCCAGCGCCTCGAGCACCGGAATCCCCGACGCGTGGCAATTGCCGAGCACGCCGGGCAGCTCGGCGCGCTCGACTAGCGCTGCCAGCAAGTCGGGCGGGAAGCTGTTCTCATGCTCGCTAAAGTAGCCCCACTCGAACAGCGCCGGCACCCCGGCGATCTCCCAGTGGCCTGAGGGCGTGTCCTTGCCGGAGGAGATCTCGCGGGCGCAGGCCCAGGCGCCATCGGCGGCCTCAAGAGGTGTGATCCCCGCTGCCCATTCGCCGCTGCTCAGGTGGTGAGCGTGATAGAGGCCCAGTCGCGCCAGGTTGGGGAGCTGGAGCGGGCGGCCGGCAGCGGCCCGATGGCGGGCGATGTGGCCGAGCGTGTCCGCACCGGCGTCGCCGAAGTCGGCGGCATCCGGTGCGTTGCCGATGCCGAAGGAATCGAGTACCAGGACGATGGCGCGTTTCATGACTGATCTCCGGGTTCGCTGAGACGACCGTCGGGGGCGACGATGGCGTGGACCAGCGGGCGCGGCGGCGGTGCCTCGCCGAGTCGCATGGCCTCGCGCAGGCTGGTCGCGGCGCGTTCGGCCTCGGCTTCGCTGCGCGCATGGACGAAGGCCAGCGGCCGCTCGCCGTCGACACGTTCGCCGAGCGCGGCGATGTCGCTCAGCCCCACGGCGTGATCGATCGCCGCGCCGGCCTGGCGCCGTCCGCCGCCGAGCTCGACCACCGTCATGCCCAGCGCGCGGGTGTCCATGGCGGCGAGATGGCCGCTACCGCCAGCGAAGACCGGGCGCACCACCGGCGCCTTGGGCAGGTAATGCTCGCTGCGCTCGACGATGTCCGCCGGGCCGCCGAGTCCGGCGACCATCCGCGCGAAGCGCTCGGCGGCGGCCCCGGAGGCGAGTGCCTTGTCGAGACGCGCGCCGGCATCGGCGTCGTCACGGGCCAGCCCGCCGGACTTGAGCATGACCACGGCCAGCGCGCGGGTCACCCGGTATAAGCGGCTGTCACGCCGCTCGCCGCGCAGCACGGCGATCGCCTCGGCGACCTCGACGGCGTTGCCGGCGCTGCCCGCCAGCACCTGGTCCATGTCGGTGATCAGCGCGCTGGTCGGCGTGCCGGCGCCGGTGGCGATGGTGGCGATCGCTCGGGCCAGTTCTCGAGAGGCTTCATGGGTAGGCATAAAGGCGCCGCCGCCGGTCTTGACGTCCATCACCAGCGCGTCGAGCCCGCAGGCGAGTTTCTTGCCGAGGATCGAGGCGACGATCAGCGGGATCGACTCGACCGTCGCGGTGACGTCGCGTACCGCATAGAAGCGCTTGTCGGCGGTGGCGAGATCGCCGGTCTGGCCGATGATCGCTACGCCGGCATCCTTGACCAGCCGCCGGAACTGCGCGCTCGAGGGGGTGATGTCGTAGTCGGGGATCGACTCGAGCTTGTCGAGCGTGCCGCCGGTGTGGCCCAGCCCGCGACCCGAGATCATCGGCACGTGGCCGCCGCAGGCGGCGACCCAGGGGCCGAGCACCAGCGACACTACGTCGCCCACGCCGCCGGTGGAATGCTTGTCGATCACCGGGCCGGGCAGGTCCATGTCGTGCCAGTTGAGCACTTCGCCCGAATCGCGTATCGCCTCGGTCAGGGCGATGCGTTCGGCGTCGTTCATGTCGTTGAGAAATACCGCCATGGCGAAGGCGCCGATCTGTTCGTCGCCCACCGAGCCGTCGGCGATGCCGTTGACGAACTGGCGGATCGCTGGCGCCTCGAGCGCCTTGCCGTCGCGCTTGGCGCGAATGATTTCGGCGATCAGCATCAGTAACCTCCCGATGTCGCCTCGCCACCGGACGGGGCGATGTCGAGCGTCTCGAGCAGGTCGCCGAGCAGGCTCGAGGCGCCGAAGCGAAAGTGCCCGGGGGTGATCCAGGCGTCGCCCAGCAAGCGGGCCGCCAGGTCGAGGTAGTGGGCGGCATCGTCGGCGCTGCGCACGCCGCCGGCGGCCTTGAAACCGACCTCGCGCCCGCTGTCGCGGATCGCGGTGAGCATGATCTCGGCGGCCTCGAGGGTGGCGTTGACCGCGACCTTGCCGGTCGAGGTCTTGATGAAGTCGGCACCGGCCTCGATGGCGATCCGGCTTGCCCGGCGGATCAGCGCGGCGTCGGCGAGTTCGCCGCTTTCGATGATCACCTTCAGGCAGCGCTCGCCGCACGCCGTTCTGCAGGCTTCGACCAGCTGGCGGCCGGTCGCTTCGTCGCCGGCCATCAGCGCGCGATAGGGGAACACCACGTCGACTTCGTCGGCGCCGGCTTCGATCGCCTGGCGGGTTTCGGCCTCGGCGGCGGCGACATCGGCCGCGCCGTGGGGAAAGTTGGTCACCGTGGCGATCCGCACCCGGCCGGACAGCCCGGCTTCGGCGAGCGCCTGACGTGCGGTGGCGATGAAACGCGGGTAGATGCAGACCGCGGCCGGATGGCCGGCGGGCGTGGCCGCCTGACGGCACAGTGCGTTGATCCGTTCCTCGTTGTCGTCGTCGTTGAGGCTGGTCAGGTCCATCAGGGCGAGGGCCCGACGGGCGACGTCTTGGCGTGCTGTCATCGTTAGGTCACCGTTGTGGGAAAGGGGCAAGAGGCGACGGCGAATCGAGCGCCTGAAAGGGCACTCGATTCGCGAACCGGAGTCCGGCTCAGGACAGGCTGATGAACAGCCCGGCGATCACCGCGGACATCAGGTTGGACAACGTGCCGGCGAGAACCGCCTTGAGGCCGAAGCTGGCGATCTCGTGGCGACGGTTGGGCGCCATGCTGCCCAGGCCGCCGAGCAGGATGGCGATCGACGACAGGTTGGCGAAACCGCACAGGGCGAAGGACAGCACCGCCTGGGTGTGTTCGCTCATCGCCTGGCCGGTGGCCGCCACCATCTGCTCGCCCTCGATGTAGGGGGCGAGATTGATGAAGGCGACGAACTCGTTGACCACCAGCTTCTGGCCGATGAACGAGCCGGCGACGATCGCCTCGTCCCAGGGGATGCCGAGCAGGAAGGCCAGCGGCGAGAACAGCCAGCCGAGGATCATTTCCAGGCTCAGGCTGTCCATGCCGAACCAGCCGCCGATGCCGCCGAGCATGCCGTTGATCAGGGCGATCAGGGCGATGAACGCGAGCAGCATGGCGCCGACGTTGGCGGCCAGCAGCAGCCCCGAGGACGCTCCGCCCGCCGCGGCGTCGAGTACGTTGGAGGGCTTATCCTCGGCCTCGATCTGCTCGACCTGCTGGGTGTCGTCGTTGGGCTTCTCGGTCTCGGGCATGATCAGCTTGGCGAACAGCAGGCCGCCGGGGGCCGCCATGAACGAGGCCGCGACCAGGTATTCCATGGGAATGCCCAGCGCGGCGTAGCCGCCGAGCACCGAGCCGGCCACCGAGGCCAGCCCGCCACACATTACCGCGAACAGTTCGGAGCGGGTCATGTTGGCGATGAACGGACGCACCACCAGCGGTGCCTCGGTCTGGCCGACGAAGATGTTGGCGGTGGCCGACATCGACTCGGTCCGCGAGGTGCCCAGCAGCTTCTGCAACGCGCCGCCGAGAATGCGGATCACCCACTGCATGATGCCCAGGTAGTAGAGCACCGCGATCAGCGACGAGAAGAAGATGATTACCGGCAGCACCTTGATGGCGAAGATGAAGCCCACGCCACTGCCGGGGTCGGCGAGGCTGCCGAACAGAAAGCCGATGCCGTCGTTGGCGTATTGCACGACCTGGCTGACGGCGTCGGAAATGGTCTTGAGTACGGTCTGGCCGAACGGCACATAGAGTACGAAGGCGCCGATACAGGCCTGGATGGCGAAGGCGCCGCCCACGGTACGCAGGCGAATGGCGCGCCGGTTGCTGGAAAACAGCAGCGCGATCAGGATCAGCACCGCCATCCCGACCAGGCTCATGATGATGGTCATGGGTCTTCCCTTTGTTAGCTTTTTAACAGCTCGAATGGTTCGTCACGCATCAATGACTACGAGGCTTGCCTATTAGGCCTCAAAGAAAGTTGTATTTCAGCGTGTAAATCATCGCGTTCTGATAGTGATCCGCGGTGCCCAGCTTGTTATTGGAGTAACGGTACTGGACGCCGGTGGTCACGGCCTCGATCGGGTGCCACCACAGCGACACGGCGCCATTGGTGCCCAGGCTGCCGGCCGGGCCGTTGACGTAGTTCTCCTCGAGATACTCGTCGGCGCGGTCGAAGGTCTGCTCGTGCCAGTTGGTGATGCTGAAATTCTCGCCATAGGCCTGGAAGTCGTAACCCAGCACCCAGCCCAGCATGTAGCCGTTCTCGCCGCTGTAGGCGCCGGATTGGCTGTCCACCCAGGCCTTGCCGATGAACGGCTTGAACCACAGCCCGTTGTCGAAGGTGTGGTGATAGCCGAAGCCGACGACGCGATCCTGCTCTTCGCTGTTGTAGCCGTAGTCGCGGAAGTCGTAGACATGGAAATACAGCGAGAAGGGCGTGTCGCCGAGATAGATGTGCGAGGTCACCTTGGCGGCGCTGCGGCGATTGTCGCGGCCGTCTTCCTCGCTCTGGTCGTTCTGCGGGTTCTCGAAATCGTAGAAGCCGTAGAACTCGCCCCAGTCGAAGCCGACCCCGCCTTCCAGCTCGAGGTAGAAGAAATCGCCCTTGGCGGCGTTGGTTTCGGTACGCTGCTCGGTGCCGTTCGACCAGTCGAGATAGTTGACCGAGACATTGGCGAACGACCACTGCGGGTCGAGGCTGGCGGCGTTGGCGGGCAGGGCGTTGACGGCCAGCAGCACGCCACCGGAGACGGCCGGGGCAAGACGACGAAAAGAGGCATTGAGCATGTCAGGTTCCTTGGGTGTTGTAGTTGTTACGCGGGAATAAACAGCCAGCGCGAGGATGGCTGCTCTGCGCACGATGGACGAATGCAGTCGTGAGCGGGCTTTGGTGTTATCCAAGTAACATTCAAATGTTATTTTAATAACATTGGTAGCCGCAACCCGGATGCGTTGTCAAATATCAACGCTGGGGATTCGCGGCCATCTGGGTAACAATCGGTTCAGCGCGAACGACGAGCCGTTCGCGGAGCCGGTGAATGGATGCAGCATGAACGGGAGTAGCCTATGAGAGGGCGCAGTGCGATACGCCTGGCGCGATTGCAGCAGGCGCTGGCCGGCGGCGGCACGCTGCGCCTGGCCGACGCCGCACGGCTGTGCGGCGTCTCGGAGATGACCATTCGGCGCGATGTTGCGGCCAGTGGCGGCACCATGACCTTCCTCGGTGGGTGGCTGATGATGGCCCGCGACCCGCAGTTCGCCCCGCTCTATAATCTCGATGAGCAGAAAGGCAGCCATCCGCTGGCCAAGCAACGGCTCTGCCAGCGTGCGGCGGGCTTCATCGACGACGGCGATTCGCTGTTCATCGATTGCGGCACCACCCTGATGCCCTTGGTCGGCACTCTCGATGCCTTCGATCAGCTCACCGTCGTCACCTATGCGCTCAATGTCGCCAATGCGGTCAGCCATCTGCCCAACGTGCGCCTGGTACTGCTCGGCGGGCTCTTCCATGCCTCGTCGTCATCGTTTGAAAGCGACGCCATGGCGGCGTCCATCCGCCGCCTGGGCATCAACAAGGCGTTCATCTCGGCGGCGGGCATCCATCCCGAGAAAGGCGTCAGCTGCTTCCATTTCCATGAGGTGGTGCCCAAGCAGGCGGCGATCGACAGCGCCGGCCAGCGCATTTTGGTCACCGACGACAGCAAGTTCGGGGTCATTCGCCCGGCCTTCTTTGCCAGCCTCGACCAGTTCGACATCATCGTCACCGACGCCGAGACCGGCCAGCACCTGCAGGATGCCCGGCCGACGCCCGAGGAAGCCGGCGCGCCGCGGGTGATGATCGCCTGACGGCGCTGACCGCGGGTCCGTCGAATACCCGTAGCAGCAGGCCTGCCGAACTCGGCGATTGCGCCCCGGCGTGCTAGCCTGGCTGATGAGCGGTTGTCAAGATGCGCACCCCTGCGGCAAATCGCCCCTTCTCATATGCGCGCTATTCGAGGACAATGCGCGCGTTTCGCGGTGTGTGGCGGTCAAGCTGTCGTCCCTGCTTGCCGAGTCCAGTCCACGCCGGATTATCGAGCCAGCGCGTCATTTCTGATAAGCCACTGCCCAGCAGTGTCCAGGCGGTCTGCCGCACGTACCGGACAGGCACCTTGGCAACAACCCTGTGCCGATGGCACTGAACGGTCGAGTTCCTAGCGTACCTGTTGCCGATGGTCGTCTCCATGCTCTGACGAGGTCGAGAGATGAGAAAGAAGAAATACTCCCGCATTTTCACTATTCTGCCGCTATTGCTGCTGCCATTGCTGTTGAGTGGCTGCGGCTCGGCGTTGATGGATCCCAAGGGGGAGATCGGGCAAGGCCTGAAGTCGCTGATCCTGACCAGCTTCGGCCTGATGCTGATCGTGGTCATTCCGGTCATCGTGATGACCATCGTCTTCGGCTGGCACTACCGTCGTACCAATCTCGAAGCCAAGTATTCGCCGGACTGGGCCCACTCGAACAAGATCGAGGTGGTCGTCTGGTTGATCCCCAGCGTGATCATCCTGTTCCTGGCGATCCTCACCTGGCAGACCTCGCATGAGTACGACCCGCACAAGCCGATCGCCGACGAGTCCGAGACGATGGAAATCGATGTCGTCTCGCTGGACTGGAAGTGGCTGTTCATCTATCCGGACCAGGGCATCGCTACCGTCAACGAGGTCGTCTTTCCCGTCGATACGCCGGTGCATTTCCGGGTGACCTCGGGCTCGGTGATGAACTCGTTCATGATTCCTCGCCTCGGCAGCCAGATCTACGCCATGGCGGGTATGGACAACGACGTCTATCTGATCGGCGACGAACAGGGCGTCTATGGCGGGCGCACCACCAACTACAGCGGTGCCGGCTTCTCCGAGATGATCTTCGATGCGCATGTCACCTCGCAGCAGGAGTTCGAGGCGTGGGTCGACGAGGTTCGCCAGTCGCCCGATTCGCTTTCGTTCCCCAAGAGCTATAACGAATTGGCGGAGCCGAGCATCGATCATCCGGTCGAGTACTTCTCGGATGTGCCGGCGGATCTCTATGACCAGGTCATCGCCAGCTTCCACGGTGGCAGCGGTGGGCCCGGTGACGGTCATGGCGCACACGGTGAACACGGCGCCTCCGCCAGCGAAGGTCACGGTGAGCAAGGTCAAGGCGAGCACAGCGGTAAGCCCATGAGCGCAGAGGCAGCGGAGTAACATTATGTTCGGAAAACTTAGCCTAGAGGCTATTCCCTACCATGAGCCGATCATTATGGTCGTTGCCATCGTCATGGCGATTGGCGGTGCGGCTCTCGTCGGGGGAATAACCTACTTCAAGAAGTGGGGATATCTGTGGAGTGAGTGGATCACCTCCATCGATCACAAGAAACTCGGCATCATGTACTTCCTGGTCGCGCTGGTCATGCTGATTCGCGGCTTCTCCGATGCCATCATGATGCGTACCCAGCAGGCGATGGCCTACGGTGGGGCGGAGGGCTACCTGCCGCCCGAGCACTATGACCAGGTCTTCACCGCCCACGGCGTGATCATGATCTTCTTCGTCGCCATGCCCATGGTCATCGGCCTGATGAACCTGGTGGTGCCGTTGCAGATCGGTGCGCGCGACGTCGCCTTCCCGTTCATGAACAACCTGAGTTTCTGGCTGTTCGCGGCGGGTGTGGTGCTGGTCAACATTTCGCTGGTGGTCGGCGAGTTCGCCAAGACCGGCTGGCTGGCCTACGCGCCGCTTTCGGGCATCGATTACAGTCCCGGGGTCGGGGTCGATTACTGGATATGGGCGCTACAGATATCGGGGATCGGCACCACGCTGACAGGTATCAACTTCTTCGTGACCATCCTGAAGATGCGCACCAAGGGCATGACCCTGTTCCGCATGCCGATCTTCACCTGGACGGCGCTGTGCACCAACGTGCTGATCATCCTGTCGTTCCCGATTCTGACGGCAACCATTGCCCTGCTCACGCTCGATCGTTATTTGGGGATGCATTTCTTCACCAATGACATGGGCGGCAACCAGATGATGTACGTCAACCTCATCTGGGCCTGGGGCCATCCCGAGGTTTACATCCTGATCCTGCCGGCGTTCGGGGTCTTCTCCGAGGTCATCGCGACCTTCTCGAAGAAGCGCCTGTTCGGCTACAACACCCTGGTGTGGGCGACCATCGCGATCACGCTGCTGTCGTTCATCGTCTGGCTTCACCACTTCTTCACCATGGGGGCGGGCGCCAACGTCAACGCCTTCTTCGGCATCACCACGATGATCATTGCCATCCCCACCGGGGTGAAGATATTCAACTGGCTGTTCACCATGTATCGCGGTCGCCTGGAATACTCGACGCCGGTACTGTGGACGATCGGTTTCATCATCACCTTTACCCTGGGCGGCATGACCGGTGTGATGCTGGCGGTGCCGGGTGCCAACTTCGTGCTGCACAACAGCCTGTTCGTGATCGCGCATTTCCACAACGTGATCATCGGCGGCGTAGTGTTCGGCATGATGGCCGGTCTGGTCTACTGGTTCCCCAAGGCGTTCGGCTTCAAGCTCGACGAGAAGTGGGGCAAGCGCAGCTTCTGGTGCTGGCTGGTCGGTTTCTACATGGCGTTCATGCCGCTCTACGTACTGAGCTTCTTCGGCGCCGTGCGTCGCATGCAGTCCTACGAGAACCCCGATTGGCTGCCGCTGATGCTGGTTGCCTGGGTCGGTGCGTTCATCGTTCTGCTGGGTATCGCCTGCACGGTGATCCAGCTGATAGTCAGTGTGCGCGACCGTGAGGCACTTCGCGATGTGACCGGCGACCCGTGGGATGCCCGTACCCTTGAATGGGCCACGTCCTCGCCTGCACCGCACTACAACTTCGCGCATCTGCCGGCGGTCGACTCCATCGACTATTTCTGGGAAATGAAGAAGCAGGGCAATCTCATGACGTCCGAGCCGCCCTACGAAGCTATCCACATGCCCAAGAACACCGCGGCGGGTCCGATCATGGGTCTGTTCAGCATCGTCTTCGGCTTCGCGCTGGTCTGGCACATCTGGTGGCTGGTTGGCGTGGGTACGATTGGCATGTTCATCGCCTTCATGCTGCGTATCTTCAATGAAGACGTCGATTACTACGTTCCCGCAGCGGAAGTCGAGCGCGTCGAGAAAGAACATCATGCACGACTCGCCAGAGCCGGCAGCGATGCCCGCCACGAGACGAACGACGGTAACTTGGGGGTGCAGGCGTAAATCATGGCTACCGATACTCTAAGCAACTACGACGCTCATGCTCACGAGCATGAGCACCACGACGCCGCCGGCACCAAGGTCTTCGGCTTCTGGATCTACCTGATGAGCGATTTGGTGATCTTCGGGTCACTGTTCGCGGCATATGCCGTGCTCCACGGGGGCACGGCGGGTGGGCCTACATCGCAGGAACTCTTCGAGCTGCCGTTCGTGCTGGTCGAGACCTTCCTGCTGTTGTTGAGTAGTTTCACCTACGGCATCGCCGTGTTGGCGATGAACGCCGACAAGGCGGGCCAGGTGCGTGCCTGGCTGGCGATCACCTTCCTGCTCGGCGCGGGCTTCGTAGGGATGGAGATCTACGAATTCCAGCATTTGATCCATGAAGGCTACGGCCCCGACCGCAGCGCCTTCCTGTCGTCGTTCTTCACGCTGGTGGGTACCCACGGTCTGCACGTGAGCTTCGGCCTGCTGTGGATCCTGATCATGTTCATCCAGGTGTCGACCAAGGGCCTCACCGAGGTGACCCGGCCACGGATCATGTGCCTGAGCCTGTTCTGGCACTTCCTGGATATCGTCTGGATCTGCGTATTCACCCTAGTCTACCTGATGGGAGCCCTGTGACATGAGCGACTCACACACTGCACCCAGTGGCGCCAGCCACGGTAGCGTCAAGTCCTATGTGATCGGCTTGATCCTGTCGATCGTGCTGACGCTGGTGGCCTTCGGCGTGGTCATGCTGGGCGGCTTCAGCACCACGACGACGGCCGTCACGATCATCGTCATGGCGGTTCTGCAGGTACTCGTCCAGTTGGTGATGTTCATGCACATGAACACCAAGTCGGACGAGGGCTGGAACCTGACGGCATTCGTGTTCACGATCGTGATCCTAGGGCTGATCGTCGGCGGTTCGCTGTGGATCATGCAGCATCTGCACCAGAACATGATGGCCGGCTAAGCCGCGCTCGTGATGATCAAGCACTATCTGTCATTGACCAAGCCGGGCATCATTTTCGGCAACCTGATCTCCGTGGCCGGGGGCTTCTTCCTGGCCTCGCAGGGCAGCGTGGACTTCACGCTCCTGCTGGCCACGGTGGTGGGTATCGCGCTGGTGATCGCCTCCGGCTGTGCGTTCAATAACTATATCGATCGCGATATCGACCGGCTGATGGAACGCACGCAGGACAGGGTACTGGTCCAGGGGCTGGTGTCGCCCGGGGCGACGCTGATCTTCGCCACGCTGCTGGGGCTGGCCGGTTTCGGCGTGCTGTACGTCGGCACCACACCGACGGCCCTGCTGTTCGCGGCGATCGGCTTCGCCATCTACGTGGGGGCTTACAGCCTCTACCTGAAGCGTCACTCCGAGTACGGCACGTTGATCGGCAGCCTGTCCGGGGCGGCACCGCCGGTGGTCGGCTATTGCGCGGTCAGCAACGAGTTCGATCTCGGTGCGCTGACGCTGCTGCTGATCTTCTGCCTGTGGCAGATGCCGCACTCCTATGCGATCGCCATCTTCCGTTTCAAGGATTATCGTGCCGCAGCGATTCCGGTGCTGCCGGTCATCCGCGGCGTGAAGACCGCCAAGCACTATATCGCCGGCTATATCGTCGCGTTCCTCGCGGCGACGCTGCTGCTCAGCTTCGCCGGCTATGCCGGTTATGGCTACTTCATCGTCGCCGCGGCGATGGGCGGCTACTGGCTGTACATGGCGCTGGCCGGCTATCGCACGACGAACGACGAGGCATGGGCGAAGAAGGTCTTCATCTTCTCGATCTTCACCATCACCGCCTTGAGCGTGATGATGGCGATCGATTTCCAGCTACCCGGTACGCCGGTGCTGTGGACCTCGTTGCGCTGACAAGCCGTCGGCAAGACTCCGCCGCCGAACCAAGCCACACGCTCGCGTGTGGCTTTTTTCATGCCCGACTATTGCCGTTCGCGGCGTACCGGTCCGGTCAGCTCGCGCCTACTCCGGTTGCATCAGAGGTTTGCCGGCTGGGCTGGTCGCCACTCGGCTATAGAGCGAGGGAATCAACTGCGCGCGTTCGAAGAACGTCAATACCGGCTCGGGTAGCGGGAAGGGGCGCCCGGCGAGCAGCAGCGCGGTGGGCATGCCATCGGGAGCCTCGAGCTGCTCTTTCAGGCGACGATAGTCGACCAGGAAACGCCGGCCTGACGCCGCTCGAGTCGCGGCGTTCATGGCTTCGGCGATGTGTGCGTCGGCGCCGTCATCGGCAGCGACCTGCGCGGGATAGGCCTGCACGTGGAGGATGCCCGCGGCGTCCCAGCCGAACTTGACCGGCTCCTTGACCAGCCGCACCGGAGTGCCCACCGGCACGCGGTGGATCAGGTCGGCGATGTCACCCGGCAGCATGCGGATACAGCCGTGCGAGACGCGCATGCCGACCCCCGCCGGGCGGTTGGTGCCGTGGATCAGGTAGCCCGGCAGGTCTAGGATCAAGGCATGCTTGCCCAACGGATTGTCGGGCCCGGGCGGCACGACGGAGGGCAGCGTCTCACCGCGCTTGGCGCGCTCCGCGATGATGCTCTGCGGCGGGTACCAGGCGGGGTTCTCGACCTTGGCGGTGACCGTCGTCCGGCCGAGCGGGGTCTGCCAGTCCATGCGGCCGATGCCGATGGGATAGGTCTCGACGCGGGGCGTCTTGCCCTGCGGCGTGTCAGGATAGTAGTACAGGCGCATCTCGGCCAGGTTGACGACGATGCCTTCATGCGGGCCCGGCGGCAGGATGTAGCGGGTGGGCACCACAACCTCGGTGCCTTCGCCCGGCACCCAGACGTTGGTCTCCGGGTTGGCGCGGACCATGGCGTTGTAGCCGACGCCGTGGCGCAGGCCGATGTCGATCAGGGTCTCCTCACCGCTGGTCTCGACGGTCTGTACGCGACCGACGATGTCACTCGAGTCGGGCAACGGGTAATGGCCCACCGATTCGCTCGCCTGGGCCGCGGCCAGCCGCGACAGCGTCAGTAAACCCACCAGCAGGCCGAGCGTCTTGCTTCCTAGTGTCTTGCGCATCTGATTTCCCTTTCCATACCCTGGCTATCCGCTGTGTCACCGCCGGTACGCTAAACCAACCCGCCTTCCGGGTCTATGACGAGGCGGTCGGGGTGGCCGGACGAAAGACGCCGCGCCGACTGGTGCGGTCGGCGCGGCGCGCTGTCGTCAGGGCTGGCGGGACGGTCAGACCTCCTTATAGAGTTCGGCCCCCTCGCGGCGGAACTTCTCCGCTTGCTCTTCCATGCCTTTCATCACCGCTTCCCGGTCGCCGTCCAGGCCGTGCTCGGTTGCATAGTCGCGGACCTCCTGGCTGATCTTCATCGAGCAGAACTTGGGTCCGCACATCGAGCAGAAGTGCGCCACCTTGGCCGAGTCCTTGGGCAGCGTCTCGTCGTGGTATTCCCGCGCGGTATCGGGGTCGAGGCCGAGGTTGAACTGATCCTCCCAGCGAAATTCGAAGCGCGCCTTGGACAGCGCGTTGTCGCGGCGTTGCGCGGCGGGATGGCCCTTGGCGAGGTCGGCGGCATGCGCGGCGATCTTGTAGGTGATGATGCCGGTCTTGACGTCGTCCTTGTTGGGCAGGCCGAGATGCTCCTTGGGGGTGACGTAGCAGAGCATTGCGCAACCGTACCAGCCGATCATCGCCGCGCCGATGCCCGAGGTGATGTGGTCGTAGCCGGGCGCGATGTCGGTGACCAGCGGGCCGAGCGTGTAGAACGGCGCCTCGTCGCAGTACTCGAGCTGCTTGTCCATGTTCTCCTTGACCAGGTGCATGGGCACATGGCCGGGACCCTCGATCATCACCTGCACGTCGTGCTTCCAGGCGATATGGGTCAGCTCACCCAGCGTCTTGAGTTCGGCCATCTGCGCCTCGTCGTTGGCGTCGGCCACCGAGCCCGGTCGCAGGCCGTCGCCCAGCGAGAAGGCCACGTCATAGCGCTTGCAGATCTCGCAGATCTCCTCGAAATGGGTGTAGAGGAAGCTCTCCCGATGATGAAAGAGACACCACTTGGCCATGATCGAGCCGCCGCGCGAGACGATGCCGGTGACGCGCCTGGCAGTGAGCGGCACGTAGCGCAGCAGCACGCCGGCATGGATGGTGAAGTAGTCCACGCCCTGTTCGGCCTGCTCGATCAGGGTGTCGCGGAAGACCTCCCAGGTCAGGTCCTCGGCCACGCCGCCCACCTTCTCCAGCGCCTGGTAGATGGGCACGGTGCCGATCGGCACCGGCGCGTTGCGGATGATCCACTCGCGGGTCTCGTGGATATTGGCGCCGGTGGAGAGGTCCATGATGGTGTCCGCGCCCCAGCGAATACCCCAGGTCATCTTGTCGACCTCGTCCTCGATGGAGGAGGTGACCGCCGAGTTGCCGAGGTTGCCGTTGATCTTCACCAGGAAGTTGCGGCCGATGATCATCGGCTCGGATTCCGGGTGGTTGATGTTATTCGGAATGATCGCGCGACCCTCGGCGACTTCGCGACGCACGAACTCGGGGGTGATCTCGTCGGGCAATCGAGCGCCGAAGCCCTGGCCGGGATGCTGGTGGCCGAGGATGCGTTCGACCTCTTCCGAACCCAGTGCCTGGCGACGCTGGTTCTCGCGCAGGGCAATGAACTCCATCTCCGGCGTGACGACGCCCTGGCGCGCGTAATGCAGCTGGGTGACGTTGCGGCCTGCTTTGGCGCGGCGCGGCGTGCGAGTCAGCTCGAAACGCAGCGGGGCGAGCATCGGGTCGTTGGCGCGGCGGCGGCCGTACTCGGAGGTGGGTCCGTCGAGCAGTTCGGTGTCGCCGCGTTCGTCGATCCAGGCGCGACGCAGCTCGGGCAGGCCGCGGCGCAGGTCGATGCGGGCCTCGGGGTCGGTGTAGGGGCCGGAGGTGTCGTAGACCAGCAGCGGCGGGTTCGCTTCGTCGGCACCTGAGGTGCGGGTCGGCGAGAGGCTGATCTCGCGAAACGGCACGCGGATGTCGGCTCGTGTGCCCTCGACATGGACCTTGCGCGAGCCGGGCAGGGCCTGGATAGCCGCTTCGTCCACGCGGGCCGTTTCGGCCAGGAAGTGATCGGTCTTTGCCACAGTCGTTCTCCCATTGAGCGATAGTCAGGGAGGACAGCGGAGGAGGACAGCGGCAGGGGTGCGTCAGTGGCGGCCTGCGTGTCGCTTGATCCCTACGCTGGTTCGCTCCCCATGATCGGGAATTAGCCAGGTCAGGTTCAACGGGCCCCACCGTGACGACCCGGCAATTGCCGCGCCGTAGAGTGATCTCAGCCGGTTCCACCGGCACCCCGTCAAGCGATGGCACCGCCAGGCGGCGCCGGATTTACCGGGCAGTCATCGGTGCCCGGCGTGCGGCGGATGGACTCAGAAGGACTGATCCAGGCCCATCTGCCAGAAGTCGATCTCCAGTCGGGTGGCGTCACGAAAGATCGTGACGAGTTGCGCGAAGCGCGCGGCATCGAGCGTGGCGAGGCGCTCGTCCAGCCAGGCGATCTCGGCCTGCATGGCCTGCTGAAAGTCGTCGCCGGCGTACATGGCGATCCAGTCGGCATAAGGGTTGCCGTCATGGCATGTGAACGGCTGGGCCTCGAGCCAGTTGGCGATCTCGCCGTAGCCGATCAGACACGGCGCCAGGGCGACGTGAAGGTCGAGCAGGTCGCCGCGGCTGCCGGCATCCAATACATAGCGGGTGTAGGCCAGCGTGGCGCGGGCTTCGGGCAGCCTGGCCAGGTCGTCCTCGCTGATTCCCCATTCGCGGCAATAGCCGAGGTGCAGGTCGAGTTCGACGTCGAGGATGGTCCTGAGCCCGTCGTAAGCCTGGCGCAGATCGGCCAGCGTGCGGCTCTTGTAGGCCGCCAGGGCATAGGCGCGGGCGAAATGGATCAGGAACAGGTAGTCCTGCTCGAGATAATGGCGAAAGGCGCCATCGCCAAGCGTGGCTTGCCCCAGCTGGCGGACGAAGTCGTGTTCGATGTAGGCGCGCCAGTCATTCCGGCAGGCACTGATCAGATCGGTGAAGCGGTAGCCCATGCATGCTCCGAGCGTAACGGCGATCCGGAGGGGCAGCGGCGGGAGCCAGAATGGCGCGGCAGAGGGAGCATCGAAGCGGGCCGGCCATTGCTTGATCCCTACGCCGGTACACTTTCTCATCATGAGAAATCACCCGGATCAGGTTCTTCGGGATCCGCCATGCCTCGTTCGATGGCGATCTCAGCCGGTTTCACCGGCACCCCGTCAAGCGTGTGCGGGAACGCGCCCGCACAGTCGGCAGTGTGGGTAACGCCGCGGCGGCGGTCAAGCAAGATCCGTCTCGAGCGTGTTGGGGACTCGGCGTTCGATACACGGCGTCCGATACACGGCGTCCGAAACTCGGCGTCCGAAAACAGCCGGACGGCGGCTCTATGGCGCGCTAGAATCGCTACCGAATAACCACCCGAGCGTCCGCCATGCCTCTCGATTCCACGCTACGTCTGTTGCTGCTGTCCGCCCTGTGGGGCGCGAGCTTTCTGTTCATGCGCATCGCCGCGCCGGAACTGGGATCGTTCGTCACGGCCTTCTTTCGGGTCTTTCTGGCCATGCTGGGGTTGCTGGCGATTCTCGCCCTGTGGCGGGTGAAGTGGCGCTTCCAGGGCAAGGCGCGGGCGACGCTGGCGATCGGCATGGTCAATTCGGGGGTACCGTTCGCGATGTTCTGCCTGGCCGCCCAGACCCTGCCGGCCGGTTACTCGGCGATGTTCAATGCCACCACGCCGCTGATGGGGGTATTGATCGGCGCGGCGCTGTTCGACGAGGCGATGACCCGCGATCGGCTGTGCGGGGTGGCGCTGGGCTTGGCGGGCGTCGCGGTGCTGGTTCGGACCGGCCCGGTGGCCGTGGACGTCACCCTGTTGCTGGCGGCGGCGGCGTGTCTGGTCGCGGCGGCCTGCTACGGCCTGTCGGGATTTCTGGTGCGGCGCTTCATTGCCGAGCGCGGCGGGCTGGACTCGCGGCTGCTGGCGCTGGGCTCGCAGGCCGGGGCGAGCGCCTTGCTGGCGCCGTTGATGCTGCTCGAGGCCTGGCGACAGCCCTCGCTGGCGAACTGGCTGCAGGGCGACGTGTGGCTGGCCATGCTGGCGCTGGGGCTGGTGTGCACGGCATTGGCCTATCTGCTGTTCTTTCGACTGCTGGCGGACCTGGGCCCGATCAAGCCGCTCACCGTGACCATGCTGGTGCCGCTGTTCGGCGTGCTGTGGGGCGCGCTGTTTCTCGACGAAAAGGTGACCCTGGCGCATCTGGTCGGCGGCGTGCTGATCGCCGGTGCGTTGTGGCTGATCCTGTTCAAGGCGGCCCCTGCGCCGCGCGTGCAGGCACGGCCCGACGCTGCCCGGCCCGAGTAGCGCAGATGGTTTCGCCGGGAGTTCAGCGATAAAGCCGGTAGCGGCGGTAGTCGCTGCGCTGCTGCTGCTCTTCGGGGGTCTTGCGATAGCGCTTGTATTCCCACTGGTACTGCGCCGGGTCGAGCGCGATCGCCGCCTCGACGCTGGCGTTGACGCCGCGCGCGGCGAGCGTCTCGTCGGGATCGTAGACGCGTTCGTCGGCGGCGAGAAAATGAATCTCGAAGCCCGGCGGCTGCCCGGCGCCGGCTAGTCGGCGCCGGGCCACGCCGGTGACCACCCGGGCCTGGGTCCGCGCCACCAACTTGGGCAGCAGCGTGCCGGTGTAGGCGGGCCGGTGGAAGAAGTCGGCGAATACGCCGCCCCGCCAGTCGGGCTCCTGGTCGGGTAGGATGCCGACCGCCTCGCTGCGCTTGAGCGCCTTGAGCAGTGCCGCGACGCCGCGCGAGTTGGTGGGGACCAGGGCCGCGCCCATGCGCTCGCGTCCCCGGCGGATCAGCGGGTCGAGTTCGGCGATCTTGGGCGGTTCGTACATCGCCGTGAACGGGAAGTGGCCGGACAGCCAGAAGTTGAGGACTTCCCAGTTGCCGAAGTGCGGTGCCAGCACGATCACTCCGCGGCCCTCTGCGCGCGCCTCGTCGAGCAGCTCGCGGCCGTGCACGGCCTGTATCGAGGCCTCGACCCGGGTCGAGTCGGCCATCCAGGCGAAGCCCAGTTCGAGCATCGTCGCGGTGGAGTGGCGGATGCTGTCGCGGGCCAGCCGGGTGCGCCGCGCTTCGTCGAACTGCGGGTAGACTTCGCGCAGGTTGATGTCGGTCACCTTGCGCTCGCGGGCGCTGAAGCGATAGATCAGCGGCCCCAGGCAGCACGCCAGGCGCCATAGCGTCTTGGGCCTGGCGTGCGACAGCAGTCGCCACAGGGCGGTGATGGAGCGCGCTTGCAAGGCGCTGGGGTATGGTCGGTCACTCATGCAGTTCAGCGGCTTCGAACTCCGGGGCGTGCATTATAACGGGTTGCGCCGCGGGCTTCATGCGACGCGCCCGGCCGGCGTCTTGCCGTCACGCTACCACAGCCAGGTGTCTATATTGCTCGGCGCGCGCTTTTCCTGCAGCCCCTTGAAGCCCTTGACGCAGCGCACGATCAGCCAGATCGCCAAGCCCAGCATCAGGATCAGGCCGATGCCGATCAGCGACAGCAGCGCGGCGACGATCGCATAGAGCAGGCCGATCCAGAAGGTGCGGATCTGGTAGCGGTAATGCCCGTCCAGCCACGGCGGGCCCTTGCCGCGATACACGTAGGCGATGACCACGCCGACGATCGGCGTGATGCCGATCACGAAGCCGGCCAGCAGCAGGCCGTAGACCACCATGGCGAGGGTCGTGTCAGCGGGCTGCGGGGCTTCGTCGGCGAGCGTTTCGGGGCTATCGGCAAGCGGATCGGCCATGACGGATCTCCGTGTCGAGAAGGGCGGTTGGGAAGCTACTGGCGATCGGGGCGACACAATTCGATCAGGTTGTTGTCGGGGTCGCGCAGGTACAGCGAGACGATCGGCCCGCCGGCACCCTGGCGGGCCACCGGGCCGGTCTCGACCTGGATGGCCAGGGCATCGAGATGCGCCTGAACTTCTTCGAGCGGCAGCAGGCTGCGAAAACAGATATCCAGGCTGCCGGGCATCGGACAGCCGGCGCGCGGCACGATCGTGGTATCGACCGGATGCAGGCGCAGGGCGATGTCGCCGAGCACCAGGTCGACGCGCTCGGCGTCGCGATAACGTGCTTCCAGCCCCAGCACCCGGGTATAGAAATCCACGGCGCGGGGTATGTCAGTGACGGTGACGACCAGATGGTCCAGGCCCGCTAGCATTGGCGTGTTCCTCATGGGCTTATGTGGGTACGCAGCCGCCGGTCGGCAACGGCTACCCGGCTTGTTTGTCGTTATTCCAGCATACGCTGATACGCTCGTCGCTGTCCCGTACACAGCCTGGCGAATGGCATGATTCGCCAAGCGCTAATAAGGTGTATGCAGGGTTGGCGCTAAGCACGTAAAAACGCTTTGTTGCCGGCCAGCGCGGGCGTATAGTCGCCCGCGAAATTGCGCCGTCTTGCGCGACAGCGCTGTCCGTTTTGATGTCGCGTCGGGCATTTCACGCCGGCGTGGCGCCGCCAATACCATCGATCGTGAGGCATCCGTTCATGTCGCCCCAGTTACTGGCCATGGCCCTGGCTCCCCTGTTGGGTCTTTTCATCCTGGGGATCGGCAACGGCTTTCTGGCAACGCTGATCACCCTGCGCCTGGACGCCGCCGGCGCCTCGGCGGTGGTGATCGGCTGGGTCTCGTCGGCGTATTTCATCGGCCTGGCGATCGGTGCGCTGCTCAACGACCGATTGTTGCTGCGCATCGGCCACATCCGCGCCTATGCCTGTTTCGCCTCGCTGGTGGCGGTGACCGTGCTGCTCGCCGGGCTATGGCTGAACGCCTGGTGGTGGTTCGTGCTGCGCCTCATCGGCGGCTGGGCGACGGTGGGCGTGTATCTGGTCATCGAAAGCTGGCTGTTGACCGCGTCCGATACCCGGGTGCGCGGCCGACTATTGGCGCTGTACATGATTTCGCTGTACGCCGCGGGGGTGATTGGCCAATTGCTGCTGGGGGTGACCGATGCCGCCGGTGCGCAGGTGCCGTTCATGGTGATCGGGCTGCTGGCGTCGCTGTCGGTGCTGCCGATGGCGATGATTCCGCGGGTCTCGCCGCTGCTCGAGCATGCCGAGCCGCTGCCGCCGTTGCGCCTGATCATGCTCACCCCGACCGGGGTGATGGGCTGCTTCGGTTCGGGCCTGGCGATCGCCGCGCTCTACTCGTTGCTGCCGCTCTACCTGCAGCGCAGCGGATTCAGCGTCCAGCACATCGGTCAGATGATGGCGGTGATGGTGCTCGGTGGGATGTTGCTGCAATACCCCATCGGCCGCTGGTCCGACCGCCACGATCGCCAGTTGGTGCTGATCCTGATCGGCATCGCCAGCCTGGCGCTGTCGCTGGGCGCGCTGTCGCTGGCCGACCGACCGTGGCTGCTGGCGGGCGTGCTGTTCCTGCTCGGCGGCGGCGTGTTCGCGCTCTACCCGGTGGCGGTGAGCCATGCCGCCGACCGCGCGCCGGCCGGTGCGCTGGTGCGCATGAGCCAGGGGCTGTTGTTGATCAATGCGGTGGGCTCGACGCTCAGCCCGCCGTTGATCTCGCCGGTCATGGCGACGCTCGGCGACGCCGGGCTGTTCTGGTCGCTGGCCGCGCTGGGCGCCGCGCTGGCGCTGTTCTTCACCTGGCGGCGTAGCTGTCGTCCCGCGCCGCTGCCGGTGGCGCCGTTCACCCCCAACCCGCCGCAGACGGTGGTGGGCGCCGAACTCAGCGTGACCGACGAACTGGTGCAGGGGGCGATCGAACACGAGCATGCCGAGGATCTCTCGCAGGCGGTGCCCGACGTGGACGTCGCCGAACCGCTGGTAGGCCCGCCGCCGCCCGACGATCCCCCGTCCGAGGCGCGCCGGGCCGAGCGCGAGGAAGAGACCAGCGACCTGCGTAGCTAGCGGCGCCGGGGCAGCCGCCGATAGGAAACGCTGATTAAATTGGCGGGCGGAGCGAAGCGCAAGGCGTACGGAGCACAGGAACCGGAGCATATGGGGTATATGTGAGGATTCCGTCCGGGCTGGCGCACCAGCACCGTACAACGCAGCGATTTGCCCGCGCAGACATTTATGCAGTGGTTCCTTAGTGCAATGTCGGGCGCCGCGCGCCGCGGTTATGCTGAGACTGGAATACCCCGATCGCGGAGAACAGCATGAGCGAGGCAATGGTTACCGTCAGCGAGCGCGCCGGCGTGGCCCGGATAACGCTGAATCGACCCAAGGCACTGAACGCGCTGAACAGCGAGCTGCTCGGCGAGCTTGAGCGGGTGCTCGATGAACTGGCCGCGCGCGACGACCTGCGCGCGGTGTTGATCACCGGCGCCGGCGACAAGTCCTTCGTCGCCGGGGCGGATATCGCCGAGATGCGCGACAAGACCCCCGACGAGGCGCGCGTCTTCGCCACCCAGGCGCTGGCAACCTTCAAGCGTCTCGAGCGCCTGCCGGTGCCGGTCGTCGCCCTGGTCAACGGCTTCTGCCTGGGTGGCGGCTGCGAGCTGGCGCTGGCCTGCGACTGGGCGGTGGCCAGCGACAATGCGCTGTTCGGCCAGCCCGAAGTGCTGCTCGGGGTGATTCCCGGCTTTGGCGGCACCCAGCGGCTGCCGCGGCGCATCGGCCCGGCGATGGCGCTCGATCTGGTCACCACCGGGCGTAAGATCGATGCCCAGGAGGCGCTGCGCGTCGGCCTGGTCAACCGGGTGGTTCCGCAAGCGGAGCTCGAGACGCTGGCCGAGGAGCTGACCCAGCAGTTGGGCGCCAATGGCCCGCAGGCGATTCGTGCCGCCAAGCAGGCCATCCACGCCGGCCAGGGTCAGCATCTGGACAGCGCGCTGGCGTTGGAAACCAGCCTGTTCGCGCTGGGCTTCGCCGGTACCGAACAGCGCGAGGGTATGGGCGCCTTTCTGGAGAAGCGCAAGCCGAACTTCTAGCGCTAACCCCGCAGCCGCGCCCGGCGCTGGTCAGCGCGCCGGGTCGACCAACCCGCCCAGCGAGGCGTTGCGGCGAAACCAGCCGGCGATGCTGGTGCGCGGGTAGCGGGTCGGCAGCACCGCATGCGGTACCCGGTCGGATAGAAAGCATACGAAGGTGCCGGCTTCGGGACGGACTCGCGTCAGTTCGCGGGTGTCGTCGTCCTGGGCGTAGATGGCCATCTCGCCGCCGCCGTCGCTCGGCCAGTCGGGGGTCAGGTAAAGCACCGTCGAGATCACCCGGTTGGCGCGTCCCTGAAAGCTGTCGAGGTGGGTGCGGTAGAAGCTGCCGGGCGGATAGTGGGCGAAGTGCGCCTCGAACTCGAACAGTCCCAGGTAGAGCGCCTGGTTGATCTGACCCTGCAATTCGGCCATCAACGCCAGATAGTCGCGCTGGGCCTGGCTGTCGCGATTCAGCCAGTGAATGGCGTCGCTGCGGATGTCGCGGCGCAGCTGGTGCGCCTCGCCACGGCCGATCCCCGCGGCCTGCAAGGCGCTGTGTTCGGCGAGTGTGTGGATCTCGTCGTGCAGAGCGCGACAAAGGGCCGGGTCGATGAAGCGCTCGCCGACGAACCAGCCATGGTCGACGAGCCGGTCGACCAGCGTCGGCAGCGCGGCGGCATCGAGCCCCGATAGCGGGTTGGCAGTATCGGATGAAAGCATGCAGAGCCTAAGCGTCGATGTCGGGAACCGTCCGGCGGCGTTCCGGCCGATAATGCAGCCGGCTGCCGGGCGGCGCGTGATCCAGGCTCACCGAACAGCCGAAGCCCTCGGCGAGCAGCTCGACCAGCATCATCGCCGACAGTCCCCAGATGATATGGCCCTCGGCGGCATAGCTGGGCACGTAGCGCAGCACGCCGTCGACGTCGATGACGTCGGTATGGCTGCGCCGATCGTCCAGGAAGAAGCGTAGCGGAACCTCGAAGATGGTATCGAGTTCGTCGAGTTGCGGGCGCAGCGGCAGGTCGGCGGGAATCACCCCGACGAACGGGGTGACGCGAATGCCATGCAGCGAGATCACGTCGCTCAACCGGCCGAGCAGACGCACCCGCGCGGGCGCCAGGGCGATCTCCTCCTCGGCTTCGCGCAGCGCGGTGGTCAGCAGGTCGGGGTCCTGTGGCTCGCGCTTGCCGCCGGGAAAGGCGACCTGACCGGCGTGCTGCTTGAGGTGCCCGGCGCGTCGGGTGAACAGCAGCGTCGGCTCGTCGCGCTCGACGATCGGCAGCAACACCGCCGCCTGTGGCAGGGCGAGGCCGACCTTGCGCGGCGTGTGCGCTTGCAGGCGCTCGTGAAGTGTCTCTAACATGGGCATTCCGAGAGTTTAATGTCCTTATTACCCAGCCGGCCAGCCGGAAAAAAAGGGGGCGTCAAGCGACGTCGTGCCGCCCGAGGAGCTCATGAATTTCTGCAGTCACTGCGGCCAGTCCGTGCGTTTTGCGATCCCCGAGGGCGACGACCGTCCGCGCTATCTGTGCGATGCCTGCGGCACCATCCATTACCAGAATCCGCGCATCGTCGCCGGCACGCTGCCGGTGCGCGACGAGCGCGTACTGCTGTGTCGGCGTGCCATCGCCCCGCGCCACGGCTACTGGACGCTGCCCGCCGGGTTCATGGAAAACGCCGAGACGACCCTCGAGGCGGCAACCCGCGAGACTCGCGAAGAGGCATGCGCCGAGGTCGAGCTGCAGGGTCTGTACACCCTGATCAACCTACCGCACATCAACCAGGTCTACATGATCTTTCGTGCCGATCTGACGGGCGACTTCGCCGCCGGTCCGGAGAGCCTGGAGGTGGCGATGTTCGCCGAGCACGAGATCCCCTGGGACGCGCTGGCCTTCCCCACCATCGAGCGCACCCTGCGTCACTATTTCAGCGATCGACGCCAGGGCGACTTTCCGCTGCACATCAGCGATATCGGCGAGGAAGACCGCGAGCGCTATTTCGGCAGTGCCTGATCGTCGGGAATGAGTTCCCCCGCGCTACAGGTCCTCCAGCCTCCACACTTCGTAGGCCGGCTCTTCGTAGGGATGGGCCAGCTTGAGCGCGGCGATCGCGGCGTGGATGCGGTCGTCGCGACAGACAAGTTCGACCTTGAGCTCATCGACGCGCTCGAGTTCGCCTACCCGGCCGATATGCGGGTTGGCGCCGCTCAGGGGGCGGAACTGGCCGGTGCCGGGGGTCTGGAAGCAGCAGGCCTCGTAGTCGCCGATGCGCCCGGCGCCGCTCTCGAAGATGGCTTCCTTGACCTCCTCGGCGGCCTCGACGGGGATGAAGAACGCGAGCTTGTACATGGCGCCTCCTGGTCGGATTCAAGACGGTGATGACTTCGATGAAAGCCGGGCGCAACGGTAGGGCATCGGCAATCACCGCTTCATGATGGCATAATGCCCGGCGTTGCCCAGACCCTAAACCGAAACGAAACGGATATCCGCATGCTCAAGTGGCTTGGCGTACTGTTGATCACGCTGCTCGGCCTGCTGCAGTACAGCCTGTGGTTCGGTGAGGGCGGGCTGCGCGAACTGACCCATATCCGCGCCCGGGCCGATACGCTGGCCTCGGAGAACGACACCCTGCGGGCGCGCAACGAGCGCCTGGCGGCCGAGGTCGTCGATCTCAAGAACGGTCTCGATGCCATCGAGGAGCGCGCGCGCACCGACATCGGCATGGTGCGCCAGGACGAGCAGTTCTTCTGGGTGCCGGGCGTCGAGGACACCGGTGGCGAGTCGGGCCGGGCCCCGGGTGCGGGGGGCGGCTCATGAACGAGACGCCGCTGTGGCTGATCGTGCCGGCCGCCGGCCAGGGCCGGCGCATGGCCGCGGATCGACCCAAGCAGTACCTGGAGCTGGCCGGGCGACCGGTGCTCGCGCAGACCCTGGCGCGGCTCCATGAGACCTTCCCCACGGCACGCTTGCTGCTCTGCCTGGATGCCGAGGACGCCTGGTTCGACCCGGCCTGGGTGCCGTTCGCCGACTGGCGCCGTGTCGCCGGAGGCGCCGAGCGCGCCGAGACCGTGAGCCTGGCGCTGGCGGCGATCGCCGCCGAGGCCGGCGACGAGGATCTGGTGCTGGTCCACGACGTCGCCCGGCCCTGCGTGCATGGCGACGACCTGGCCCGGTTGCGGGCCGCACTGATCGACGAACCGGTCGGGGCGCTGCTGGCCGCGCCGGTGGCCGATACCATGAAGCGTGCCGATGCCGCCGGCCGGGTCGCGACCACCGAGCCGCGCGACGGGCTGTGGCACGCGCTGACGCCGCAGGGCTTTCGCTATGCGCTGCTGCGCCGCGCGCTCGACGAGGCCGGACGGGGCGGCGTGGCGATTACCGACGAGGCCTCGGCCATCGAGGCGCTGGGCCTGTCGCCGCGGCTGGTGGCCGGGCGTCGCGACAACCTCAAGATCACCCATCCCGAAGACCTGGAGCTGGCTGAGCAGATTCACGCCGCGCAGGCCCTCGCGACCCAGCGCGTAGCGTCGTCGGCCGGGGAGGAGGGCGGCCCGCGCCCCGATCCAGCGCCCAGTCAAGGCAACCCTCGCAACCCACGAGAGACCCGCGCATGATGCGAATCGGCCACGGCTTCGACGTCCATCGCTTCGGCGATGGCGACCATCTGATGATCGGCGGCGTACGCATCGCCCACGATCACGGCTTCATCGCCCACTCCGACGGCGACGTGCTGCTCCATGCGCTCTGCGATGCGCTGCTCGGCGCCTGCGCGCTGGGCGATATCGGCCACCTCTTCCCCGACGACGACGAGCGCTGGGCCGGCGCCGACAGTCGCGGTCTGTTGCGCGACGTCGTCGCGCGCCTCGGCGAGGCCGGCTGGCGGATCGCCAACGTCGATGCCACCGTGATCGCCCAGGCGCCCAAGCTGGCCCCACATATCGCCGCCATGCGCGCGGTCATCGCCGAGGATCTGGGCGTGGCGATCGGCGCGGTCAACGTCAAGGCCACCACCACCGAGCGGTTGGGCTTCACCGGGCGCGGCGAGGGGATCGCCGCCGAGGCGGTGGCGCTGCTCGAGAGCAGCCAGGCCGAACGGCAAAACGGCGAGACGGCGCATGCCTGAAGCGGTCGAGACCCCGCGGCCGGCCTGGCCGCCCGACTGGCCCTGCGCCCACGGCGGCCCGCTGGTGGCGGGCGACTATCGCGCCAGCCCCGAGGACTTCATCGTCGAGGAGTGCCTGGACTTCGCCCCCGAGGGCCATGGCGAGCACCTCTGGCTGTGGCTCGAGAAACGCGACCTGAGCACCGTCGAGCTGGCGCGGCGGCTGGCCCGGGCCTGCGAGGTCACGCCCCGCGACATCGGCTATTCGGGGATGAAGGATCGTATCGCGGTGACCCGCCAATGGCTGTCGGTGCACCTGCCGGGGCGCGAGGCGCCGGATGATCTCGACGTGCGGCTCGGCGACACGCCGGTCTGCGTGCTGGCCCACGCGCGCCATCCGCGCAAGCTCAAGCGCGGCGTGCATCGCCGCAATCGCTTCCAACTGCGGCTGAGCGGCCCGATCGTCACGCATCCCGAGCTCGAGGCGCGCTGGCAGCGTCTCGTCGAGGCCGGCGTGCCCAACTATTTCGGCCCCCAGCGTTTCGGCGTCGACGGCCATAACCTGACGCGCGCCTGTGGCATACTCGCCAGGGGCTGGCGCAAGCGCGACGATCGCCAGGGCCTGATGCTGTCGACCGCGCGCAGTTACCTGTTCAACGAGCTGCTGGCGTCGCGCATCCGCGCCGGCGACTGGTCGACGCCGCTGGCCGGCGACGTGGTGATGCTCGACGGCACTCAAAGTCATTTCGTCGTCGATTCGGACGCCGGGTTGCCGGGCGACGCTTCGCCGGGCGACGCCTCGTCGGACGACAGCTCGCCGATCGCGCGCGCCGCGCGGCTCGACCTGCATCCCGCCGGGCCGCTGTGGGGCGTGGGGCAGCGCGAGGCGAACGCCGAGCCGGCGGACTACGAGCGCCGCCTGGCGAACGACAATGCCATGCTCTGCAGCGCTCTGGAGCGTAGTGGCGTGCGCCTGGCCCGGCGTGCCCTGCGCACCCGGCTCGTCGAGCCGCGCCTCGAGCGAATCGGCGAGACGCTGGAGCTGCACTTCGAATTGCCGCGCGGTGCCTTCGCCACGGCGGTGCTGCGTGAACTGATCGCGCATCCCACGCTGTAGCGTGCGGATGCTGAGGAGACACGATGCGTAAACTGCTGCTTTCCAACGACGACGGCGTCCATGCGCCGGGTCTCAAGGCGCTCTACGAGGCGCTCAGCGTACATGCACGGCTGCGCGTGGTGGCGCCGGATCGCGACAAGAGCGGGGCGAGCAATTCACTGACGCTGTCGCGCCCGCTAGCGCTTTCGGCGCTGGACAACGGCTTCTACAGCGTCGACGGCACGCCGGCCGACTGCGTGTATCTGGGCGTCAACGGCGTATGGGACGAGAAGCCCGACCTGGTGATCTCGGGCATCAACCACGGCGGCAACCTGGGCGACGACGTGCTCTATTCGGGGACCGTGGCGGCGGCGATGGAAGGCCGCAACCTGGGCATGGCGGCGATCGCCGTGTCGCTGGTCGGCTCGCAGCATTTCGAGACCGCCGGGCGGGTCGCGGCGAGCCTGGTGGGCGCGGCGGACACATTGTCGTTGCCGCCGCGCAGCCTGCTCAACGTCAACGTCCCCGACCTACCGTGGGAAGAGATCCGCGGCTTTCGCGTCACCCGCATGGGCTATCGCGGCCCGGCGCAGCGTCCGCTCGAGGTCAAGGACCCGCGCGGGCGTACGCGTTACTGGATCGCCCCCGTCGGCGAGAACGCCGACGACGGTTCGGATACCGACTTTGCCGCCGTCGAGGCCGGCTATGTGTCGATCACCCCGCTGCACACCGACCTGACGCGGCATGCGGCGATCAACGATGTACGGGGCTGGCTGGATGCGTTGTCTGGACAGGCGTGAACTCAGCGGGATCGGCATGACCTCGCAGCGCACCCGCGATCGCATGGTCGCGCGGCTCGCCGAGACCGGCATCGGCGACCCTCGGGTGCTCGAGGTGATGGCCCGCGAGCCGCGCCATCTGTTTCTCGACGAGGCGCTGGCGCACCGCGCCTATGAAGACACCTCGCTGCCCATCGGCCATGGCCAGACGCTGTCGCAGCCATGGATGGTGGCGCGAATGAGCGAGATGGTGCTGACCGCCGAGCCCGAGCGTGTGCTCGAGATCGGCACCGGTTCCGGCTATCAGACGCTGATCCTGTCGCGGCTGGTGCCGGCGGTATGGTCGCTGGAGCGCATTCGGGTGCTGCAGGAGCGTGCGCGCATGCGACTGGCGCGGCTGAGGGTACACAACGTGCGGCTACGCTTGACCGACGGCGGTCACGGCTGGCCGGAAGCGGCGCCGTTCGACACCATCCTGCTCACCGCCTGCGCCAGCGAGCTGCCCGAGGCGCTGTTGTCGCAGCTCGGCGATGGCGGCACCTTGATCGCGCCGATCGAGGACGATGCCGGCGAACAGTGGCTGACCCGTGTCGAGCGGCATGGCGAACGCTACGATTATCAGCGGCTCGAACGGGTACGCTTCGTGCCGCTTCTGGAAGGCGTGATTCATTAAGGCCCGCCGTACGCTGGCCCGGTACCGTGTGAAAGGAGTGCAGCTTGAAAGGAGTCCACCATTGAAGCGAGCATTCTCGCTGTTCTTCAAGGGCGCCGGGATGGGCGCCGCCGATGCGGTGCCGGGCGTTTCGGGCGGTACCATCGCCTTCGTCACCGGAATCTACGAAGAACTCATCGACACGATCAGGCGCTTCGGACCGGAAGCCGTCGGCGCCTGGCGTCGCGATGGCGTGCGCGGCCTGGCGCGTCATCTCAATCTGGCGTTTTTGATCCCGCTATTGCTGGGCATTGCGATAAGCCTGGTCAGCGTCGCCCATCTGGTCACCTACCTGATGGACAACCAGCCGTTGTTGCTCAACGCCTTCTTCTTCGGCCTGGTGCTGGCTTCGGCGGCAGTGGTCACCCGTCATATCGATGGCTGGCGGCTGTGGCATGTGCTGTTGCTGATACTGGGCATGCTGCTGGCGCAGCTGTTGCCGGGGCTGATGCCGGCGCTGGGTGGGCTCGGCGCCCTCAAGCTGGTAATCGCCGGGGCGATTGCCATCAGCGCCATGTTGCTGCCCGGCGTATCGGGCAGTTTCCTGTTGCTGAGCATGGGCCTTTACGGCACGGTAATGACGGGCATAAAGAGTCTTGATATAAGTCTGATCCTGCAGTTCGGTATCGGCTGCCTGATCGGACTGGTGACGTTCTCGCGGCTGCTGGCGTGGCTGTTTCGCCATTATCATGCCGCCACGCTGCAGCTGTTGGCCGGGTTCATCGTCGGCTCGCTGCCGTTGCTCTGGCCATGGCGGGAGATGACGCGTTACCAACTGGGCCCCGAGCAGCAGGTCATACCGCTCGACTATCGCTTTCTGTGGCCCCACGATTATGCATCGCTGACCGGTGAGCCGGCCCAGTTGTGGTCGGCGCTGGCGCTCATGGCCTTTGGCCTGGTGCTGGTACTGGTGGTGGGCGAACGTTCCACGTCATCCTTCAAGGAGCATTGAATTCATGCGCAAGGCCTTTCTGGTTTCGGTGCTGACACTGGCTGTGGCGGGCTGCGCCTCGTCCGGCAGTGCCCCGCAGGTCAGTGACCTGTCCGTCAGCCGCAACCAGCAACCCCAGGAATCGGTCACCGTGCAGTCCGGCGATACCCTCTACGGCATCGCCTGGCGCAACAACATGGACTTTCGTGAGCTGGCGCGGATCAACGGCATCTCGCCGCCCTATCGCATCGAGCCCGGCCAGACCCTGCGTCTAGATGCCGGGGCCGGCTCTCAGGGCCAGGCGCTGGCGTCCGCGGGGGCGTCGGGTACGCAAGCGAGCGCGATGGGCAATGCGTCCTCTCCCCAGGCGGCTGAACAGAATCCCGACTGGTTGGCCCCGGATACCCAGACGATCGAGCGCAACCGGCAGCTGTCCAGCGAACCGTTGACTGGCGGCGCGACGTCACAGGTACCCAGCAGCCAGGCGCTGGCCGCCGCGGCGGGGGCCGGCGGCGCTTCCGGCCCTGGCCCCATCTACAACTTCGAGAGCCCGGGTGCCGACGGCCAGCTCAGCGAGCGCGAACGCCAGGAGCAGGCTGCTATCGCCCGTGAACGGGCCCAGCGGGCCGAAGCCGAGGCCGCCAATGCGACCAACCGTGCCGCGAGCGCAGGCCAGGTGGCAGCGACCGACACACAGGCGTCATCTTCCTCGGCTACAACGGATAGCCAGCAGCGTTCTACGACTTCGGGCCAGACCGCATCCGATGCGCCGCAGACCGGTTCGGCGGCGCCGAACGCGACCGACGCCGGCACGGCAGTTGCGGGGGAAGCGAACGAGCCGAACACGCAGCAGCGCAGCTACTCGCCGGTCGAGAACATCCCCTGGCAGTGGCCTGCCGAGGGCGAGGTCGTTGGACGTTTTGGTGATGGATCTAACATCACCGCCGGCATTGATATAGCCGGGCAAAAGGGGCAACCTATCAGAGCGGCAGGGCCGGGTATCGTGGTCTACGCAGGAGATGGCGTACGCGGCTATGGCAATCTCATTCTTCTCAAGCACAACGATCGTTTCCTGAGCGCCTACGCGCACAACGACACTCTGAGAGTCAAGGAAAACGACGTGGTCAAGGCGGGAGAAGTGATCGCCACCATGGGTAACACCGATGCCGATGGCGTCAAGCTGCATTTTGAGGTACGCAAGGAAGGCCAGCCTCAAGATCCCCTCGAATACCTGCCATCTCGTTGAGGGGATTGCGATCGCAAACAGGGACGGACGACCGGTAGTGCCGGTCGCCCCAGCCAGGCCAGAACAATAATTCGAGCCGGCCGATGGCTGCATTGAAAGCAGCAGACAAACGGGGTAGCGACATGAGCATGCTTGAACGGGACCTTCAAGAAGTCGATCTCAACGAAGTTAATGTCGACGTCGAAGCCATCGACGACGGCGATGCCAAGCAGGAGGAAGCCTTCGAGAAGGCGCTTAGCCGCGAAGAGAACAGCTATCATCAGAGCCTTGACGCCACTCAGATCTATCTCAACGAAATCGGTTTTTCCCCGCTGCTGACTCCCGAGGAGGAAGTGCACTTCGGGCGCCTCGCCCAGAAGGGCGATCCTGCCGGCCGGCAACGCATGATCGAGTCCAACCTGCGGCTGGTGGTTAAGATCGCGCGGCGTTATCTCAACCGCGGCCTGTCGCTGTTGGATCTGATCGAAGAGGGCAATCTGGGCCTGATTCGCGCAGTAGAAAAGTTCGACCCCGAGCGCGGGTTCCGTTTTTCAACCTACGCTACCTGGTGGATTCGTCAGACCATCGAGCGGGCACTGATGAACCAGACCCGCACCATCCGTCTGCCGATTCACGTCGTCAAGGAACTCAACATCTATCTGCGTGCCGCCCGCGAGCTGACGCAAAAGCTCGACCACGAGGCGACCGCCGAGGAGATCGCCGAATTCCTCGACAAGCCGGTGGGCACGGTCAAGCGGATGATGGGGCTCAACGAGCGCGTCTCGTCGGTGGATTATCCGCTCGGCGGGGAGAGCGACAAGCCGCTGATCGAGACTCTGGCCGACGAGAATGACAGCGGCCCGGAATCATCGCTCGTCGATGGTGACGTCAAGCAGCATGTCGACGACTGGCTGGCCGAGTTGACCGACAAGCAGATGGAAGTGGTCGTTCGCCGCTTCGGCCTGCGCGGCCACGAGGCGGCGACGCTCGAGGAGGTCGGCGAAGAGATCGGCCTGACTCGTGAGCGGGTTCGCCAGATCCAGGTCGAGGCGTTGAAGAAACTGCGCCGCGTGCTGGAAAAGCAGGGCCTTTCGCTGGACGCGATCTTCGAGTGAGGCGGAGTCGCCGAGACGGAGGATGAGCATCAGCAAACGCGGGCCCTTGGCTCGCGTTTGCCGTTGGGACCGGCCCTTCTTCCAGCTTGACTATTTATTGTCATTTGCTAAGCAAGCTAACATGCGGCATCGTATGTATAATACCTGTCGTTATCGCTTGCTATCGAAAGGAAACATCGATGCCGTCCCGTTTCGTCTCACCTTCGCGCCCGTCGCCACGGTCGGGCTTCGCCCGGCGTCTATTGCCCGTGCTGATCGCCTCCGCGCTCTGCTCCCAGGCCCAGGCGGCCGATCTCTGGACGATCGCCCGCGACGCCATGTCCAACAATGCCGATCTGGCATCCTCGCGCTCCACGTTCCGTAGCGTGGAGGAAGCACGTGACGTCCAGCGCGGCGATCTGCTGCCGCAGGTCAATGCCACCGCCAATGCCGCCAACAACCGCTCCTTCGAGAGTCAGAGCAGTACCGTGAGTGCCGGGTCGACGCCCAACGATGATAACTACAATTCGGCGAGTGTCGGCGTCGAGGCCACCCAGGCGTTGTTCGATGCGACCAACTGGTACGAACTGCAACGCGCCGAGGAGCAGATCGACCAGCAGGCGCTGGTGCTGGAGAGCGCGCGCGAGCAGACGCTCTACGACGTTGCCGAGGCGTACTTCGAAATTCTCCAGGCGCGCGATATTCTCGCCGCGCGGATCGCCCAGGAAAAGGCGATCAGTCGTCAGCTCGAGCAGGCTCGCGAGCAGTTCGAAGTCGGCCTGATCGCGATCACCGACGTTCACGAGGCGCAGGCCAGCTACGATCTGGCGCGCGCCCAGCGCATCGCCGCCGAGAGTGATCTGCAGGTCAGCTTCGAGTCGCTCGAGCGGCTGACCGGCAAGCGTTACGACGCCATCAGTACGCTGTCCGAGGAGTTGCCCATCGAAGTCCCCGAGCCCAGCTCCCGCGATGCCTGGGTGGCTCTGGCGATGGAGAACAACCCGACGCTGCTGGCCGCCAGCCAGGCCATCGATGTCGCCAACCGCACCGTCGACATCGCGCGCGCGGGATACCTGCCGAGTCTCGATGCCTACGCCAGCTACGAATACTCGGACAGCGACAACGATTACCTCGAGGGCGAGAACTCGGGCGCCGAGATCGGTCTGCGCGGTTCATGGGCGATCTTCAACGGTGGCAGTACCAGTGCTCAGGTCAGTAGCAACACCTATCAGCTCGAGGCCACGCAATACGACTTCGAGTCGCAGCGTCGCTTGACCATTCAGCAGGTTCGCTCGCTGTATACCCAGGTGGTCAACGACGTCGAGACCGTCGAGGCCCAGCAGCAGGCGATCGTCTCCAACCGCAGCGCCCTGGAGGCCACGCGCTCCGGTTACGAGGTCGGCACGCGCAACATCGTCGACGTGCTCGAGGCCGAGCAGAACCTGTATAACGCCCTGGCCAACTACGCCGAGGCCCGCTACAGCTACGTCACCGACCTGTTGGCCTTGCGTCGCGAATCGGGAATTCTCGAAACCGATACCCTGCGCGCCCTCAGCGAATGGTTGCAGACCGGCGAGGAAGTTCATCTCGACCTGCCCAACGAAGAGAGCGGTCGCTACGAGGCGATGATGGATATCGGCGAGCCACCGACGCCGCCCAGCAAATAACGGTCGATCGCTGTCAACGCAGACCGTCCTTTTAAAGCGCGATACCTCAGCGGTTAATGCTGGGCTGTCGCGCTTTTTCAGTGTTTCGTTGCGTGAAAACGCGGTCCATTTATCAAATAATACACTCCTTCGTACCTCGAACCCGCCGCTCAGGAGGCTTGCATGGCTCGGCCGCTCTATGCCGATATCGATCTCGATGCGCTTCGCCACAATTACCGCATAGCACGCGACCTGGCGCCTTCCAGCCAGGCGTTGGCGGTGATCAAGGCCGATGCCTATGGGCACGGCGCGGTGGCCTGCGCCCGGGCGCTCGAGGATCTGGCGCCGGCCTTCGCCGTGGCCAGCATCGACGAGGCCAGCGTGCTGCGCGAGGCGGGAATCGCCGGGCCCATCGTATTGCTTGAGGGAATCTTTGCCCGTGACGAGCTCGAGCGGGTCGATGCGCTGGGGTTGTGGCTCGTCGTGCACAGCGAGTGGCAGGTCGCGGCGCTACTCGATTACCGGCCGCGCCGGCCGATACCGACCTGGCTCAAGATCGACTCCGGCATGCACCGGCTGGGCTTCGATCCGGTGCGGGCCGAGGCGATATGGCAACGCCTTCGCGCCGCTCCCCTGCGGGTCACGGCGCTGCATCTGATGACTCACTTCGCCACGGCCGACGCCCTGGCTCCGGACTGTTTTCTGCACCAACTGGGGATCGTCGAAGCGCTGGCGCAGCGGCTCGACGCGCCGACCTGTCTGGCCAATTCGCCGGCGATGTTGGCCTGGCCACAGGCGCATGGCGCCTGGAACCGCCCGGGGGTGATGCTCTATGGCAGCAACCCGCTCGAGGGCGAGAACGACGCCGCGCGTGAACTCAGGCCGGTAATGACGCTGCGCTCCGAATTGATCGCGGTGCGCGAGATCGCCGCCGGCGAGACGGTGGGCTACGGCGGACGCTGGCGGGCGCCGCGAGCGTCGCGGATCGGCGTGGTCGCCGCCGGCTATGGCGACGGTTACGATCGCCACGCCGCCGACGGCACGCCGGTGCTGGTCGACGGTCAGCGCTGTTCGCTCGCCGGCAAGGTCTCCATGGATATGTTGACGGTGGATATCACCGACCTGCCCGAAGCCGATATCGGTAGCCGGGTCGTGCTCTGGGGCGAGGATGCCGACGGCACGCGGCTGTCGATCGACGAGGTCGCCCGGCACTGCGACACCATCAGCTACACCCTGTTGACCGGCGTGCTGCCACGGGTGCCGCGGCGTTATCGCCAGCTCGATCGCGAATAAGTACGCTCCCCCAGAACCGGACTGAATTTGACGGAGTCTAGCGAGCGACAGTCGACCGATCCGCGAAAAAGGAAGAGAGCGCATGGAAGCGAACATTTTCGTCGTCGCCCTGGCCGTGCTGGCCTTCGGCCTATTGGCCGGGCGCCTGCAGGGTACCCCGATCACCATGCCGATGGTCTTCACCGCCGCCGGACTGTTGCTGGGGCCTGGGGTGCTCGGTGTGATCCACTTCGACGTGGCGAACGAGACGGTTAGCGTCCTCGCCGAGGCCGCGCTGACGGTAGTGCTGTTCACCGATGCTTCACGCATGGACCTGCGTACGGTCTGGCGTGAGCATTCGCTGGCCCTGCGGCTGCTCGGGGCCGGGCTGCCGCTGGCGCTGCTGATAGGCACCGGGGCGGGCTGGTTGCTGCTGCCCGAACTGTCGCTCGGCGCCATTGCGCTACTCGCGGCGACCCTGGCGCCGACCGACGCCGCCCTCGGCCAGGCCTTCGTCAGCGACACCACCATCCCCAAGCGTATTCGCCAGACGCTGAACGTCGAAAGCGGTCTCAACGACGGGCTGGCCGTGCCGTTCATCACCGTATTGCTCGATATTGCCCGCCACGAGACCGACACGCCGCTGAGCTATGTCGAGCTGTTCGTGGCGCTGGTCGGCATCGGCATTATCGTGGGGGTCGTCACCGGGTGGCTGGGCGGGCGTGTGCTCGAATGGAGCGCCTCGCGTAGGTGGACCACGGAAACGACTCAGCGGCTGGCGGCCATCTCGCTGGCCGCCATCGCCTTTGCCGGCGCCGAGCTGCTGGGCGGCAACGGTTTCGTAGCGGCCTTCACCGCGGGACTCGCGGTCGGCACCTCGGCGCGATCGCTGCTGCCGCGGACCACCGGCTTCGCCGAGACTGAAGGCCAATTGCTGACCCTGATCACCTTTTTGTTGTTCGGCTCGATCATGATCGTCGATCTGTTCGCCGAGGCCAGTTGGCGGGTCCTGGCGTATGCGCTGGTCAGCCTGCTCGTAGTGCGTCCTGTTGCCACGGCGATCGCGCTACTCGGCAGCGGGCTTTCGTCGGCCAGCGTGGGTTTCATCGGCTGGGCCGGACCGCGCGGATTGGCCTCGATCGTCTATGCGGTGCTGATCGCCGAGACCGCCGGCGTGCCCGGCGCCGAGTTGGTCTTCGCCGTGGCCGCCTGGACCATTCTGCTCAGCATCTATCTCCACGGCCTCTCGGCGGCGCCGCTGAGTCGCTGGTACGGCAGCCACAGCCGGCGGGCTCATCACGCCAGTGCGCCGGAACACCAGCACACCGCCGAGCTTCCCTTGTCACTGCCCGCGCGCGGCAGTGCATCGCGGCAAGAGTGAATCGAAACGTCCTGCCGCGCCTCGCGACAGCCCCACCCGCCGATGGGTAAACTAGGCACTTTTCGCAGCATGACGGAAGCGCTTTCCATGACCGATACGACTTCGCCACGCTCCTTGGCCCATCCGCGCTACTGGCCGACCTGGCTATCGATCGGCCTGATGCGCCTGGGCGCCTGGCTGCCCTGGTCGCTCAAGCTGGCCGTCGGCCGGGCCATCGGCTGGTTGGCCTGGCGCTTCGGCAAGCACCGCCGGCATGTCACCGAGACCAATCTGCGGCTGTGCTTTCCCGAGCTCGACGAGCACCAGCGCTCGGCGCTGGTCAAGTCGACCTTCATGTCCAATGGCATCGGCATTCTCGAGACGGCGACCGGCTGGTGCCGTGACCCCGAACACCTGCGCCACCGCGTTACCTTCCGCGGCGAGGAACACATGCACCAGGCGCTCGCCCGGGGCAGGGGAGCGCTGATCATCGGCATTCACTTCTCGACGCTCGACCTGGGCGGGGCGCTGCATTCGCTGTATTTCCCCGCCGACGTGGTCTATCGCCCGCATGACAACGCGCTGTTCGAACGCTTCATGACCCGCGCGCGGTCACGCATCTTCGGCCAGGCGATCGATCGCCGCGACCTGCGTTCAGTCGTGCGGCGTATCAAGGCCGGCCATGCGGTGTGGTATTCGCCGGACCAGGACTTCGGTCGCGATGCCAGCGTGTTCGCGCCATTCTTCGGCATCGAGGCGGCGACCATCAAGCTCACGGGCAAGATCGCCCGCATGACCGGAGCGCCGGTGATGCCGCTGATCTTCCATCGCAATCCAGACGATCGCAGCTACACCCTGGAATACCTGCCGGCGTTGGAAGACTTTCCCAGCGGGGATGAAGTGGCCGATGCGACGCGCATCAATGCGGTGATCGAGGCGGCGATCCGCCGTCATCCCGAGCAATACCTGTGGCTGCATCGGCGTTTCAAGACACGCCCGCGTGGCGAGCCCAAGTTCTATTGAGCTTCGCTTCGTCGCTTGACGCTGTGCCAAAACATGACGATTCTCTAATAGCCTCGGTCGGATGATTGAGGAGAGGGAAAATAAACTTCTACAAGGACGACGGTCATGCTCAACTACGCAATCATCTTTCTGATCATTGCCATCATCGCCGGGGTGCTCGGCTTCGGTGGCATAGCTGGCGCGGCGGCAACGATCGCCAAGGTCCTGTTCTTCATATTCCTCATTCTGTTCGTCGTGTCGCTGATACGCAGTCGTCGCTGACTGCGGTGGGTTGTGCAGTTTCCGGTGCGAACTCGGCGGGCAGGCGTAATCGATGCTCTCCGGTTTGCAAGCGCATGCCTATGAAATGGCGGTCGAGATTGTCCTTGGCCGCTTCCCTCAGCGCGCCGACCACCCGGTCGGCGTGCGCCTGAATGATCTCCAGCGTATTCTCGTCGGCAAATAGTGACAGTGTTTTCAGAGCCTTGAGCAAGGCCAGGACGATGCTTACATCGTCACGTCCGTAATGCAGGATCGGATTCAAGAGCCGGTAGAGCAGACTGTCGAAGTCGAGGGTCTTCCAACTGACCCTGAGTGCGCCATGCTCGTCGACCAGGGCGTTGCAGGGGGTGATAGCAAGCCGCCGACACAGCAGCTCGGTCAGTTGATGCAGGCATAGCCGAGCGGTGCCCGGGTCATTGACCCCTGGCGATAGTGCCTTGACAGCGATCTCCATCAACTGGGTCAGGCCGTTGATATACAAATCCTTGACCGATTCACCCTGCACATGGATAAGCGCTGCCAATACGGCGCTATCGAACTCCTCATCGAGCATGGCGGCGTTGTCCACCTTGAACAGCGGGAAGCCCTCGACGGTATAGTCGCCGAACATGAAATTGAGATGAATGACCGTCCCGTGCTTCTCGGCGAGCCGGACAAGCGTCTCGAGCTGGACGTTCTGGATGTAGCCGCTTTGGCGGGCATGGATCAGATGACTGTCGGTGGGTTCCTGGACAGCAGCATAACGCTGCCAGCAGGGCCGGCTCTGCAGGCTCTCCAGGCGTCGCATCGACTCGAGAGTCGACTGGTGCAAGCCCTGCAGGACGGCATTGATCTGGACCGATTGAGAGGCGTTGTGGATGAAGTAGACGAACAGGGCCAGGCAATGAATCACCATCAACACCCCTAGATACCCGCCCAGCGAACGCCACAGGCTGGGCGTATCACCTTCGAAAGGCACCATGAGCAGGATCAGGATGAAGAGGATAGTACCCAGATAGTGACCGAGTACCCGTTGATGATGACGTTCGGTGATCAGGCCGAAGACCAGCTTGTGCGAAAAGTTGCCACCTGCCTGGGACAGCACCGTCATGACCATCGAGAAGCTGAACACCACCATCGAGATCATCCCGGCGATCAGCGTCGAGAGCAGCGCGCGGGCCGTGTCCGGGTCCTTGAAGTCGAGATGGTTCAGTATCGCCGGCAGGGCGGAATCGGGTACCTGTGGCGCTACGGCAATCAGGCCCAGGGCAAGATAGATCAGCGCCAGCAGGCAGGGAAGATAAGCGATGCTCTGTCGAACACGGCTGAACAGCTTATATGGCAAGTTGGCTATGGCAAGCATCGCCTATCCTTTTGCAATGGCCTTGATTCTGGCGGGGTTCGCTGTCGCTTTCCATGAGCCATCTAAAAAGGCCCCGCTGCGTCGCGCAACGGGGCCTTTTGGGGTCGGCGCTCAGGTCAAGCGTCGATGCGCTTGTACTTCATGCGCTTGGGCGTGTCGCTGCCGACACGTTTCTTGTGATCCGCTTCGTAGTCGGTGTAGTTGCCTTCAAAGAACACCACCTGCGACTCACCTTCGTAGGCCAGGATGTGCGTGGCGATACGGTCGAGGAACCAGCGATCGTGCGAGATCACCATGGCGCAGCCGGGGAAGGCGAGCAGCGCCTCCTCGAGGGCACGCAGGGTCTCGATGTCGAGATCGTTGGACGGTTCGTCGAGCAGCAGCACGTTGGCGCCCTGCTTGAGGGTCTGGGCCAGTTGCAGCCGGCCGCGCTCGCCGCCGGACAGCTCCGAAAGGCGCTTCTGCTGATCGTTGCCCTTGAAGTTGAAGCGGCCCACGTAGGCCCGCGACGACACTTCATAGCCATTGATGTTGAGCATGTCCTGGCCGTCGGAGACCGCTTCCCACACCGTCTGCTTGTCGTCGAGCGCATCGCGCAGCTGCTCGACGTAGGCGATCTCGACCGTGTCGCCGAGTACCACTTCGCCGCTGTCGGGCGTCTCGCTGCCGTTGATCATCCGGAACAGCGAGGACTTGCCCGCGCCGTTGCCGCCTACGATGCCGACGATCGCGCCCTTGGGTACCTGGAACGACAGATTCTCGAACAGCAGCTTGTCGGCATAGCGCTTGGAGACGTCGTGTAGCTCGATGACCTTGTCGCCGAGCCGCGGGCCGGGCGGAATGTAGATCTCGTTGGTCTCGTTGCGCTTCTGGAAGTCGCCGGACTGCATCTCCTCGAAGCGATTGAGGCGCGCCTTGCTCTTGGCCTGGCGGCCCTTGGCGTTGCTGCGCACCCATTCGAGTTCCTGCTTGATCGCCTTGTTGCGCGAGGCTTCCTGCTTGGCTTCCTGTTCGAGGCGCTTCTCCTTGGCTTCGAGCCAGTCGGAGTAATTGCCCTCGAAGGGGATGCCCTGGCCGCGGTCGAGCTCGAGAATCCAGCCGGCGACGTTGTCGAGGAAGTAGCGGTCGTGGGTGATCGCCACCACGGTACCGGAATAGTTGTGCAGGAAGCGCTCGAGCCAGGCCACCGATTCGGCGTCCAGGTGGTTGGTCGGCTCGTCGAGCAGCAGCATGTCGGGGTTCGACAGCAGCAGCCGGCACAGCGCCACGCGGCGGCGCTCGCCGCCCGAGAGCACGCCTACGTTGGCGTCCCAGGGCGGCAGGCGCAGCGCTTCGGCGGCGACCTCGAGCTTGCGCTCCAGGTTGTGGGCGTCGGCGGCCTCGATCAGGTTCTCGAGCCGCGCCTGCTCGGCGGCCAGCGCATCGAAGTCGGCATCCGGCTCGGCATAGGCGGCGTAGACGGCGTCGAGCTTCTCCTGCGCATCCTTGATCTCGCCAACCGCTTCCTCGACGGTTTCGCGCACCGTCTTGCTGTCGTCGAGCTCGGGTTCCTGCGGCAGGTAGCCGACGTTCAGCCCCGGCATCGCCCGGGCTTCACCGTTGTATTCGGTATCGACGCCGGCCATGATCCGCAGCAGGGTCGACTTGCCCGAGCCGTTCAGGCCGAGCACGCCGATCTTGGCGCCGGGAAAGAAGGACAGCGAGATATCCTTGAGGATCTCGCGCTTGGGGGGCACGATCTTGCCCACCCGGTTCATGGTGAAGACGTATTGCGCCATGGAAATCCGGTCGGTTGGAAATGAACGATGGGCCTCGATGATAGTGGCGGTCCATCGGAAAGGCCAGCCAGCCGGCAAGAAGGTGAGCGTGTGGGAACGAGTTTCGTGCGCGAGGAGATCGCCGCGGTGGACTCGTCCCACCAAGTTTGCCTGTTGTGGCTCAGCCGGCCGCGAGGGCTGATACGGCCATGCGCCTGCCGTTACTCTTCTTCATCGAGCCCGGCGAACCAATCGTCTTCGATGGCTTTCCTGAGGCGGCGTTCCTCGAGCAGGGCTTCGACCTGGCGTCGCGCACGCAGGCTATCGGCACGGCTGACACGGGGGCGTGTAAAGTGTTCGTCGTTGACGGCTTCGAAGAAGTCCTGCTCGTCGCTGGTCTCTTCTTCGATGAAGGATTCACGGCTCATATCACCTACCTCCCCTGACGCTGGTGGCGATCAGACATCCCGATGATGCCTTGGTCGCTATATAACGCCACTCGAGGTTCGGTACAAGAGGCTGGACCCAATAAAATCCACGCGTGTCATCGAATGCGGCGCGGCCTCACTCGTGGCCGTGTTTCGCCTTGAGCGCCTCGAGCTCCTGCAAGGCCTCGGCGAGTTGCGTGACGTCCTTCTGCACGCCGATGAAGTAGGTCAGTTGGTCCTGCTCATCGAAGATCGGGGTGATCGACAATTCGTTGTAGAACAGCGTGCCGTCCTTGCGGTAGTTGCGCAGTACTTCGCGACACGGGCGATGCTCGCTGAGTGCCTGACGGATGCGCGGCAGGGCGGGCTGGTCGTGATCGTCGTTCTGCAGGAAGCGGCAGTCGCGATAGAGGATCTCGTCGGTGCTATAGCCGGTCAGGCGTTCGAAGCCCTGGTTGACGTAGATCAGGATGGTCTCGTCGCCTTCCTGCTCGGCGACCACGATGCCGTCGGCCGAGGCATCGACGATGCGTTCCAGCAACCGGGCGTCGATCATGGCGGGTCTTTTCATGCGCTTTGCTGTCCTGTGACGTTGGCGTGCCGCTCGCACGGTGCTGAATTACTAGCATCATGGCCAGAGCGGACAGGGATTTCAACGCGTTGAGCGAGCCGGCTGGCCATGCCCGGCTCGTTCATGTCAGTTCTCCACATCGGGCAGGCGCTGGGCGCAGGCCGCCGCGGCCAGGGCGCAGCCGGCCAGTATCGCCAGCAGGGCGGCGCTGCCCAGCCACTGGGCTAGTGCGCCGATCAGGCCGCCGACGATCAGCATCAGCACGCCCGTCAGGGTATTCGATAGCGCCACGTAGAGCGCGCGGTCCTCGGCGCTGGCCAGGTCGACCACATAGGTCTTGCGTCCCAGGCGCACCCCGGTATGGGCGATCATCAGCAGGCCGTACAGCGCGGCAAACGGATAGACCGAATGGCTCCATTCGCCCGGCGCCCAGGCCACGAGGGCGGCGGCCATGCAGCAAGCCGTCGCGGCCAGGCCGGCGTCGCGCAGCACCTTGCGGCTCGAGGCATCGGCGCGCTTGCCCCATAGCGGGCTGGCCAGCATCCCGGCGAGCCCGGACACGACGATCAGCACGCCCAGTCCGCCCAGCTCGCTATCGCCTTGCCGTTGGCCGAGCAGGGCGATGTAGGGCAATGCCAGGGCGCTGGAAAGCAGCAGGGCGCGGGTCAAGTTGAAGTGCAAGAAGGTGCGATCCTGGCGCAGCTTGGCGATGCCCTCGCGCAGGCTGGCCCAGACGCTGTCGCCGCCCTCGGTGGCGCCGGGCTCTTCGCGAATCAGCGCCGCGCAGCCGGCATTGATCACCCAGCCCAGCGCGGCGATGGCCAGCAGCACCGCCAGCGCCAACTCACCGGGCCGGTCGTCGAACAGCATCAGCACGCCACCGGCGGCCAGCGTCATCGCACCGGCGACGCTGCCGCTCCAGCCCATCAGCGTGCCGCGCCGTTGCTTGGCGATGGTCTTGCCCATCACATCCTTGGTGGCGATGGAGGACAGCCCGCGGGCCAGTGACAGCGCGACCAGCACGAGCAGTACCAGGGCGCCGCCGACGCTGCCCCGGCCGAACAGCGCCAGGGCGGCAAGCAGGGCAGCGCAGAACGCCTGCAGCAAGCCACCGATGACCCAGATCCACTTGCGCTGCGGCAACTTCCGGGCGATGCCGGCGACCAGGACCTGCGGCAGCAGCGCGCCGGCCTCGCGGATCGGCACCAGCAGGCCGACCATCCAGATCGGCGCGCCGATCGCGCCGAGCAGCCAGGGCAGGATCAGCCGCGCGCTCGACAGCTCGTCGGCGAGCTTGTTGCCGAGCGCGGCGCACAAGTGGCGAAAGAAGTTGCCCGGCTGCTCGCGGCAGGCGCTGTCGGAGATGTCCCTGCACAGCCGGCTGTCCTCATCGCCGGTAAGCCGCTCGTAAAGGTGGGTCTGACTGATGCCGGCATCGGCCATGCGGCGTTCCCTCGTCGTCATCGGCCTGGCACGCTACGAGGCGTGGTGGCCAAGTTGTTATCATCGAATCATCGGCGACCCACAGGACGATTTACTGGCCGTTCACGGGCCCATTTACAGGAGAGTCACGATGGCTTCGGTTCGCATCCATTATTGCACGCAATGCCAGTGGCTTCTGCGTGCCGGCTGGTACGCCCAGGAGTTGCTGTCCACATTCGGCGAAGACCTCGAAGGCGTCACGCTCGTGCCCAGCCACGGCGGCCACTTCGAGGTCAGCTACGACGGCGAGACGCTCTGGGAACGCAAGCGCGACGGCGGCTTTCCCGACATCAAGGAACTCAAGCGCCGCGTGCGCGACCGGCTCGACCCCGAGCGCGACCTGGGGCATACCGACCGGTAGGCTTGGCTACGAGCTACGAGCTACGAGCTACGAGCTACGAGCTACGAGCTACGAGCTACGAGCTACGAGCTCGCTGCCCGTGGCTCGCCGCTGCAGTTCACCACCAGTGCTTGCGCTTGAGCAGCGCCATCACCCCGACGCCCACCGCGAGAGTAATGGAGACGAAGAGCGTGAAGCCGAGTGGGCTGTCGGCGCCGGGGATGCCGCCGACGTTGACGCCCAGCAACCCGGTCAGAAAACTCAGCGGCAGGAACACCGTGGTGACGATGGCGAGCATGTACATGCGCTGGTTGAGCTGTTCGTTGTGTTCGCTCCACAGCTGCTCCTGGAGAATCAGCGCCCGCTCCTGCATGGCATTGAAGTCCTCGACGTAGCGCGACAGCTGGTTGGCGCTCTCGCGAATCGACACCTTGCTCTCTTCGTCCAGCCACAATGGGCCCTGGGCGAGCTGCGACAGGCAGTCGCGCTGCGGGCCCATGAAGCGCCGCAGGGTGATCAGCGGCCGGCGGATGCGGGTCAGTTCGTCGACGTTGAAGTTGCCGCGCTCGGCGAGCTGGGCGTCCTCGAGCTCGGCCATGCGCTCCTCGAGCTGATGCGTGACGTCGCCGACCTGGTCGACCAGCGTCTCGACCAGCCAGGCGACCAGATCGGGAACCGTCAGCGCGCCCTCGCCGGAATCGATGCGCTCGCGTACCACGTTGACCGCATGCAGGCTGCGCCGGCGCAGGGTGATCAGCCGCTTGGGCGTCATCCATACGCGCAGCGAAATCAGGTCGTCGGGGGCCGCGCCGGGATTGAAGTTGATGCCGCGCAGCGTGGTCACCACGCCGCGTCCGAAGCGCGCGACGCGTGGCCGGGTATCCGGCTCGAGCAGCGCCTCGATCACCGCCTCATCGAGCCCGGCCAGCGAGCCCAGGTAGTCGGTGACGTCGTCGTGACGGAAATCCAGGTGCAACCACAGCGGGGCGTTGTCGCTGTCCCAGGCGCGGTGCAGGGCGTCGCTGTCGAGCCGTGCGCCGGCTCCGCGGCCATCGAGACGGTAGGCGGTGACGAACGCACTCTCGACGGGGACCGGCAATTGAGTCGTCATTAACGCTTCCTTGTAAGCGATGCTCTAGGGTCGCCAGCGCTCGGCGGCCCGGTTAGGCTGTCCGCCACATCCTAAGCTCTGTCTGAAAAATCGGCGAGCGATGGCCAGACAAGGCAAAAACCGGCGAGAAAGCGGAGTTTACGTGGTGTAAATGAGCATTTTGAACCGGTTTTTAACGCCGTATGGGCGAGCGCAGGCATTTTTCAGACAAAGCGTAATGGAAGCCGCGCCAGGCGGGGAAGGCAGGGAGACGAGATGACGCGCGATCAACGGGCGATGCTTTGCGGCGTCGGGGCGGTGGGGCTGTGGTCGACGGTGGCTACCGCCTTCAAGCTGGCGCTGGCCGACATGACACCGGTCGAGCTGATGTGGGTCGCTGCACTGGTCTCGTGGTTGCTGATCGGCGTTCTGGTGGTGCGGCGCGGGCAACTGGCAAGCGCCCTGCGTCATGGCTGGCGGACCGCACTGTGGGCCGGACTGATGAACCCGGTGGCGTATTACCTGGCGCTGTTCGCCGCCTACGACCGGCTGCCCGGGCAGGAGGCGATGGCGCTCAACTACACCTGGGCGCTGGCGATGGCCTTTCTCGCCGTGCCGATCCTCGGCCAGCGCCTGACTCGCTATGACGTGTTCGCCGGGCTGGTCGCCTACGCCGGAGTATGGACCATCGCCACCCGCGGGCGAGTGCTCGACGTGGCCTTCGCCGATCCGCTGGGGGTGGCGATGGCGCTGCTCTCGACGCTGGTGTGGGCGCTCTACTGGCTGCTCAATGCCCGCGATCACCGCGCGCCGCTGGTTGCCCAATGGCAGAATTTCAGCGTCGGTTTGCCGGTGCTGACCGCCATCGTCGCGTTTGGCCCGGGGTTCAACTGGCACGGCTGGGCGAGTCTCGGCGCGGGTGTCTATGTGGGGCTGTTCGAGATGGGCTTCGCCTTCGTGCTGTGGCAGATGGCGGTGCTGCAGGTTTCGCGCACCGCCAAGATCTCCAACCTGATCTTTCTCTCGCCGCCGGTGTCGTTGCTGCTGCTGCACTTCGTCGTCGGCGAGCCGATCCTGGTTTCGACGCTGGTCGGCCTGGTGCTGATCCTCGCCGGGCTGGGCTTGCAGCAATTGCAGAAGACCCCGGCACCGGTCGCGGAGCATTGAAGCCGTTGATAATAATGGCTAGAGGCTGACCTCGAGGGACGAGATTACGTCGACATGCATGGCTCGTTTCTCCTCATTGGGGATTTGATGCTGCACCATTCCTATCCGCTATCTGGCCTCGGCGACGGCGCGTTTGGGCAGCAGTTTCTCCAGCGCCGGCCAGACGTTATCCAGTACCTGCGGCTGGGCCTCGGCGGTGGGGTGGATGCCATCGTCCTGCATAAGCGAGTCGTCGAGCGCGATGCCCTCGAGGATGAACGGCACCAGCGGCACGTCGTAGCGCTCGGCGAGCGTGCGGTAGACCCGGCTGAACGCGTCGGCGTAGGCTTGGCCATAGTTGGGCGGGATCCGGATGCCCAGCAGCAGTACCTTGGCGCCGGCCTGCTGACTGGCCTCGATCATGTCCGCCAGATTGGCGCGCATCTGCTGCGGCGGCAGGCCGCGCAGGCCGTCGTTGCCGCCGAGTTCGAGCAGAACGATGTCGGGTCGCTGCTGTCGCAGGAGTTCGGGCAGCCGCGTGGCGCCGCCCGAGGTGGTTTCGCCGCTGATACTGGCGTTGATCACCTCGACCTCGTCGGCGAGTCGCTCATCGAGCAGTTGCACCCAACCCGACTCGCGCTCGATGCCGTAGGCCGCGCTCAGGCTGTCGCCCATCACCAGCAGCTTGGGTGCCGCCATGGCCGGCCCGGCCCAGGCCGCCAGCAGCATCCATAACAGCGTTGTCCATAACAACAGCGTCGCCAGCCATGGGTTGCTGCCATCCTTGTCGAACCATCGCCCAACCACAGGGAACGTCTGCATCATGTCCAACTCCCAAGCGCGTGAACCATCGTCGGTTTCCTCCGTATCCATTCTACAGGCCCAGGGGCTCAGCAAGCATGTCGACAGCGGCGAGCGCCGGCTGACCATCCTGGAGCGGCTCGATATCGAGGTGATGGCCGGTGAGAGCGTAGCGATTCTGGGCAGTTCCGGCTCCGGCAAGTCGACCCTGCTGGGCCTGCTGGCCGGGCTCGACGCGCCCAGCGCGGGACGTCTGGAGCTGTTCGGCGAATCGCTGCCGGCGCTCGACGAGGATGGCCGGGCACGGCTGCGCGCCGGGCGGGTCGGCTTCGTGTTCCAGAATTTCCAGTTGCTGCCGACGCTGACCGCGCTGGAGAACGTGCTGCTGCCGCTGGAACTGGCACCCGACGGCGATCCCGCCGTGCGCGGGCGCGAATGGCTCACGCGGGTCGGGCTCGGCGCGCGCCTCGATCATCTGCCCAAGCAGCTCTCTGGCGGCGAACAGCAGCGCGTCGCCGTGGCGCGGGCCTTCGTCACCCGACCCGAGCTGGTGTTCGCCGACGAGCCCACCGGCAACCTCGACCGCGAGACCGGGCGGACGGTCATCGACCTGCTGTTCACGCTCAACCGCGAGGCCGGCACCACGCTGGTGCTGGTCACTCACGACCATCACCTGGCGCGGCGCTGCGGGCGCTGCCTGCGCCTCGACGCGGGGCGCCTGGTGGCGCTGGACCGCGACGAGGTCGAGGCATGAGCGGCATGCTGGGGCTCTCGCTGAAGGGACTGCGCCGCGACCTGCGTGCCAGCGACGTGCGGGCGCTGTTCATCGCCCTGGCGCTGGCGGTGGCCGCGTCGACGATGATCGGCTTCTTCCTCGACCGCCTGGATCGCGGCCTGACCCGCCAGGCCGGCCAGTTGATGGGCGGCGACATCAAGCTCGAGCAGGGGCAGCCGTTCGACGAATCGCTCTACCGGACGCTGCGCGACGCCGGGCTGACGCTCGCCGACCAGGTCGACATGGTGTCGATGATCAGTCGTGGCGACGCCTTCCAGCTGGCCAGCCTCAAGGTGATCGACGACGCCTATCCGCTCTATGGAGAGGTGCGGGTCGACCTGGGCGACGGCACCATCAGCCAACTGCCGCGCGGGCCGCAGCCGGGTTCGGTGTGGATCGCGCCGCGCCTCGCCCAACTGCTCGATGTCGGTGTCGGCGACAGCGTCCGGGTCGGCCAGGCGGAGCTCACGGTCAGCGGGTTGATCGAGCGCGAGCCGGATCAGTCGGCGGGATTTTCCAGCTTCAACCCGCGGCTGATGATGCGTATCGCCGATCTCGATGCCACCGGGCTGGTGCGCCCCGGCTCGCGCATCGAATACGAGCTGCTGGCCAAGGGACCGCCCGAGGCGGTGGCCGGGGTCGACGACCTGCTCGAGCGTCTCGCCAGCGAGGGCATCGAAGTCGAGGACGTACGCGACGACCGTCCGCAACTGGGCAGCGCGTTGGAGCGCGCCGAGAAATACCTCAGCCTGGCCGGGCTGGCGGCGGTACTGCTCGCCGGGGTCGCGGTGGCGATGGCCACACGGCGTTACGTCGATCGTCATCTGGATACCGCCGCGCTGCTGCGCTGCTTCGGCGCCACCCAGTCGCAGTTGTCGAGCCTGTTCGCCTGGCAGTTGCTGTGGCTGGCACTCAGCGCTTCGGCGCTCGGCGCACTGCTGGGGCTGGCGGGTCAGGCCGGCCTGCTGGCGCTACTCGGGCGATTCCTGCCGATGGAACTGCCGCCGCCGGGCCTCCTGCCGCTGTTGATGGGCGTTCTCACCGCGCTGGCGGTGCTGGTGGGCTTCGCCGGGCCGACCCTGCTGCGGCTCAAGCGGGTCAGCGCGCTCAAGGTGCTGCGTCGCGAACTCGACCCGCTGCCCGCGTCGGCGTGGCTGGTGGTGGCGGTGGCCAGCCTGGTGTTCGGCGCGCTGCTGTGGCTGTACTCCGGCGACCTGGCGCTTTCCGCGGCGCTGCTGGTCGGCGGGCTCATCGCGCTGGTGCTGCTGTGGGGGCTGGGCTGGCTGTTGCTCGGTCTGGTGCTACGCCTGGCCGGGCAGAGCAGGGCGGGGCATGGCGGTTTCGCCCAGGCGCTGCGGCTCGGTGCCCGCCAGCTGGCGCGCCGCCGCCAGGCGAGTCTCGGCCAGTTGCTGGCCTTCGCCGTGACCTTCGCGGCGATGGCGATCATCACCCTGGTGCGCGGCGATCTGTTGAGCGCCTGGCAGGCGCAACTGCCCGAGGACACGCCCAACTACTTTGCCATCAACATTCAGCCCGGCGAGCGCGACGGTTTCGTCGAGCTGCTCGATGGCGCGGTGGGCGCGCGCACCGCGCTGTACCCGATGGTGCGTGGCCGGCTCACCGCGATCAACGGCGACGAGCCGCGTGAAGTGGTGCCCGAGGAGAACCGCGGCGACAACGCCCTGCAGCGGGAGCTCAACCTGACCTGGCAGGCCGACGTGCCGGAGGGCAACCGCGTGGTCGCCGGCGAATGGTTCGCCGCCGATGCCGGCGAGTCGGCTAACCCAGGAGATGGGCAGCCGGTGCCGATCTCGGTCGAGGACGGCCTGGCCGAACGACTCGGCGTGGGGCTCGGCGACACCATGAGCTTCACCGTCGGCAGCGACCGGGTCACCGGCGAGATCGCCAGCCTGCGCAATCTCGACTGGGACAGCTTCCGGCCCAACTTCTTCGTGATCTTCCCGCCCGGGGTACTCGAACGCTACGGCCACAGCTACATCACCGCCTTCAAGCTCGACGCCAGCGAGAACCGCGAATTGCTTAGGCGAGTGGTCGAGGCCTATCCCGGCGTGTCGCTGCTCAACGTCGACGCCATTCTCGAGCGGGTTCGCGAGCTGCTGGCACAGGTCACCCGCGCCGTGGAACTGGTCCTGTTGTTCGTGCTGCTGGCCGGGGTCAGCGTGCTGTACGCCGCGCTTACCGCCAGTCACTCGCTGCGCACCCACGAAAGCGGCCTGCTGCGAGTATTCGGCGCCGGCGACCGGTTGATCTCGCGCATCCAGGGCGTCGAGTTCGCGCTGCTGGGGCTGACCAGCGGGCTGATGGGCGCGCTGCTCGCCGAGCTCGCCGCGGCCGGGGTGTATATCGGCTGGCTGGACCTGGCGCCGCGCCTGCATATCACCTTGTGGCTGGTGTTGCCGCTGGGCGGCGCGCTGTTGATCGGGCTGATCGGCCACCTGCTGTCGCGCGGTGTGCGCCGGCAGACCCCGATGGCCAGCCTGGCCCTGCTGGGCGAGGCGTGAACGGACCTGTGCCTGCCCAGGCCGGTTGGCTATAGCTCAGCTAAACCCAAGGTGAGAAATTCTCGGGTCGGCGTGACCGGCTTTCATGTGAAAGGCCGGGAGTGCTGGGGTATCATGGCGCCCTGATTTTTCGCTTTGAGCCGAGGATTATCGCCGATGTTCACCCGTGATATGCAGGTTGCCGGATTCGACGACGCGCTGTGGGATGCGATGCAGAAAGAGGTCGCTCGCCAGGAGGCGCACATCGAGCTGATCGCCTCCGAGAACTACGCCAGCCCGCGCGTCATGCAGGCCCAGGGCACGCAGCTGACCAACAAGTACGCGGAAGGCTATCCCGGCAAGCGCTATTACGGCGGCTGCGAGCACGTCGACGTGGTCGAGCAGATGGCCATCGACTATGCCAAGCAGCTGTTCAACGCCACCTACGCCAACGTTCAGCCGCACTCCGGCTCGCAGGCCAACGGCGCGGTCTTCCAGGCGCTGGTCAAGCCCGGCGACACCGTGCTGGGCATGAGCCTCGACGCCGGCGGCCACCTGACCCACGGCGCCAAGCCCAACTTCTCGGGCAAGCACTACAATGCCGTGCAGTACGGCCTGGGCGAGAACGGCCTGATCGACTACGACGAGGTCGCGCGCCTGGCTCGCGAACACCAGCCGAAGATGATCATCGCCGGCTTCTCGGCCTATTCGCAGATCATCGACTGGGCGAAATTCCGCGAGATCGCCGACGAGGTCGGTGCCTTCCTGCTGGTCGACATGGCGCACATCGCCGGGCTGGTCGCCGCCGGCGTCTACCCGAGCCCGCTGCCGCATGCTCATGTGGTCACCACCACCACCCACAAGACCCTGCGCGGCCCGCGTGGCGGCCTGATCCTGTCCGCCGAGGACAACGCCGACATCGAGAAGAAACTGCAGTCGGCGGTCTTCCCGGGCGGCCAGGGCGGCCCGCTGATGCACGTCATTGCCGCCAAGGCGATCTGCTTCAAGGAAGCCATGGACCCCGAGTTCAAGGCTTACCAGCAGCAGGTGGTCGTCAACGCCAAGGCGATGGCCGGGGTATTCCTCGAGCGCGGCTTCGATGTGGTCTCCGGCGGCACCGAGGACCACCTGTTCCTGCTCTCGCTGGTCAAGCAGGGCCTGACCGGCAAGGACGCCGATGCCGCGCTGGGCCGCGCGCATATCACCGTCAACAAGAACGCCGTTCCCGGCGACCCGCAGAGCCCGTTCGTCACCTCGGGGCTGCGCATCGGCACCCCGGCGGTCACCACCCGTGGCTTCGGCGAGAGCGAATGCCGCGATCTGGCCGGCTGGATCTGCGACATCCTCGACGCCATGGGCGAGGGCGACTCCAGTGCCGCCGAGAGCGAGGTCAAGGCCAAGGTCGAAGCGATCTGCGCACGCCTGCCGGTGTATCGCCAGGGCTGAGCCCGTCAGACGGGCTAGCGGCTGACTAGCCCCGTTTATCCGTAGTCAATCGAGGCGCCCTTCGCGGCGCCTCGTTCTATTTAGCAGGGACTCTCAGGTATCGGTATTATCTGATACCTTAGTACTATCTGTTTAAGGTTTCGGTGCATCAAGCGCGCCATTCTCTTTTGTTCCTCCAACTGCGAGCGATTGCATGGCCTCCCAAAAAGAAGCCACCGATCTGCAACGCGCCTTGAAAGTGTGTCGTGGGTCTTTCTTCTCGGTGGGATTTTTCAGCATGTTCATCAACGTGCTGATGCTGGTCCCACCCCTGTACATGTTGCAGGTCTACGATCGCGTGATCAGTTCGCGCAGCGCAGAAACCCTGCTGATGCTGACGCTGGTGATGGTCTTCCTGTTCATGGTCATGGGTGGGTTGGAGCTGGTGCGCTCGCGCATTCTGATCCGCGTCGGCAACCGGCTGGACACACTGGTCAACGGGCGCCTGTACAGTGCGATGTTCCGGCGCAGCGTGCTGACCCAGGGCAAGCAGACCGCCCAGCCGCTGAGCGATCTGACCAACCTGCGCCAGTTCCTTACCGGCAATGGCCTGTTCGCCTTCTTCGACGCCCCCTGGGTGCCGATCTACCTGGCGGTGCTCTTTCTGTTTCACCCCTGGCTGGGGGCTTTCGCCAGCGTGGCCGGCATCATCCTTATGGCGCTGGCGGTCGCCAACGAAAAGGCCACCAAGACGCTGTTGGCCGACGCCAGCAACGATCACATCAAGGCCCAGGACCTGGCCAACTCGAACCTGCGCAATTCCGAGGTCCTGCACGCCATGGGCATGTTGCCGGGCATCATGGGCCGCTGGGCCGGCAAGCATCACGAATTCCTGGCCAAGCAATCGCGGGCAAGCGATCGCGCCGGCGCGCTGAGCAACGCCTCCAAGGTGCTGCGCTTGCTGTTCCAGTCGCTGATCCTCGGCCTTGGCGCGCTGCTGGTGATCGAGGGCGAGATGACGCCGGGCATGATGATCGCCGGTTCGATCCTGATGGGCCGGGCGCTGGCGCCGATCGATCAGATGATCGGCAGCTGGAAGGGCTTCGTCAGCGCGCGCAGCGCCTACCATCGCCTCAACGAGCTGCTCGCGCAGATCCCCGCCGAGCAGCAACGCATGTCGCTACCCGCGCCGCGGGGCGACATCGCCATCGAGACCGTCGCCGCGGCGCCGCCCGGCGTGCGCATGGCGACCATTCGCGGCATCAATTTCAACGTCGCCAGGGGCGAGCACGTCGGCATCATCGGCCCCAGCGCCGCGGGTAAATCGACCCTGGCGCGGGTATTGCTGGGCGTCTGGCCCTCGCAGGTCGGCACGGTACGCCTCGACGGCGCCGACATCGTTCAGTGGAACCGCGAAGAGCTCGGCCCGCATATCGGCTACCTGCCGCAGGACATCGAGCTGTTCGATGGCACGATCAGCGAGAACATCGCCCGCTTCGGCGAGGTCGACGCCCAGAAGGTCGTCGCCGCCGCCAGGAAAGCCGGCGTGCACGAGATGATCCTGCAACTGCCCAACGGTTACGACACCACCATCAACGCCGCCAGCGGGGCGTTGTCGGGTGGCCAGCGTCAACGCGTGGGCCTGGCGCGTGCGCTGTATGGCGATCCGGTACTGGTGGTGCTCGACGAACCCAACTCCAATCTCGACGACCGCGGCGAGCGGGCGCTGGGCGAGTCGATCAAGCAGCTCAAGGCCGAAGGGGTCACGCTGTTCGTGATCAGCCATCGCCATAGCGTGCTCAGGCTCGTCGACAAGCTTTTGGTGCTCAAGGAGGGGCAGGTCAGCCTGTTCGGCCCGCGCGATCAGGTGCTGGCCCAGCTCACCAAGACGCCGGCGCAGAAGGGCAGTGCCGCGCTGGGCCGGTCGAACACCGGTCGGCTGGCCGCCGTCCAAGGGTCGAATAGCGCCGGCAACACCGGCAAGCCGCAATCCGGGGAGCACGAGTAGCATGGCAGGCGACAATTCCCGCGACATCGACGCGACCCGGCCGCGCCAGCTGACCGCCGGCGGCCCGGCGCCGGCGAGTGCGCTTCCCACCAGCGACAAGCGCTATCGGCGGCTGGGCCTGGCGATCCTGCTGGTGGCCTTCGGCGGTTTCGGCGGCTGGGCGGCGACCGCCGACCTGGCGGTTTCCGTGGTGGCGCCGGGCTCGGTGTCGGTCGCATCGTTCAAGAAGACCATCCAGCACCTGGAGGGCGGCATCGTCGACGAGATCAACGTCGAGGGCGGCGACCACGTCGAAGCCGGCGACACCTTGCTGGTGATCGACAATACCCAGGCGCGCTCGCAGCTCGAGATCGCGCGCTCCCAGTATCTGATCAACCGCGCCGCCGAGGTCCGCCTGCTCGCCGAGCAGAAGGGCGCCGAATCGCTGACCTTTCCGGACCAACTGCTCGATAGCGACGCTCCGCGCATCAAGGAGGTGCTCGCCGTTCAACGCGGGCTGTTCCAGGCGCGGCGCGGTGCGCTCGAAGGCACCCTCAGTGCCCTCGACGAGCAGATGGCCCAGATGCGCGAGCAGATCGACGGCCTGCAGGGCATGATCGAGGTCAACCAGTCGCGCATGGCCTCGTTAAAGGCGGAAGCCCAGGACTACCGCTCGCTGTTCAAGGAGGGGCTGGGCGACAACCAGCGCCTGCGCGAGCTGGAGCGTCAGGTCCTGCAGTTCAAGGGCGAGATCGCCCAGAGCCGCTCCAGGATCGCCGAGCTCAAGTCGCAGATCAGCGAAAACAAGGTCCAGAAGCAGGTCAAGATCCAGGAATTCCAGAGAGAGATCGGCGAGCAATTGCGCGAGGCCCAGGCCAATATCGCCGATGCCGAGCAGCGCATCACCGCGCTCGGCGACCAGGTCAAGCGGACCACCATTACCGCGCCGGTGGCCGGTACCGTGGTCGACCTGAAGGTCCATACCGTCGGTGCGGTCATCAAGCCCGGCGAGCCGATCATGGAAATCGTGCCTTCCGGCGATGACTTCGTCATCGAGGCGCGCGTTCCCGATCGCGACATCGACAACATCTATCCCGGCCAGTACGCCGAAATTCGTTTCAGCGCCTTCAACCAGCGCCTGTCCAACGTCATCGACGGGGAGGTGGCCAACGTCAGCGCCGACTCCTTCGAAGACGAAGCCACCGGTGCGAAGTACTACAAGGTGCGGGTCAGGGTGACCGAAGCCGGCAAGCGCAAGATGACCGAGAGCATGGAGCTGCTGGCCGGCATGCCCGCCGAGGTGATGATCCGTACCGGCGAGCGCACCTTCGCCAGCTACATGACCAAGCCGATCACCGACATGCTGGCGCGTGCCATGCGGGAGGAGTGACCATGAGCACGCGACGCCTTATAGGGTCGGGGCTGGTAATGCTCGGTCAGCTGGCTGCTCCGCTGGCGGTGGCGCAGTCCACCTCGGTGATGGATGAGGTCGACGCCTTGCCGGCGCTGGACGGCCGGCTTACGGCTGCCAGCGACGCGTCCATACCGGCATCTGAACAGGGGGCGGGCGAGCGGAAGAGTTTGCCATCGCTGCCGCGCCTGTTCGCCCTGGCGCTCGAGAACGACGCCGAGCTGGCCAGCCAGCGTTACAACGCGCAAGCGACCTCCCAGCAGGTGCCCATGGCCGAGGCCGGGCTCAAGCCGCAGATACAGGCCAGCGCCGGCTATACCTACCAGGAGTCGGACAACTACTACACTGATAACCCGGCCTATAATCCGGATAACGAACTCAGCGGCGCCGGCGACGATTATGACGCGCGTTACCGGGGCATCACTCGCGACAAGAGCTGGCAGGTGCAGCTATCCCAGTCGCTGTTCAGCCTCGAGCGCTGGCGCAAGGTCGACAAGGCCGAAGCGCAGAGCGGCGCGGCGCAACTGCAAGTGGCGGTCGCCGAGCGAGACCTGGCGCTGCAGGTCGCCGAAGCGTATCTCGATGCCTTCCTGGCGTCGCGCAAGCTGGGCCTGCTCGCTTCCAAGCAGCAGTCGCTCACGCTCCAGGCCAAGCAGGCTCAGCGCGCCTACGACCTGGGGATAGGCGATCGCATCAACTTGCTCGAGTCGCAAGCGCGGCTCGACCAGGCGGTAGCCGACGCCGTGCGCGCCGAGAACGAGCTCAATAACGCGCTGAGTTCGTTGGAGCGTCTGACCGGGGCTTTGCCGCAATTCGAAGGGTCCGAGCTGGGCGATCTGAGCCGATTGAGCTTGCCGGGCGAGTGGGACGAAGCCGACCCCTGGCTCGAGCGAACGGTCAACAACGTCGAGGTCGCGCTCGGCAAGCAGCAAATGGAAATCGCCAGGGTCGATACCCGTGTGCGGCACGCTGGCCACTATCCCGAGCTCAATCTCAACCTGGCCTATTCGGACCGCGGGTCCAACGATCCCTATCGGGACAGCGAGGATGCCTCGGCCAGCCTGCGCCTGAACGTGCCGATCTATCAGGGCGGCTATACCAGCGCCAGCGTCAAGCAGGGCGAACTCGCCCAGCGGGCCAGTCAGGCAGCGTACACCCACGCCCTCAACCTGGCCCGCCAGGAGGTCCGCCAGCGCCTGCGCAGTCTGAAAGGGGACGAGCGTCAGATCGAGGCGCTCAAGCGCTCCATCGAGTCCAGCCGCCTGTTCCTGCAGGCCGCCGAAAAGGGCGAGCAGCTCGGCCTGCGCGACCTGGTCGATGTGCTCGATGCGCGCGCCAACCTGTACGACCTGCGTATCCAGTTCGTCCAGGTCGTTCGCCAGTATCTGCTCGATCGCTTGAACTTGCAGGCGGCGGTCGGCGACCTGGGTACCCAGGATCTCGTCGATGCCATGGCGCTGTTACGGCGCATCGTACAGCCTGCTTGAGATTGCCCAGTCCTTGGCTCTTGGGAGGGATCTTGTTCCCGATGGAGCGTGCGCAGATACCCCTTTCTGGCAACCCAACGGCACTTCTCGTAATATAAGCAACGCGCGGCTCAGGCCGCGTTTTTCATTAAAAAGCCATAGCAAGCTAAAGACCATGAAAAGCCGTTGGTCGATGAATACATATGGCAAAAAAGATAGTTCGAATAGGGTATTAGGCTAGGGCGAGAGCATGAATTTGTCGCCAATCGATGACAGCCTTTTGTTCATAATCACAAATTTCAACTGCGCTAAGCTAGAGCCTCCCAAGGTGCGCGAATAGAATGACCACAGCAGGCCGCTGAGGTCATGCTTCGCTGTTTCTCATCAAACGCTAACGGAAATAGCGACGAATTCTGCTTTCAAGGGCTTTAGGAACCGCCCGGAACAATCCTCGGGCGGTAGCGTGTTCTGACCACTCGCCCGGCAAATACTGAATTCCGACCCCCTGCGACCATGCTCCTGCAAATGATCTGTAGCGAATGACCCTTCCGGCACTCACCACACTGGCGCTCATTGTCGCCGTACTCATCGCCCTCGCCCTGACCCGTATTGCCCCCGACGTCATTCTCATGGCCGCGATGGCGTTTCTGGTGATCGTGGGCATTCTTTCGCCGGGCGAGGCGTTGGCGGGGTTCTCGAACCCCGGGGTGATGACGATCGCGACGCTCTACGTGGTTGCCGCCGGCCTGAAGGAGACGGGGGCGATTCAGTGGATAGCCCATACGCTGCTCGGCCAGCCGAAGCGGTTGCGCCAGGCCCAGCTACGGGTGTTGCTGCCCGCATCGGGGCTCAGCGCCTTCATGAACAACACCACCGTCGTGGCGATGTTCATCCCGGCCATTCAGGAGTGGGCCGCGCGGCTCGGGTTGCCGCCCTCAAAGCTGCTTTTGCCGCTGAGCTACGCGGCGATCCTCGGTGGTACCTGCACGCTGATCGGCACCAGCACCAACCTGGTGGTCGACGGTCTGCTGCAGAGCGAGCAGGGCGTATCCCTGCGCATGTTCGAACTGGCGTGGGTCGGCGTGCCGTTGCTGGTCATCGCCGGCGGCTTCATCTACGCGCTGGCGGACCGGCTGTTGCCCAACCGGCAGGGCGCGCTGGAACAGCTCGAGCAGGCCCGCGAGTATTCCGTCGAGGTGCTCGTCACGCCCGGCGGCCCGATGGTCGGCAAGACGATTCGCGACGCCGGCCTGCGCAGCCTGACCCACGGGTACCTGGCGGATATCGAACGCGACGGCCGATTGATGACCGCCGTGCCGCCCGAGACGCAGCTGCAGGCGAACGATGTGCTGGTCTTCATCGGCGCCCCCGAATGCGCGCGCGAATTGCGGCGCATCAACGGTCTGCATCCCGCCGGCGGCGACGTGCACAAGCTGGATATCGCCAACCACAGGCGCTGCCTGGTCGAAGCCGTCATCGGTCCGGATTTCACCGGCCTCAACCAGACCGTGCGCGAATCGCGTTTCCGCTCGCGCTATCAGGCGGTGATTCTTTCGATATCCCGCCACGGCAAGCGACTGCCGGGCAAGCTGGGGGCGATCCGCCTGCAAGTCGGCGACACCCTGCTGCTGGAGGCCGCGCAGGAGTTCGTGCCGCAGTACCGCTATCGCAAGGACTTTCTGCTGGTCAGCGCGCTGCACGATTCCACGCCGCCCGATTTCCGCAAGGCGCCGTTGGCACTGGGCATCCTCGGCTTGCTGGTCGTGGCCAGCGCCAGTGGGTTACTGAGCATTCTCGAGGCGGCCTTCCTCGCCGCCGGGGCGATGCTGGCGACGCGCTGCGTGACCGCCAGCAAGGCGCGCCGCTATGTCGACCTTTCGGTACTCATCGTCATCGCGGCTTCCTTCGCCCTTGGCGAGGCGATGGGCAAGACCGGCGCGGCAACCCAGATCGCCCAGTGGCTGCTGTTCATGGAGGGCCCCTCGCCCTGGCTGGCGCTGGCGCTGGTCTACGCCATGACGGTGCTGTTCACCGAGCTGATCACCAATAACGCCGCGGCGGTATTGATGTTCCCGGTCGCCGTCTCGGTGGCCGACCAGCTCGGGGTCGATTTCATGCCGTTCGTCATCGCCATCATGTTCGCCGCCTCGGCCAGCTTCATGACTCCGCTGGGATACCAGACCAACCTGATGGTGCTGGGGCCGGGGGGCTACCGTTTCACCGACTACCTGCGCCTGGGCGCGCCGGTGAGCCTGGTCGTCGGCATCACCGCCGTCGGCTTGATACCGCTGGTATGGGGGTTTTAGGCGCGAGCGGCGGGCTACGAGCCACGAGCTGCGAGCTAACATGCTGTCGAAGCCCGAAGCCCGAAGCCCGAAGCCCGAAGCCCGAAGCCCGAAGCCCGAAGCCCGAAGCCCGAAGCCCGA
>NZ_JAWQLY010000011.1:0-144270 GCF_033446685.1 Halomonas sp. HP20-15 | reverse complement strand
GGGCACGAGCAGTACACCCGCAACATGGCCACCGGCGCCTCCACCGCCAGCCTGGCGGTGATCCTGATCGACGCGCGCCACGGCGTGCAGACCCAGACCCGACGGCACAGCTTCATCGCTGACCTGCTGGGCATCCAGCACCTGGTGATCGCCATCAACAAGATGGACCTGGTCGACTATTCCCAGGCGCGCTTCGACGAGATCGTCGTCGAGTATCGCGCGTTCGCCGAGAAGCTCGGCGCCCGCGACATCCGCTTCGTGCCGATCTCCGCGCTGGAAGGCGACAACGTCGTCAACCGCAGTGACAACATGCCCTGGTACTTTCAGGAGAACTACCAGGGTGAGCCGCTGCTCGAGCTGCTCGAGACCGTCGAGATTTCACACGACAGCAACCTCGCCGACCTGCGCTTGCCGGTGCAGTACGTCAACCGCCCCAACCTCGACTTCCGCGGCTACGCCGGCACGCTCGCCGCCGGCATCCTGCGCCCCGGGCAACGGATCAAGGCGCTGCCCTCGGGCAAGACCAGCCAGGTCGAGCGCATCGTCACCTTCGACGGCGATCTCGACGCCGCCTACCCGGGCCAGGCGATCACCGTCACCCTGGAAGACGAGATCGATATTTCGCGGGGGGACTGGCTGGTCGCCGCCGACGCCGAGATCGCGCTGTCCAACGCCTTCGAAGCCGACATCGTGTGGATGCACGACAGCGCGCTCGAGCCCGGCAAGCTCTACGACATCAAGCTCGCCACCCGCGATCTCGCCGGGCAGGTCAGCGCCATCGACTACCAGGTCGACGTCAACACGCTCGAGCATCACCGCGCCGAGCGGCTCGCGCTGAACGCCATCGGCCGCTGCCGGGTCGAGCTGACCGCACCGGTGCCGGTCGACGACTACCGCGCCAGCCCGGGCACCGGCAGCTTCATCGTCATCGACCGGCTGAGCAACATCACGGTCGGCGCGGGGATGGTGCGCGGCGCACTGGATAGTGCAGCCGCAGCCGGCGAGGTCGACTGGCAGGCCTTCGAGGTCGAGCTCAACGCGCTGGTTCGCAAGTATTTCCCGCATTGGGAGGCGAAGGACGTACGCGAGCTGTTGGCCAAGTAGGCCGCGAAAGCCGTGCGCTACGTCCCAGCGCCCCGCCGGTTTCAACACCGGCGGGGCGCTGTCGTTTGCGGCGTCAAACTCTCGATTAACCTGCCACGAGCGGCGTTACTCCTCGCTTGGTTCGGGTCTTGAGCAGGCATGATGAATGACGATTTCTTCCATGTTCTGCCGTTACTGTTCTCGAGACAGGGCGAGGAATGTGCGAGCCCACAATAAGTAAATCCATAACAAGCAAGCCCATGAGAAGAAAATGCCCTGAGCATTTCGCCTGAACATCCGAGAGGTACGCAGATGACCACTATCGTATGGGATGGAGCGACACTGGCGACGGATTCGCTGATCAGCGTGAACGGATCTACCTACAATCACGCCCAGAAGCTTTTCAAACTCGACAATGGTGAGTGGGTGGCCTTCGCCGGTGAGCAGCAGGGCTGGTGGGAGGTCATGGAATGGCTGAATGCCGGCGCGCCGAAGAACGCCAAGCCCAACGTATCGCGGATCGAGATGATCATCGCCGGTCCCGACGGCGTCTATGAGATGTTCGACCGCCTGGTCAGGATGCCGGTGAACGGCCCGGTGGCCTACGGTACTGGTTGGAAGTGGGCGCTGGCCGCCATCGATCACGGCAGGAGTGCGGTGGAGGCGGTCGAGTACGCGGCGACGCGCGACCACGACACGGGCGGCGAGATACAGTCGGTCGACGTGATGGCTCAGGCCGGGATGTCGTTCGATGCGCTGATACGGGAAGCCGGCACGGCAACCGTCGAATAGACGCTGACGAGAAAATTCTCGCCATAGGACGCTCTCGATTCTGAAGCGCTTTTGGACTCTCGGTGAATTTTCCCATCGACCCGCCCATCGGCGGGTCGCTGCGTTTCAGGGCTTGTTGGCGATGATCACAGTGCGGCGCGGTGCCGGATAACCCTCGACCGTCCGGGTTCGATCCTCTGGATCGAGGAAATCGGCCAGCGACTGGAAGGTCATCCACTCGGTACTGCGCTGCTCGTCGAGGCTGGTCGGTGCCTCGTCGACCACTCGCACGTTGATGAAGCCGCAGCGTTCCAGCCAGCCGCACAAGGCCGACGACGAAGGCAGGAAGTAGACGTTGGGCATCCGCGCATAGCGCTCGCCGGGCATCAGCACCGTCGTCGCGTCGCCCTCGACCGCCAGCGTCTCCAGCACCAGCTCGCCGCCCGGGCGCAGGGCGCCGCGTAATTGCAGCAGGTGATCGAGCGGCGAGGCGCGATGGTAGAGCACGCCCATCGAGAACAGCGTGTCGAAAGCCTCGAGATTGGCCGGGACATCCTCGATGCCCACCGGCAGGAAATGGGTGCACCCGCCGTCGGTGTCGCCGACGAAATGGCGCACCGCCTGGAACTGGTAATAGAAGCGCGGCGAGGGGTCGATCACCAGCACGAACGCCGCGCCGGCTCCGGCCATGCGCCAAGCGTGGTAGCCGTTGCCGCCGCCGACGTCGAGCACCCGGCGGCCCGCCAGCGGCGCCAGGTGCGGGGCGACGCGCTGCCACTTCCAGTCCGAGCGCCATTCGCTGTCGATATCGATGCCGGCAAGCCGATAGGGGCCCTTGCGCCATGGCATCAGGGCCTTGAGCAGGTTATGACAACGGCGCCGGTCGGCCTCGGTGAGCGCGACATCGACGCTCACGGTGTCGCGGTCGAGGGCGATGTCGCGCGCCTCGGCGAGTTCGGGCAGCTTGGCCACGGCCTTCTCCCAGCCGGGCAGATCGCCGTGGCGCTTACGATCGAGCCCGCGCGCGAGCTGCTCGGGCAGGCGCGCCAGCCAGGCGTGCAACTGCTGGTCGACGAAGGCGTGGTAGAGCGCCTGTTGGGCACGGTCGGTGACGTCCACGTTCAGCGTCGCTCCTCTTCGCTATGCCAAGCATCCCTTGGCCGAGCGTCCCGATACTGGGCGTCCTTGAACGCGATCATCGAGGCGAAGTTGAGGTACTGGAACCAGGTTGAACTCCGGGCGAAGCCGGCCCGCGCCAGGCGCGCATGATGGGCCTCGAGCGTGTCCGGAACCAGCACGTTTTCCAGCGCGGTGCGTTTCTGGCTGATCTCCAGCTCGCTGTAGCCGTTGGCGCGCTTGAAGTCGTGATAGCGCTCCACCAGCCAGGCGTTCTCGGCTTCGTCGGCGGCGACGATCTTCTCCGAGAGCACCAACACGCCGCCCGGCTCGAGTGCGTCGTAGAGCGACTTCATCAGGTTGTCGCGCTCGCCGGGGGCGAGAAACTGCAGGGTGAAGTTGAGCACGATCATGCTCGCCGGACGGTAATCGAAGTGGCGGATGTCACCCTCGACGACCTCGATGGCGTGCTCGGGGCATTCGGCGGCGAGCGTCTCGCGGGCGCGGGCGACCATCGCCGGCGACAGGTCGACGCCGGTCAGCGAAAACGCCCCGGGCGGAAGACGCCCGGCCAGTGCCAGGCTCACCGCGCCCAGCGAGCAACCCAGGTCGTAGACATGGCCGCCGTGGCGCAGATGGCGCTCGGCGATCACCCCGAGCATGCCGAGGATCTGGCCGTAGCCGGGGATCGAGCGGCGCACCATGTCGGGGAAGCAGGCGACCACCTGCTCGTCGAAGGAAAACGTCGCGACCCGGTCGAGGGGTGTCGTGAAGATCGCGTCACGGTAAGATGCATCACTCATGGGCGTTCGCTAAGCAGACTTGGTGAAGGTGGGGGGCGGAGAACCGGCGTGATGAAGCGCCGCCGCAGTATGCCGCAATAGCAACGCAACAGCAGTAAGAGTGCCGTGCGGCAAATGCCGACAGTTTACCCACCGGCCGAGCGGCTTGCACCCGCCGCGACGCCGCCCTGTCACGACCGCCGGTCGTACGATACGCAAGGATCCGTTCAAGGAGGAGCCGATGACCGAAGCCAAGACGATCGACCAGCATCCCGCCTGGAAGGCGCTGCTGGGACACGCCGAAACGATGCGCCACGTGCATCTCAAGGACCTGTTTCACGAATCCGGCCAGCGCTACCCGGATTTCAGCCGCCGCGCCGCGGGCCTGATGCTGGATCTCTCCAAGCAGCGCTGGCGTCGCGAGACGCTCGACAAGCTGCTCGAACTGGCGCGTGTCGCCGGCGTGCCCGAGGGCATCGAGCGGCTGCTGGCCGGCGAGCGGGTCAACCTGAGCGAGGATCGCCCGGCGCTGCATACCGCGCTGCGCCTGCCGGCGGACGCGCACCTCGAGGTCGAGGGCGAAGACGTGGTGCCGGGCGTGCATCGCACCCTGGAGCGCATGGAGGCGATGGTCGACAAGTTCCATGCCGGCCAGTGGCGCGGTGCCACCGGCAAGGCGGTCACCGACGTGGTCAATCTCGGCGTGGGCGGTTCGGACCTGGGGCCGCTGATGGTCACCCATGCGCTGGCCGACTACCGCCCGCGCGACATCCATCCGGTCGAGGTGCATTTCGCTTCGACCATGGACGGCTCCCAACTGGCCGACTACCTGACGCGCTTCAACCCCGAGACCACCCTGTTCGTGCTGTCGTCGAAGTCGTTCACCACCATCGACACGCTGTCCAACGCGCGCACCGCCCAGGACTGGCTGATGGGGCATCTGGTCAACGGCCGCGGCGATCGCGACCTGGTGATGCGCCAGCACTTCATCGGCGTCTCGGCGAGCCCCGAGAAGATGAGCGAGTGGGGCATCAGCGAGGCCAACCAGCTCGAGTTCTGGGAGTGGGTCGGTGGTCGCTATTCGCTGTGGGGGGCCATCGGCCTGCCGATCGCCGTGGCGGTGGGCATGGACAACTTCCGCGAGCTGCTCGCCGGCGCCCACCAGATGGATCGCCACTTCGCCAGCGCGCCGCTCGATGAGAACCTGCCGGTGCTGCTCGCTCTGGCGGGAATCTGGAACGTCAATTTTCTGGATATCCGCGCCCATTCGATCCTGCCATACGACGGCCGGTTGGAGTTCTTCGCCAGCTACCTCGAACAGCTGGAGATGGAGTCCAATGGCAAGTCGACCACCAATGATGGCCAGACCACGCCCTACTCGACCTGTCCGGTGCTCTGGGGGCAACTGGGGCCCAACGCCCAGCACGCCTTCTATCAGCTGCTGCACCAGGGCACCCAGCCGGTCGAGTGCGATTTCATCGCGCCGATGCGCCGTTACGATCGTATCGAGGACGACGCCACCCGCGCGTTGCTCAAGGAACAGCATCGTCTGACCCTGGCCAACTGCTTCGCCCAGTCGCGGGTGCTGATGCTAGGCGACGAGGCGATCGAGGACGACGGCCCGCGGCCCAACCACAAGCGCTATCGCGGCAACCAGCCGTCGACCACGGTGTTGCTCGATCGCCTGACGCCGCGCACGCTGGGCTCGCTGGTGGCGCTCTACGAGCACAAGGTGTTCGTCCAGGCGACCATCTGGGACATCAACCCGTTCGACCAGTGGGGCGTCGAGCTGGGCAAGAAGATCGCCACCCAGACCGAGCGCGTACTCGCCAGTCGCGAAGGCCTCGAGGCGCTCGACGAATCCAGCCGCCACCTGATCGAGGCGGTCTGGCGTGCCGAGGAACAACGCTGAATGCTGTTTATCTGTCCAGGTTTTAGGGTATGCTGAGAGGCCCCTGGCAGGTCGCCCCGGTCGACGGGGTGCTCTATCTGCACGGTTTCAACAGCGGTAGCGATTCGCCCAAGGCGCGCCTGATGCGCGAAGCCTGTGCGCGCATCGAGCACCGGGGCGGGCCGTTGCCGTGTCGCACGCCGCACCTGTCGCACCGGCCCGCCGAGGCCCTGGCGAGCGCCGAAGCGGCGCTCGCCGAACTCGGCGACAACGTATTGCTGGTGGGTAGCTCGATGGGCGGCTTTCTGGCTAGCGTGTTGGCCGAGCGCCACGATCTGGCGGCGGTGCTGATCAATCCCGCGGTGAATCCCGCGCGTCTAGTCGGCGCCTGGTTGGGCATGGCATTCGTCAATCCCTACAGCGGCGAGCGCTTCACCATCGAGTCGGCGCACCGCGACGAGCTTGCGGCGCTGTCGCCGGTGCGGTTCACGCCCGAGCGTTACCTGCTGCTACTGGGCACCGCCGACGAGACGCTCGACTGTCGCGAGGCATTCGACGCCTATCGCGGTTGCCGCACGCTGATCGAAGCGGGCGGCGATCACGGTTTCAGCCGGCTGGCGGCCTACTTGCCGGCGGTGCTGGCTCACGGTGGGCATGCCCTCGGCGAGCCGCTGGCGGCCATTCAATGATTCCTGACAGCCTGATGGACAATGCATGACGCAATACAGTGCCACTTCCATTGAAGTCCTTTCCGGTCTCGAGCCGGTGCGCAAGCGCCCCGGCATGTATACCGACACCACGCGCCCCAACCATCTGGTCCAGGAAGTCGTCGACAACAGCGTCGACGAGGCGCTGGCCGGTCATGCCCGGGAAATCCGCGTGCGGCTCTACGAGGATGGCGGCATCGAGGTGACCGACGACGGCCGCGGCATGCCCATCGATATGCATCCCGAGCATGGGCTTTCCGGGGTCGAGCTGATCCTCACCAAGCTGCATGCCGGCGGCAAGTTCTCGCAATCGAGCTATCGCTTTTCGGGCGGGCTGCACGGGGTCGGCGTGTCGGTGGTCAACGCGCTGTCCACCCGTCTGGAGGTGGAGGTCTGCCGCGACGGCGAGCGCCATGGAATCGCCTTCGCCAAGGGTGAGAAGGTCGAGGAGCTGTCGGTGATCGGGACGTGCCCCAAGCGCGCCACCGGTACCGTGGTGCGCTTCTGGCCGGAGCTCGAGTACTTCGATTCGCCGCGACTGTCACTGCCGCGGCTCAAGCATCTGTTGCGTGCCAAGGCGGTGCTGTGTCCGGGGCTCAAGGTGATCCTCACCGAGGTCGACGGCACCGAGAGCACCTGGCAGTACGAGGATGGCCTGCGCGACTACCTGGCCCAGGCCACCGACGGCTACGAGGTGTTGCCGGCGTCGCCATTCGTCGGCCACTTCGCCGACGACGAGCAGGGCGTCGACTGGGCGATCCAGTGGCTGCCCGAAGGCGGCGAGCCGCTGATGGAATCCTACGTCAACCTGATACCCACGCCGCTAGGTGGCACCCACGTCAACGGTTTTCGCTCGGGCCTGCTCGAGGCGCTGCGCGAGTTCTGCGACTACCGCAGCCTATTGCCGCGTGGCGTCAAGCTGACCGCCGACGACCTGTGGGAGCGGGTCTCGTTCGTGCTTTCGGTGAAGATGCTGGACCCGCAGTTCGCCGGCCAGACCAAGGAGCGGCTCTCCTCGCGCACCGTCGCCGCCTTCGTCTCGGGGGTGGTCAAGGACGCCTTCTCGCTGTGGCTCAACCATCATGTCGACCAGGCCGAGGCGCTCGCCGAGCTGGTGATCAGCGCCGCCCAGCGTCGTCAGAAAAGTTCCAAGAAGGTGGCGCGCAAGAAGGTCACGTCGGGGCCGGCGCTGCCCGGCAAGCTGGCCGACTGTTCGGGGCAGGACCCGGTGGCCAGCGAGCTGTTCCTGGTCGAGGGCGACAGCGCCGGCGGTAGCGCCAAGCAGGCGCGCGACCGCGAGACCCAGGCGATCCTGCCGCTGCGCGGCAAGATCCTCAATACCTGGGAAGTCGAGTCCCACGACATCTACGGCTCCCAGGAGGTCCACGACATCGCCGTGGCGATTGGCGCCGACCCGGCCAGTGCCGACCTGACCAAGCTGCGCTATCACAAGATCTGCATCCTCGCCGACGCCGACTCCGACGGCCTGCACATCGCCACGCTGCTGTGCGCGCTGTTCGTACGGCATTTCCCGGCGCTGGTCGATGCCGGCCACGTCCACGTCGCCATGCCGCCGCTGTACCGCATCGACCTGGGCAAGGAGGTGTTCTATGCCCTCGACGAGAGCGAGAAGGCGGCGATCCTCAAGCGCCTCGAGGGCAAGCGCGGCACCGTCAACGTTCAGCGCTTCAAGGGGCTGGGCGAGATGAGCCCGCTGCAGTTGCGCGAGACCACCATGGCGGTGGACACCCGCCGGCTGGTGCAACTGACCCGCGTCGAGGGTGACGGCACCAGCGAGATGCTCGACATGCTGCTGGCCAAGAAGCGCGCCAGCGACCGCAAGGGGTGGCTCGAGGATTACGGCAATCTCGCCGATATCGAAGTCTGAGCTACAAGCTACGAGCTACGAGCTACGAGCTTAGAGCTTCGAGTCAAAGAAGGGATTGCGAACTGGCGATAGTCGCCGTTAACAAGTTGCGGATTCGAAAATGAAGTCTGCCAGCCTACTCGGGTTGCTCGTAGCTCGCGGCCCGTAGCTCGCGGCGGCTAGAAGGTTTAACGAGGGCGCTGCCCTCGACGATTCAACAATCGTGAACAAGGTCAAAACCTTATGACCATGGATATCCAGGTTGCGGAGGGCGACGTCGAACGCCTGTCGCTCCGCGAATATACCGAGAAGGCGTACCTCGACTATTCGATGTACGTGATTCTCGATCGTGCCTTGCCGCACATCGGCGACGGCATGAAGCCGGTCCAGCGACGCATCATCTACGCCATGCGCGAGCTGTCGCTGACCGCCAACGCCAAGTACAAGAAGTCGGCGCGTACCGTCGGCGACGTGCTGGGCAAGTTCCACCCCCACGGCGACAGCGCCTGCTACGAAGCCATGGTGCTGATGGCGCAGTCGTTCAGCTACCGTTACCCGCTGGTCGACGGCCAGGGCAACTGGGGTAGCCCGGACGACCCCAAGTCGTTCGCGGCGATGCGCTACACCGAGGCGCGGCTGTCGAAGTTCTCCGAGGCGCTGCTCTCCGAGCTCGGCCAGGGCACCGTCGACTGGATGCCCAACTTCGATGGCACCATGAACGAGCCGGCGGTACTGCCGGCGCGGTTGCCGCACGTGCTGCTCAACGGCGCCACCGGCATCGCGGTGGGCATGGCCACCGACATTCCGCCGCACAACGTGCGCGAAATCGTCGACGCGACCTGCCACCTGCTGCGCCATCCCGAGGCCACGGTCGGCGACCTGGTCGAGTACGTGCCGGCGCCGGACTTCCCTACCGAGGCCGAGATCATCTCCTCGCGGGCCGATCTCGCCAAGCTCTACGAGAGCGGCCGCGGCTCGGTCAAGCTGCGTAGCCGCTATACTCTGGAGGACGGCAGCATCGTGGTCACCGCGCTGCCCTACCAGGTCAGCGGCTCCAAGGTGCTCGAGCAGATCGCCGCGCAGATGCAGGCCAAGAAGCTGCCGATGGTTGCCGACCTGCGCGACGAGTCGACACATGAAAACCCCACCCGACTGGTGATCGAGCCGCGCTCCAACCGCGTCGACATCGAAGCGCTGATGGCGCACCTGTTCGCCACCACCGATCTCGAGAAGGGCGTGCGCGTCAATCTCAACATGATCGGGCTCGATGGCCGCCCACGGGTGCTGGCGCTGCACGAGATCCTCGGCGAATGGCTGAAGTACCGTCGCGCCACGGTGCGCCGGCGGCTCGACTACCGCCTGGGCAAGGTCGAGGATCGCCTGCACATTCTCGAAGGCCTGCTCGCCGCGTATCTCAACATCGACGAGGTGATCCGTATCATCCGCGAGGAGGACGAGCCCAAGCCGGCGCTGATCGACGCCTTCGGACTCTCCGAGCGCCAGGCCGAAGCGATCCTCGAGCTACGCCTGCGCCACCTGGCCAAGCTCGAGGAGTTCAAGATCCGCGGCGAGCAGGACGAGCTGCTCGCCGAGCGCAAGCGCCTCAAGGAACTGCTGGGCAACGACGCCGCGCTGACCGACCTGATCGAGCGCGAACTGCGCGAGGCCGGCGAGAGCTTCGGCGACCCCCGGCGTTCGCCGATCGTCGAGCGCGGCGAGTCCAGGGCGCTGTCCGAAGTCGAGCTAATGGGGGCCGACCCGATTACCGTCGTGCTCTCCGAGAAGGGCTGGATCCGCTCCGCCAAGGGCCACGAGATCGACCCCACCGGGCTGGGCTTCAAGTCCGGCGATCGCTTTCATCTGGCGGCGCGCGGCAAGACCAACCAGCCGCTGGTGCTGCTCGACGACAGCGGCCGCAGTTATACCCTGGCGGCGCACAACCTGCCCAGTGCACGTAGCCAGGGCGAGCCGATCACCGGGCGGGTCAATCCGGCCGCCGGTGCGCACATGGTCGGGCTTATGCTGGCGCCGCCCGAGAGCCGCTACCTGCTGGCCTCGGATGGTGGCTACGGTTTCGTGGTGCGGCTCGACGAACTGGTCGGCAAGAACAAGTCCGGCAAGTCGGTACTCAGCGTGCCCAAGGGCTGCAACGTGCTGCCGCCCCAGGCCGTGCCGCGCGACACCGAGGCGCGCGTCGCGCTGGTCTCCAATGAGGGCCGCTTGTTGGTCTTCGCCATCGATCAGCTCCCCGAGATGGCCAAGGGCAAAGGCAACAAGATGCTCGACATTCCCGGCGCGCGGGCGGCGAGACGCGAGGAGTTCGTGCGCGACCTGGTGGTGATGCCGGCCGGCGCGGCGCTGGTGATCCACGCCGGCAAGCGCAAGCTGACCCTCAAGGCGAACGATCTCGACTACTACGCGGGCGAGCGGGGACGCCGCGGCAGCAAGTTGCCGCGCGGTTTCCAGAAAGTCGATCGTCTCGAGGTAGACTCTTGAGCTTCGGGCTTCGGGCTTCGGGCTTCGGGCTTCGGGCTTCGGGCTTCGGGCTTCGGGCTTCGGGCTTCGGGCTTCGGATTTTAGCTCGCAGCCCGTGGCGCGTTGCTCGCGGCTATTCATGAATTGAGGTGGCAATGACGCAACGTATTCTGATCCGGGCGACCGGCAGCGCGCGCCCCGGCCAACTGGCCGGGCTGGGCCGGGCGATGGCCCGCTGCGGCGCACGCCTGCTCGACATCAACCAGAGCGTGACCTTCGGCATGGTCTCGCTGGAGGCGCTGGTCGGCCTCGACCGTGACAGCGAACTCGAGGCGACGCTGGCCGCAGCCGGAGAGAGCCTGGGGCTCGATATCCAGGCCCACCAGGTCAGCGCCGAGGACTACCATCGCTGGAGCGTCCAGGCCAGCCGGCCACGGCTGATCCTGACGCTGCTCGCGCCGCGCCTGCCGGCGGGCATTCTCGCCGAGGTAGGCGCGCTGACCGCCGAGCACGGCCTGACCGTGGAGCTGATCCACCGCCTGTCCGGGCGTGAACCGTTGGATGGCGAGGCGCCGGCACACGGCGCGTGCATCGAATGCTGGCTGCGCGGCGAAGAGGTCGACCTGCCGGCGCTGCGCGAGAAGGCATTGAAGCTCGGCGCCATGCATGGCGTGGATATCGCCCTGCAGGAGGATTCGATCTGGCGTCGCCACCGTCGGTTGATCTGCTTCGACATGGACTCGACGCTGATCAAGGCCGAGGTGATCGACGAGCTGGCGCGCCGCCACGGCGTCTTTGAAGAGGTGGCCGCGATTACCGAGCGGGCGATGCGCGGCGAGCTGGATTTCCAGCAGAGCTTTCGCGAGCGCATGGCTAAGCTCAAGGGGCTCGACGAATCGGTGCTCGCCGAGATCGCCGAGCAGCTGCCGTTGATGGACGGCCTCGAACGGTTGATGACGCAGCTCAAGCGGCTGGGCTATCGTACGGCGATTCTATCCGGCGGGTTCACCTACTTCGCCCGCCACCTGCAGGCGCGCCTGGGCTTTGACGAGATCTATGCCAACGAACTGCTGATCGAGGACGGCAAGGTCACCGGCGAGGTACGCGAGCCGATCGTCGATGCCGAGCGCAAGGCGGCTCTGTTGCGCGAGATCGCCGAGCGCGAGGGACTGGCACTGGAGCAGACCATCGCCGTCGGCGACGGCGCCAACGACCTCAAGATGCTGGCGACCGCGGGCCTGGGCATCGCCTTTCGCGCCAAGCCGCTGGTCAAGAGTCAGGCGCGTCAGTCGATATCTACATTGGGGCTCGACGCGGTGCTCTACCTGATCGGCTATCGTCAGGCCGATCTCGAGGCCGGCCCAGGGGAACTCGAGAACTAACGCAGAAACCATAACGATAACCGCAGCGGCTGCGCTTGCATCGAACGGCGGCCGGCGCTGATTGATCCGGGAACAAGCATGGAGTCGATAACCGAGACGCCGAACAACGTCGTTGAGCATGAACGCGAGATCGCGGCGCTGCTGGAAGGGCTCAGCCAGCCCGGCGACGTCTCGCTGGTCTTCGAGGATGAAGACAGCGGCGCCGAGCCGATTTCGGTGCTGTTGGTCGACGTCGAGCCGCAGTCGCGGTTGATCCTCGACGTGACCGCGGCGCCGGAGGCCGTCGGCGGGTTGCGCGCCGAGCGGGCCTTCCGGCTGACCGGCCAGGCCCAGGGGGCGATGGTCGCCACGCCCCCGCTGACCGCCACGCCGCTCGACGGCGTGGCAGGGCGTGTGCGCTTCGCCTGTGGCTATCCCGAGCGGCTCGATGTCTGGCATCGTCGCAACGCCTTTCGCGCCGAGATCGGCCCGGGCATGGCGGTGGCCATCGAGATGGATCTGGCCAGCAAGGGCAAGACCGTGCATGGCGAGCTGATCAATCTGTCGCTGGGCGGTTGCCTGATTCGCCTGCCGCTGGGCGAGGCGGTCGATCTCACCCAGGGCGAGCCGCTCAAGCGTCTCGAGGCGATCTTTCCGAGCGGCCAGCGTTTCACGACTCCCGGCGAGGTGCGCCACGTCCAGGCCGACGATCGATGGCAGCAGGCGATGGTCGGCTTCGCCTTCAACGAGGCCACACCGCGCCTCGAGCGCCAGGTCTGGTTTCTGGTCAAGGAGATCGAGCGCGAGCGCGCAAGGACCGGGATCGAGGGCAAGTCACTGTCGCCCTCGGCGTTGTTCAAGGCTTCGGACAAGGTGCCCGAAGCCCCAGTCAGCAAGGTCGCCAAGCCACGCTACGCCACGCCCATGGCACGCCGCCTCGCCAAGGTCGCCGATTTTCTCAACGGTCAGATGCTGCTGCTCAAGCAGGGCAAGCCGATCGACAGCGCGCTGCTGTCGCGCAACGCCGATCTACTGCTCGGCCTGCTCGAAGAGGACAGAGAGGCACTGCTGTTCGCCAGCGTCTGCCTGATTCGCGAGCCGGCGGTGGTCCAGCACGGCCTGGCGGTGGCGATTCGCCTGGCCGATCTGCTCGACACGCGCAGTGCGCCGCGCGAGTTGCGCAAGGCGATCCTCGCCGCGGCGATGATCCACGATCTGGGCAAGGCACTGTTGCCCGACAGCCTGCTGGAAAGCCGTGAGCTCGACGACGAGCAGCGTGCTCAACTCCACCAGCATGTCGGCTGGCTCGCCGCGCGCGCCAATGATTGCCGCTGGCTGGACCCGGGGGTCTTCGCCAGCGTCGCCCTGGCGCTCAACGAGCGGCTCGACGGCAGCGGCTACCCCGAAGGCAAACGTGGTGAAGCATTGCCCGAGCTCAGCCGAATGGCGGCGGTGGTCGACGCCGTCGATGCCATGGGACGCCCGCGCGCCGACCGTGCGGCCTGGTCGACGGCGGCGATCTATCGCCATCTGCTGGGCCAAGGACAGGCCTACGACGTGCAGTGGGTCCAGCGCTACGTACGCCACTTCGGCATTCATCCGATCGGTAGCCTGGTGCGCTATTCGAGCGGTGCGGTGACCTGGATTCATCGCCTCGACGCGCAGCGTCAGCCGGCTTTGGTGCATGTGGTGCGCAACCAGTACAGCCCCAACAAGCGCATCGATCAGTGGGCCCAGGGGCGCGAGCTCGCCCAGCTCGGCAGCATCGAGGCGGGCCTCGATCCGGCCACCGAGGTGCTGAGCCCGGTATAGCCACCGCGAGCCGCAAGCGAGTGCATGCCGGGCCTGGCACGCACTGGATGAGCCGGTCCAGGCGGGCGGGACTGACGGAAGCTGGGATAGCCGCGCCACCTTGAGCCACACTGGGGACAGGCACGCTTTTCGCCGCAGGTCCCAGGAGGTAATGCATGGCTCGACCCGATGACACGATTGCACACCGGGGCTTCACGCCCCCCTACATTCTCGAACGACTGCGTGAGCATGGTAGCCCGCGTCAGCGTCGTTTCGCCGAAGCGACGCTGACCCACGATCGGAGCTTTCGCGCCGTACGCGGTCCCCAGCCAGCCCCGCCGCTGCCCGAGGCCTCGGCGCCGGGCCGGCCGGCTCGCTACATCTATTCCGCCGAGCATAGCGAGACATTGCCGGGACGCCTGGTGCGCGAGGAGGGTCAGCCGGGCGTCGACGATCCGGCGGCCGATGAGGCCTATCGCTGGCTGGGGGCGACCTATCGCTTCTTCTGGGAGGTCTTCGAGCGTCACTCCATCGACGCCAAGGGCATGCCGCTGATCGGTACGGTGCACTTCGGCCAGGACTACGACAACGCCTTCTGGAACGGCGCTCAAATGGTCTTCGGCGATGGCGACGGCGAGCTCTTCCGGCGTTTCACCGTCGCCGTCGACGTGGTCGCCCATGAACTCGCTCATGGCGTCACAGAGCGCGAGAGCGGGCTGGTCTACGCCGGCCAGTCCGGGGCGCTCAACGAATCGCTGTCCGACGTCTTCGGCAGCCTGGTCAAGCAGCACCATCTCGGCCAGCGCGCCGGACAGGCAGACTGGCTGATCGGCGCCGAGCTGCTTACCGAGGCGGTCCAGGGACGAGCGCTGCGTTCGATGGCCGAGCCGGGCAGCGCCTTCGACGATCCGGTGCTGGGGCGCGATCCCCAGCCCGCGCACATGGACCGGTTCGTCGTCACTCAGGCCGACAACGGCGGTGTGCACATCAACTCGGGCATCCCCAACCGCGCCTTCTACCTCGCCGCCCAGGCGCTGGGCGGTTACGCCTGGGAAGTGGCGGGGCGAGTCTGGTACGCGACGCTGCGCGACTCCCGGCTGAGCCCGGATATCGATTTCGCCGGCTTTGCCGCCCTGAGCATCGACAACGCCGATCGACGCTATGGTCGCCAGAGCCGCGAGCAGCAGGCGATCCGCGAGGCCTGGCAGGCCGTCGGGGTGAGGGCATGAGTGCCGATATGAGCGATGCGCACGACCCGTCGCGGCCGGCGCTGGGGCCGCGCAGCCGCCTGATGATCCGTCGCGAGGGTGGCCTGGCGCATTTTCCAGGCCTGGCGGAACCGCGCTGCATTGAGGGCGACAAGTGCACGCCGGGCCAGCGGCGCTGGCTGGAGAGCCTGCTTGCCGCGGCGTTGCGCGATGCGATCGAGGACGAGGCGACCGGCGCCGACCGGCGCTTTTTCCAGCTGACGATCGACGAGTGCGGCGACGGCGAGGCCGCGAGCGCGCCGCGTTGGAGGCTGGTCATCGACGAGACCCGGGCGCCGCGCTCGCTGGTGACGCTGTGGCGGCACGGCGAGCTCGGCGAGGAGCCGGACGATGAATGAATAGATGGCTTGGAGCACATTTCAAAACACTGATAGCGTGGATGACGGGGAGGTTGAAGCAAGGGTCTTTCGCCATGGATGGCGAAAGTAGCGCCCAAGGATGGGTTTACGGCGCCCTTGCGAAAACCTGCCCCGGCTGCAGCGCTCGGTTGTGAAACGCGTTCTTATCCTTTCGTCAGGCACTCGCTCATGGCATACCATCCTGGCCTACAGTGAGCAGGTGGTTCGATGACGCCGGCTTCAACGACAACAACGACGACCGAGGTGCCCATGGCCTTTACTCCCGAGATGTTCGAAGAGCTCAACCTGCTTTGCCTCTACAACCTCGATACCACCCAGGAGGGCATCAAAGTGCACTCCACGGCGGATGCCCAGCGCGTGGCCGCGGCGCAGCGGCTGTTCGAACGGGGTCTGGTGACCCATCCCGATGGCGGCTACCTGACCGGGCTGGGGCATGAGGCCGCCGAGCAGGCGCAACGCTTGCTGACGATTCTGGCCACGCCGGCGGTGACCACCGGCTAGTCCGACTTCCGGCGTGCCCTCGGGCATCGACCCCGCTCCACGAGAAACTACAACGGGGTCTTGCTGGTCTCGCCGGGCACTTCGCGCACCAGCCGCGGCAACAGGAAGCCGGCGACGCGCTCGCGCAGCGCGGCGTGCAGCGTGAGTGCCTCGTCGTCGGGCACGTCGAAGTGCGCCGCGCCGGCTACCGGGTCGAGTACGTGCAGGTAGTAGGGCAGCACGCCGGCCGCGAACAGCGCCTCGGAAAGTTCGGCCAGCGTGATTGCGTCGTCGTTCACCCCGCGCAGCAATACGCTCTGGTTGAGTAGCGTCACCCCGGCGGCCTTGAGCCGGGCGCAGGCGGCGACGACCGCGGCGTCTATCTCGCGGGGATGATTGATGTGCAGCACCATCACCGTCTGCAGTCGTGTCGCGCCGAGCCAGCCGAGCAGTGCCTCGTCGACCCGCTCGGGAATCACCACCGGCAATCGCGTGTGGATGCGCAGCCGGGTCAGGTGGGGAATCTCGGCGAGCCGCTCGCATAACCAGGCCAGGCGCTTGTCGCTGGAGACCAGCGGATCGCCGCCGGAGAGGATTGCCTCGTTGATCGTCGAATCGTCGCGCAGATAGTCGAGCGTCTCTTGCCACTGCTCGCGGGACGGTGAATTCTCGGCATAAGGAAAATGCCGGCGAAAGCAGTAGCGGCAGTTGATCGCGCAACTGGGGCTGGCGATCAGCAGCACGCGCCGGGCGTACTTGTGGATCAGGCCGCGTCGCGGGGTATGTTCGGCCTCTGCCAACGGGTCGCTGACGAAGCCGGTGACGGTGTCGCGCTCGGCGTCGAGCGGCAGCACCTGGCGTAGTAGCGGGTCGTGCGGATCGCCGGGACGCATGCGCGCCAGGTAGGCCTCGGGCACGCGCACCTCGAACAGTTCATGGCCGGCCTTGGCGCCGGGCAGCCAGCCTTCGTCCAGCTCCAGCCGGGCGAGCAGCTCGTGCGGGTCGCGGATCACGTCGCGCAACTGGGCCTGCCAACTGCGTTCGACGGCGACCAGGGCGTCGGCGGGTCGGTTTGCGCGCTGCAAAAGCTTCGGGCTTCGGGTTATCATTTGCCACCATTCAAGGAAGCGAAGGCCCGCGGGCACTTCGCCGTTTCGTACATGCGCGTGGGGGCCACAGCCCGGACCACGCCGAGACCATCAGCGAGGAATCATGGCGAGCTATTCTACCAACGAATTCAAGGGCGGTCTGAAGGTGATGCTGGACGGCGATCCCTGCTCGATCGTCGAGAACGAATTGGTCAAGCCGGGCAAGGGCCAGGCATTCAGCCGGGTCAAGCTGCGCAACCTGATCACCGGGCGTGTGTGGGAGCGCACCTTCAAGTCCGGCGAATCGCTGGAAGCCGCCGACGTGCTCGACCTGGACATGGAGTATCTCTACAACGACGGCGAGATGTGGCACTTCATGAAGACCGACGGTTCGTTCGAACAGTACGCGGTCGACAAGCGTGCCCTGGGCGACACCGAGAAGTGGCTCAAGGAGCAGGTTGCTTACACCCTGACGCTGTGGAACGACAACCCGATCAGCGTGACGCCGCCCAACTTCATCGAGCTGGCGGTCACCGAGACCGACCCGGGCGTCAAGGGCGACACCGCCCAGGGCGGCTCCAAGCCGGCGACGCTCTCCTCGGGCGCGGTGGTCAGGGTGCCGCTGTTCATCAACGAGGGCGAAGTGTTGAAGGTGGATACGCGCTCCGGCGAGTACGTCTCGCGCGCTTGAGTTCCTTGGCTACGAGCTTGCGAACTTCCAGCATTGGCTGATTCTGGTTTTCGCGGCTCGCAGCTCCGAACAGCGACTGTTGTTGGATTTGGCCACGCTTGGGCGTGGCCTTTGCCGTTCTGGAGACTGTGTCGATGGATGACTGGCAACCCACGGCGAGTATCGAAACGTTGCGCGAGCGGGCGCGGCTACTGGCGCGCGTGCGGGCGTTCTTCGCCGCGCGTGACGTGCTGGAGATGGAAACGCCGGTGCTCGGCCACGGCGGCAGCACGGATGTGCATCTCGATGCGCTGTCGCTGACCGCGACCACCGGCGCCGGGCGTGAGCGGCTGTGGCTGCAGACTTCGCCGGAGTTCGCCATGAAGCGCCTGCTGGCGGCGGGCAGCGGGCCGATCTTTCAACTGGCGCGCTGCTTTCGCGACGGCGAAGTGGGCCCGCGGCACAACCTCGAATTCACCATGCTCGAGTGGTATCGCCCGGGATTTTCATTGGCCGAGCTGATCGACGAGAGCGTGGCGCTGGTGCGTGAGGTGCTGCCCGCGGCGGCCGGCGGCGAGCGGCTGCGGCCCTACCGCGAACTGTTTCGCGAGCAGTTGCAGGTCGACCCGTTCACCACGCCGCTGGCCTCGCTACGCCAACTGGCCGGCGAGCGCGGCGGGCTGGACATGGATGACGCCGACCGCGACGGCTGCCTGGACCTGCTGATGGGCCTGGTGATCGAGCCGACGCTGGGCCGCGAGGGGATCGACGTGGTCATCGACTATCCGGCCAGCCAGGCGGCACTGGCACGCCATCATCGCGACAGTGAAGGCGAACTCGTCGCGGCGCGCTTCGAGCTCTATGTGGACGGGCTCGAACTGGCCAACGGCTATGACGAGCTCACCGATGCCGCCGAGCAGGCGCGGCGCTTCGCCGCCGACAATGCGCAGCGGCGCGAACTGGGCAAACCGCTGGTGGACGTCGACGAGCGTTTGCTCGCCGCGCTCGAGGCCGGCATGCCGGCGGGCAGCGGCGTCGCACTGGGCATCGACCGGCTGATTCAGCTGGCGCTGGGCAAGGGGCGTGTCGAGGAGGTGATGGCCTTCGCCAGTCCGCGCTGTTGAAGGTCGGACGGTGCTACGCCTCACACGCTCACAGGTGAGTGCCGGGAATCGCCTCGTCGTCATTGTCCGGTACCACTCCCGGAGCGGTGCCGAGGCTCTCGCCCATGCTCACCATGGTGGTGGCGTCGGTCAGGTCCTGACGAAAGGCGATCGGCGAGGCGGTGGCGTCGGCGCTCAGGTCCTGACGGAAGGCGATCGGCGAGGCGCTGCATACGATCACCGTCGAGCCGAGCTTGAAGCGGCCCATCTCCTCGCCCTTGGCGAGCCGGACCGGCGTGTCGAAGCGGGTGGTCTCGACGTTTCCGGACAGCGGGGTGACCTGACCCGACCAGACCGTCTCGATCGCCGCGACCACCATCGCTCCCACCAGCACCACCGCCATCGGCCCGTGGGGCGTGTCGAAATGGCACACCAGCCGTTCGTTGCGCGCGAACAGCTCGGGCACGTGGGCCGCCGTGGCCAGGTTGACCGAGAATAGCCGGCCCGGTACGTAGGTCATCGAGCGCAGGGTGCCGTCGAGCGGCATGTGCACGCGATGGTAGTCGCGCGGTGAGAGATAGATGGTGGCGAAGCTGCCCTGACGAAACGGTGCGGCGGCGTCGGCATCGCCGCCGAGCAGCGCGGTCAGCGAGTAGGTCTGGCCCTTGGCCTGGATCAGCGTGCCGTGCTCGATGCGCCCGGACTGCGAAAGCACGCCATCGGCCGGCGAAACCAGGCCTGCGCCGATCGGCCGGGCATCGGGCTTGAGCGCGCGGGTAAAGAAGTCGTTGAAGCTGGGATAGGCGCGCGGATCGGGCTCCAGGGCCTGGCTCATGTCGACGTCGAAGGTGCGAATGAAACGCTCGATCAGCAAATCCTTGAGCCACGGCGAGCGGCACGCGGCAAGCTGGCCCACCATGCGGGAAATCAGGTGATGGGGCAGGGGATACTGGATGAAAGAAAACAGTTCGGCGCGATCCACGGCTCGGTACCCACGGCAACGAAGAGAGCCCGCCACCTTAGTCGCAGTGGCGGGGCGTCGCAATACTTTGGCTTCGAGCTTCGAGCTTCGAGCTTCGAGCTTCGAGCTTCGAGCTTCGAGCTTCGAGCTTCGAGCTTCGAGCTTCGAGCTTGCTACTGCTGTTTCAGCCCGTAGCTAGCGTTAGCGTTCGACCGGCGTGTCATCGCGGTTGCCCCACTCCTTCCACGAACCGGCATAGGCGCGCATGTGGGTAAAGCCCAGCGCCTTGCCGACCAGCCAGGTAAAGCCGCTGCGATGGTGGGTCTGGCAGTGTGTGACGATTTCCATGTCCGGCGTCAGTCCCAGCGCATCGAGCTCGGTGATCAGTTCGGCGTAGTCGCGGATACGCCAATCGCGCTGGCGATCCATGGCCTCGGTCCATTCCATGTTGACGGCTCGCGGGATATGGCCGAGATGCTTGTTCTGGCCCTTCTCGCCGCGGTACTCCTCCGGCGAGCGGGCGTCCCACACCGCCAGTTGTGAGTCGGCGAGGCGTTCGAGAAGCTCTTCGCGATCGATCATGACAGCGGGATTGAGAATCTCCGCCTGGTAGTTGCTGGGTTGCGGCTGGCGCGGCTCGCGGGATTGGTTCAGGCCGGCGGATCGCCAGGCATGGATGCCGCCGTTGAGATAGGAGTAGCGGGTGTGGCCGATCAGCTCCAGCGTCCATAGCAGGCGTCCGGCCCAGCCGCCGCCCTCGTCGTCGTAGGCCACCACGTGGGTATCGCGGGTCAGCCCCAGCGACGAGAACAGCTGAGACAGCGCCGCCTCGTCGGGCACTTCGTTGGGCACCTCGCCGCTGCCGGCCAGCAACCGGTTATGGTCGAGAAAGACCGCACCGGGCACGTGGCCCTCGCTGTAGCTGTCGGCCTTGAGCGGCACGTCGACGATCAGCAGCTGGGGCGATTCGAGGTGCTCGGCGAGTTGCTCGGGCTCGACGATCAGCGGTAGCAGATTCGCTTCGGAACTCATCGTGACTCCTCCTGCGAGCAGGGCATGTCCGGTGGGGGTTGCTGCGATAATGGCACAGCCAGCGCCTCGCGGGCGAACCGGCGTGCGCCGCCGGCACGGTTCAGCCGGGCGCCAGGCCGTCGAGAATGCGCCGGTAACTGGCGAAGCGCTCGGCACTGATCGCTTCTCGCTCGACGGCATCGCGCAGCGCGCAGCCGGGCTCTTCGCGATGGCGACAGTCGCGGAAGCGGCAGCGGCCGAGGTAGTCGCGAAACTCGATGAAGCCGTCGGTGATCTGCTGCTCGTCCAGGTGACTCAGGCCGAATTCGCGGATCCCCGGCGAATCGATCAGCTCGCCGCCCGCGGGCAGGCGATACAGCCGCGCGGTCGTGGTGGTGTGCGTGCCCTTGCGGGAGTCCTCGGACAGCGCGCCGATGCGCAGTGCGGCATCCGGCAGCAGTTCGTCGATCAGCGAGGACTTGCCGACCCCGCTCTGGCCGACGAAGACCGAGGTGCGCCCGGTGAGCCGTTCGTGCAGTGCGTCCAGCCCGCCGTCGCGGCGCGTGCTGGCCTCGATCACCGCGTAGCCCAGCGCTTCGTAGCGTGCCAGCAGGTACCTGAGCTCGCCGCCGTCGGCGGGCAGCAGGTCGGTCTTGTTGAGCACCAGCACCGGCGTGATGCCGGTGGCCTCGGCGGCCACCAGGTAGCGGTCGATGAGGTTGGCGAAGGGCGCCGGCTCGACGGCGAAGACGATCAGGATCTGATCGATGTTGGCGGCCACCGGCTTGAGCTGGCCGCGCGCATCGGGGCGCTCGAGCACGTTGTCGCGGGCGTCGCGAGCGACCACCACGCCACTGCCGTCGCTCGCCTCGCGCCATACTACGCGATCGCCGGTGACCAGGCTGTCGAGGTTGGCGCGCAGGTGACAGCGGTGCAGCGCGTCGTCGTCGGCGCTGCCGACGTCGAGGCTGCGACCGAAGTGGGCGATCACCCGGCCGGGTTTCTCCCGGCCATATTCGCCGCTCTCCAGCACATCACTATCATCGATGTCATGTTTAGTTGCGCGCGCCTGGCGTTCGGCCTGGATCTTCTCGATGCGCCAGCGTTGCTGGCGCGACAGCTTGCGTTTGCTCATGCGACCTCGGCTGGGCGTACAATGGCCTCATTGTAACCAGCCTGGCCGCGGCTGTCCGACCCCGTTGCTGGACTCGAACGGATGCAACCCGTCGAGCCACGCCGGCCAAGCACGCCAAACACGTAAGAAGCACGCGAGAAAGGAGCCTTCGATGCCCGCGCAAGCCGCCCCCCGCAACGATCTGCTGGTATGGATCGATCTCGAGATGACCGGCCTGGATCCCGACAAGGAGCGGATCATCGAGGTGGCGACGCTGATCACCGACAGCGAACTCAACCCGGTGGCCGAAGGACCGGTACTCGCCGTCAGGCAGTCCAACGAGCTGCTGGCGGCGATGGACGAGTGGAATACCAAGACCCATGGCGAGTCGGGGCTGACCGCGCGGGTCAAGGCCAGCGGCGTCGACACCGCCGAGGCCGAGCGCCGCACGCTCGAGTTTCTCAAGCAATACGTGACTCCCAACTCGTCGCCGGTGTGCGGCAACAGCGTCCATCAGGACCGGCGCTTTCTCGAGCGCGAGATGCCCGAGCTGCTGGCGTTCTTCCACTATCGCAATCTCGACGTCTCGACCCTCAAGGAGCTCGCCAAGCGCTGGAACCCGGCGGCACTCAAGGGCTTCGAGAAGCGCAACACCCACCAGGCGCTCGACGACATCCGCGAGTCGGTCGACGAGTTGCGTCATTACCGGCGCACCTTTCTCAATCTCGAGCCGCCGCGCAGCGACGAAGAGGAGCAATGAAAGCTATAGGCCGTAAGCTTTAAGCGGTAGGAAAAACCTGGCCAGGACGGCTCATTGCAGAGTATCTGGCTTACGGCTTACGGCTTACGGCTTACGGCTTATGCGTCGCTGGCGATGCGTGCCTGGCGCCTGGCCCGCTGGCGTTCAAGCGCCCAGCGCACGTGCTCGCGCACCAGGTCGGAGGGATAGGCGAGCCGCGCCTCCAGGGCCGCTTCGACGGCTCGGCTCCAGGGGGTGTTGCCGAGCCCCACGGCGATATTGCGCAGCCAGCGGTCATAGCCGATGCGGCGGATCGCGCTGCCCTGGGTCTTGGCGAGGAATTCCTCTTCGCTCCAGGCGAACAGGGCCAGCAGCTCGGCACGGTCGAGATCGTGGCGCGGGGCGAAGTCCTCTTCGGCGCTGGCCCGGGTGAAACGCGTGAACGGGCAGACCAGCTGGCAATCGTCGCAACCGTAGACCCGGTTGCCCATCGCCTCGCGATACACCTCGGGAATGCTGCCTTGCAGCTCGATGGTCAGGTAGGAGATGCAGCGCCGCGCATCGACCACCTTGTCGTCGACGATCGCCCCGGTGGGGCAGGCGGTCTGGCAGGCGGTGCAGGAACCGCAGTGCTCGCTTTCGAACGGCGCGTCCACCGGCAGCGGCAGGTCGGTATAGAGTTCGCCGAGGAAGAACAGCGAGCCGGCCTGGGGATTGAGCAGCATCGAGTTCTTGCCGAACCAGCCGAGCCCGGCCTTCTGGGCCAGGGCGCGCTCCATGACCGGCGCGGAGTCGACGAAGGCGCGATAGCCGTAATCGCCGACCGTGTCCTCGATGCGCTTGGCGAGACTCGCCAGGCGCTTGCGGATCAGCTTGTGGTAGTCGCGGCCCAGCGCATAGCGTGACACGTAGGCGCGCCGCGGCTGGCCGAGCACCTTGGTGGTCTCGACCTCCGGCGGCAGGTAGTCCATGCGCACGCTGACCACCCGCAGCGTGCCGGGAATGAGCTCCGCGGGTCGGGTGCGCCGGGTCCCGTGCTTGGCCATGTAGTCCATCTCGCCGTGGTGGCCGGCCTCGAACCAGCGCTGGAGATAGCGCTCATGGTTGCCCAGGTCGGTATCGGTGATGCCGACCTGCTGAAAGCCCAGCTCACGGCCCCACTGCTTGATGCGCTCGGCCAGCTCGGGGTAATCGGGTTGTGCGCGTTCGCCAGAAGTCATCGATTCACGTCGGTCGGGCGGCCATACGAGCCACTGCGAAGAGAAACCACGCAAGGTAGGCTGTTGTTCACAAGCAAAGCCAAGCCAATGCTGGGAGGGCGCAGCCTACACTATCGCCCTTTCATGGTCATACCGGAGGGAGCGCATGTCGAGCCATTCTAACCATTCCCCTAGTCCGGGTGACGCATCGCCCCGTCATCCGCTCTACCTGGCCGCCCAGGTCCGTGAAATCGATAGCCGCGAGATCGCCGCCGCCAAAGACGATGGCCAGGAGCGCGGCGACGTATCCGGCTTCGCGCTGATGCAGAGGGCGGCGATGGCCGCCTACTGCGCGCTGCGCGGGCGTTGGCCCGATGCGCGCCGGCTCAGCGTGCTGTGCGGCGCGGGCAACAATGCCGGCGACGGCTATGTGCTCGCCGCACTGGCCGCCAGCGACGGCCTCGAGGTGCAGCTCGTCGCACTGCGCGAGCCCGAAGCGCTGACGGGCGAGGCGGCGCGCGGCGTCGAGATGGCGCGCAGTGCCGGGCTCGTGATGCAGGCGTGGACAGACGCTATTGAGCTGGCCGGCGAGCTCGTCGTCGACGCCCTGCTGGGCACCGGTCTGGGTGGCGAGGTGCGCGAGCCCTACGCCGCGGCGATCGCGGCGATCAACGCCAGCGGCCGGCCGGTGCTGGCGCTGGATATCCCCTCGGGCCTGGCCGCCGACAGCGGCGCGGTGCTGGGTGTGGCCGTGCGCGCTACGCTGACCACAACGTTCATCGCCGACAAGTTCGGCCTGCACACCGGCCAGGCCGCGGATCACGTCGGCGAGCTGGCGTTCTGTCCGCTCGGCGTCGACAGCGCCGAGCATGCGGATATCGTGCCGGTCGCCGAGTTGCTCGACGAGGCGCTGGTCGAGGCGGCGTTGCCACCGCGCGCGCTGGCCAGTCACAAGGGCGATTTCGGACACGTGCTGGTGATCGGCGGGGCGCCGGGGTTGGGCGGCGCGGCGCTGCTCGCCAGTCAGGCGGCGGCGCGGCTGGGCGCCGGCAAGGTCAGCCTGGCGACCGCTTCCGAGCACGTCGGCGCGAGCCTGATCCGCACTCCCGAGGTCATGGCCCGCAGGGTGCGTGGAGTGAGCGACGCAATGCCGATGATCGAGGCCGCGGATGTGATCGTGGTCGGTCCCGGGCTGGGACGCGATGCCTGGGGGCAGGGGCTGATGCAGGCGGCGCTGGACAGCGGCAAGCCGTTGGTGATCGACGCCGATGGGCTCAACCTGCTGGTCGAGTGCTGGCCCGAGTTGCGTCGCGACGACTGGTTGCTGACCCCGCACCCCGGCGAGGCGGCGCGCCTCTTGGGCATCAGCGGCGGCGAGGTTCAGGCCGATCGACTGGCGGCGAGTCGCGCGCTCCAGGCGCGACGCGGCGGCACGCATGTCCTCAAGGGCGCGGGGAGCCTGATCGCCGGTCCGCTGGGCGTCGGCGTGTGTCCCTACGGCAATCCGGGGATGGCCAGTGGCGGCATGGGCGATGTGCTTTCCGGCATCCTCGGCGCGCTCGTCGCCCAGGGACTGGCGTTGGAATCCGCGGCGCGGGTGGGCACGCTGCTGCACGCCCGCGCCGCCGATGAAGCGGCTAGCGTGTACGGCGAGCGTGGTCTGCTGGCGGGCGATCTGGCATGCTATGCGCGAATTTTGGCGAATGGCCGACCGGCAACGCGACGATGATGATTTGCTTACCCGACGAAGCCGCCCACGTGGCGTTCGGCGATTCCCTGGGACGGGCGCTCGCCGGACGCGGCGTCGTGCATCTGGAGGGCGAGCTGGGGGCCGGCAAGACCACCCTGGCGCGCGGCATCCTGCATGCCTATGGCCACCGCGGCGCGGTCAAGAGTCCGACCTACACGCTGGTCGAGCCGTATCGGCTGGCCGGTCTGCAGGTCAATCATTTCGATCTCTATCGGCTGGGCGATCCCGAGGAACTCGAATTCATCGGCGCCCGCGATCTGTTCGGCGATGATTCGCTCAATCTGATCGAGTGGCCGAGCCGCGGCGCCGGCTGGCTGCCCATACCCGACCTGGTGGTTTCCCTGAGCGTTTCGGGAACGGGTCGCCAGGCCCATCTCAAGGCGGAGACTGCGTATGGCGAGGCCGTCATCGACCGGTTATCGGCCCCGTCCGTCGACTAAGGATACACGCTAGACCATGACTTTCTGGATTCAGCAAGGGTGCCGGGCTCGTTTCGCGGGCCTTCGTCGCGGGCTGGCCGTCGTGCTGTGCGCTGTCGCGATGGCTGGCGCCGCGACACCGGCGCTGGCCAACGACGTCGACAATGTGCGGCTGTGGGCGGCACCCGATCACGTGCGGCTGGTCTTCGACCTGTCCGGCGCGCCGCAGGCCAACATCTTTTCGCTCGACGATCCGCGACGCCTGGTAATCGATCTCGAGGACAGCCAGCTCGAGACCAACATTGCGGCGATCGATCTCGAAGGCAGCGCGATCAGCCAGATTCGCAGCGGCACCCGCAACGGCGACGACCTGCGGGTGGTCCTCGATCTCAAGCGTCAGGTGGTACCGCGACATTTCACCCTCGAGCCTAACGACCAGTACGGCCATCGTTTGGTGGTCGATCTGGAATACCCCGGCGAGAGTGCCGTGGAGGATCCCATCGACCCCATCGAGTCGATGATCCGCGAGCAGGAGATCGCCGCCCAGCGTGCCCAGGCCGAAGCGCGTGCCAACGGTCAGCCCACGGCAACGGTCGAGGCCGTGACGGCCGCCAAGCCGCATCCCAAGCGCGACATCATCGTCGCCGTGGATGCCGGTCATGGGGGCGAGGATCCCGGTGCCAGCGGTCCCCACGGGACCAAGGAAAAGAATGTGGTGCTGGCGATCGCGCGCAAGCTCAAGTCGCTCATCGATGCCACGCCCGGCTACAAGGCGGTGCTGACCCGTGATGGCGATTACTATGTGGGGCTGCGCCAGCGCACCCTGCTGGCGCGCGATCAGAAGGCCGACTTCTTCGTCTCGATCCATGCCGATGCCTTCAAGAGTCCACGGCCGACGGGCAGTTCGGTGTTCGCGCTGTCGCAGAGCGGCGCGACCTCGGAGACCGCCAAATGGCTGGCGGCCACGGAGAACCGTTCGGATCTGATCGGCGGCGTCGACGGTAGCCTGAACCTGGCCGACAAGGACGAGACGCTGCGCGGCGTGCTGCTCGACCTGACCATGACCGCCACGCTCAACGACTCACTGGCGGCGGGTGGCCAGGTGCTCGACCAGCTCGACAAGATCAACAGTCTGCACAAGTCGCGGGTCGAGCAGGCCGGTTTCGTGGTGCTCAAGTCGCCCGACATTCCGTCGCTGCTGGTCGAGACGGGGTTCATCTCGAACCCTCAGGAGGAGCGCCGCTTGCGCGACCCCAGCTATCAGGGCCAGCTTGCCCGGGCGATCTTCAAGGGCATCGATGCGCACTTTCACCAGAATCCGCCGCCGAGCAGCCTGATCGCCTGGCAGCGCGACCAGGGACGCGGCGGGCAGGCCAACGAGTACCGCATTCAGCCGGGGGATACCCTGTCGGAGATCGCTTCCCGGCATCAGGTGTCGCTGAGCACGCTGCGCGAGGCCAACGAGCTTGATAGCGACTCGATTCGCGTGGGGCAGGTGTTGCGCATTCCCAGGGGCTAACGGTGGAGCGATCGGCATGACGATGAATTCGACACGACGCATCCAGATTCTCGATCCGCGGCTGGCCAACCAGATCGCCGCCGGCGAGGTGGTCGAGCGTCCCTCGTCGGTGCTCAAGGAACTGGTCGAGAATGCCATCGACGCCGGCAGCCGGCGCATCGAGATCGACCTGGAGAGCGGTGGCACGCGGCTGATCAAGGTGCGCGACGACGGCAGCGGGATCGACGAGGCCGATCTGCCGCTGGCGCTGTCGCGCCACGCCACCAGCAAGATCGTCTCGCTCGAGGAACTCGAGGGCGTGACCAGTCTGGGCTTTCGCGGCGAGGCGCTGGCCTCGATCAGCTCGGTATCGCGACTCGAGCTGGCCTCCAATACCGCCGACGATCCGGCCGGTGGCTGGCGGGTGGTCGCCGAGGGCCGTCAGATGGAACCGCGGGTTTCGCCGATCCCCCATCCGCGCGGCACCTCGGTAACGGTGCGCGATCTGTTCTTCAATACCCCGGCACGGCGCAAGTTCCTGCGCACCGAGAAGACCGAATTCGGCCATGCCGAGGAGGCCTTCCGGCGCCTGGCCCTGTCGCGCTACGATATCGGCTGGGTCTTGCGCCACAACCAGAAGACCGTGCACCAGTTGCGTCCGGCGGACGACAATGCGGCCAGCGAGCGGCGCATCGCCGCGCTGCTGGGCGCCAAGTTCCTCGACAACGCGCTGCATATCGACCTCGAGGCCACCGGCATGCGCCTGTGGGGCTGGGTGGGGCTGCCGACCCACTCCCGGGCCCAGGCCGACCAGCAGTACTTCTTCGTCAACGGCCGGGTGGTGCGCGACCGGCTGGTCGCCCATGCCATCCGCCAGGCCTATCGCGACGTGCTGTTCCACGGCCGCCATCCAGTGTTCGTGCTGTATCTGGACGTCGACCCCATGGTGGTCGACGTCAATGTGCATCCCACCAAGCATGAAGTGCGCTTTCGCGACGGCCGGCTGGTCCATGACTTCCTGTTTTCCAGCCTGCACCGGGCGCTCGGCGAGGTGCGTCCGCAGGATGGCTCGGCTGCGCCGGCGGCCGGCCCGGCGGCACAGGCGCGCGATGCCCACCCCGCCGAGGCGAGCGACACCGCCGTCGAGCCGCGTTGGCAACAGCAGCCCATGGCGCTGCATTCGGCCCCCGGCGGCGAGCGCGAAGGTCGCCCCGGCGCTTCGCGGGTGCGCGAGTTCATGGCCGGCTACCAGGCGCTGCATCCCGAGCACGAGGCCAGCCTGTTGACGCCTCAGAGCGAGACCGCCCCGGGCGGAACGGCGGCGGAAACCGCCTTCGTCGAGCGCAGTCGGCTAGCGCCCGAGCGGGTCACGCTGCCCGACGACGATCCGACCCAGGCGCCACCGCTGGGTTATGCCGTGGCCCAGTTGCACGGCGTGTACATTCTTGCCCAGACCGCGCGGGGGCTGGTGATGGTCGACATGCATGCCGCCCACGAGCGGATCGTCTACGAGCGCATGAAGACCCAGGTGCACGCCGGGGCACTCGACGCTCAGCCGCTGCTGGTGCCGGTGTCGCTGGCGGTCAGCGTCAACGCCGTGGAGACCGCCGAGGCCTGCCGCGAGGCGTTTACCCGGCTGGGCGTCGAACTCGACGTCGCGGGTCCGGAAACGCTGCTGGTGCGGCAGGTGCCGACGCTGCTGGCGCAGGCCGACGTCGAGCCGCTGATCCGCGACATGCTCGGCGATCTCGAGCGTTACGGGCGCTCGGACAGGCTCGAGGCGCATATCAACGAGCTGCTGGCGACCATGTCCTGTCATGGCAGCGTGCGTGCCAATCGTCGCCTGACGGTGCCGGAGATGAACGCCCTGCTGCGCGACATGGAGCGCACCGAGCGTAGCGGTCAGTGCAACCACGGCCGGCCGACCTGGACCGAGATGTCGCTGGCCGAGCTCGACAAGCTGTTTCTGCGCGGCCAATGAACGGCGCGAGCGATAAGTGCGACAAGCGACCGCTGGCCATCCTGTTGATGGGGCCCACGGCTTCGGGCAAGACCGACCTGGCGATGGCGCTGCGTGAGCGCCTGGGTGCGGAACTGATCAGCGTCGACTCGGCGATGGTCTACCGTGGCCTGGATATCGGCACCGCCAAGCCCTCCGCCGCCGAGCTGGCCCGCGCGCCGCACCGTCTGATCGATATTCGCGATCCCAGCGAACCCTATTCGGCCGCCGAGTTCCGCGATGACGCGCACCGCGAGATGCGCGAGATCAGCGATGCGGGCAGGATCCCGCTGCTGGTCGGCGGCACCATGCTCTACTATCGTAGCCTGCTGGGCGGCGTAGCCCGCCTGCCCGCCGCGGACCCTGCGCTGCGCGCCGAGTTCGAGGCCTGGGCGGCCGAGCGCGGCCTGGGCGCACTGCACGAGGAATTGGCGCGGGTCGATCCCGAGTCGGCGGCGCGCATCCATCCCAACGATCCGCAGCGGCTGATGCGTGCCCTGGAAGTGCAGCGTCTGAGCGGTCGGCCGATGAGTGCGCTGTGGCGTGAACAGCAAGCGGAAACCTTTCCCTGGCGGACGTTGTCCATAGGTCTCGCTCCCGCCGATAGGGCGGTGCTGCATGAGCGCATCGCCCGACGCTTCGACGCCATGCTCGAGCAGGGCTTTCTCGACGAGGTGATCGCGCTGCGTGAGCGGGGGGACCTGAGCCCCGAGCTGCCGGCATTGAAGAGCGTCGGCTATCGACAGGCATGGGCCTATCTCGACGGTCAGTACGATCGGGCTACGCTGCGCGATAGGGGGGTGATCGCGACACGTCAGCTGGCCAAGCGCCAGTTGACCTGGTTGCGCTCCTGGCCGGCGCTGAAATGGATCGATTCGTGCGCGCCTTCGCCGCTCGGCGAGACCTTGAAAATCGTGCGCCAGTGCAGCACTTAGCGTAAGATGAGGCTTTCGTCGTGGCGCAGTTTGCCGGCGGCGTGGCCTAGGCCTCATAAAGCCCTGTGGGGCGACCATTAAAATGACATTAACTAGAGACAGTTAGGGAGAGCAAAATGTCCAAAGGGCAGTCCCTTCAAGACCCGTATCTGAACATCCTGCGCAAGGAACGCATCCCGGTTTCCATTTTCCTGGTCAACGGAATCAAGCTGCAGGGTCAGATCGAGTCCTTCGACCAATTCGTGATTCTGCTGCGTAACACCGTCAGCCAGATGGTGTACAAGCATGCCATCTCCACGGTGGTACCGTCACGCAACGTGCGTCTGCCGGCCCAAGATCCCAACATGGCCGGGCAGGAAGATTGATCGCGAGGTATTGATTGTTTTTTGAACGTCCCGACGCCGGTGAAACGGCGGTTCTCGTCCATGTCGATTTCCATGACGAGCAAGAGCGCGAAGACCCGGGTGAATTCCTGGAGCTGGTGCGTTCCGCGGGCGCCGAGCCGGCGACCCTCATGCAGGGGAGCCGGCGCCGGCCCGATCCGCGTGCCTTCATCGGCAGCGGCAAGGTGGAAGAACTGCGTGAGCTGCTCGCCGTCCACCACGCCGAGCTGGTGATTTTCAACCATACCTTGAGTCCCTCCCAGGAGCGCAACCTCGAGCGTTCCTTGAAGTGTCGCGTGCTCGATCGTACCGGGTTGATTCTCGACATCTTCGCCCAGCGCGCCCGGACCCACGAAGGCAAGCTGCAGGTGGAGCTGGCCCAGCTCGAATACATGTCCACGCGACTGGTGCGTGGCTGGACCCACCTGGAGCGCCAGAAGGGCGGCATCGGCCTGCGCGGGCCCGGTGAAACCCAGCTCGAGACCGACCGCCGACTGCTGCGTGCGCGCATCAAGGCGATTCACAAGCGGCTCGACAAGGTGCGCAGCCAGCGCGAGCAGAACCGCCGTGCGCGCTCGCGGGCAGAGATTCCCAGTGTCTCTCTGGTCGGCTATACCAACGCCGGCAAGTCGACGCTGTTCAACGCCTTGACCGCCTCGACGGTGTATACCGCCGATCAGCTTTTCGCGACCCTCGACCCGACCCTGCGCCGGCTCGACGTGACCGACGTGGGGCCGGTGGTGATGGCCGATACCGTGGGTTTCATCCGTCACCTGCCCCACAAGCTGGTAGAGGCCTTCCAGGCCACGCTGCAAGAGGCCAACGAAGCCTCGCTGCTGATCCATGTGATCGATTGCGCCGACCCCGAACGCGAGCAGAACATCGCTGAAGTCAATTCGGTGCTCGAGGAGATCGGCGCCGACGAAGTGCCCTGCCTGCGAGTGATGAACAAGATCGACCTGCTCGACAGCGCGCCGCGTATCGAGCGCGATGGCCATGGTGTGCCCGAGGAAGTGTGGCTGTCGGCGCAGCAGGGCAGCGGCTTGGACCTGCTGCATCAGGCGCTGTCCGAGCGCCTGGCCGAGGATCTCCTCGATCTGGACCTGACGTTGACGCCCGATCAAGGTAGGCTACGGGCGGGGTTGCACGAGCTGGATGCGGTCCGCAGCGAGCGTTTCGACGACCAGGGCCGAAGTCTACTGACGATCCGCCTGCCACGGCGCGAATTCATGCAACTGCTCGCCCGGCTGGACGAGAAAGCCGAGGACTACCTGCCACCGGAGGACCTGGCGCCACCGGTCTGGGCCGATGGTGTCCGAGAATAACAGCGAGGCCGTCGCCTTCATCGCGGACGGCGGCCTCGCCGCACATCGCAATTTTGCTTAGTGGAGACGACGTATGGCTTGGAATGAGCCGGGTGGGGGTGGCAAGCAGCACGACCCCTGGAGTGGCGGTGGCCGACGTGGTGGCGGCGGCAACGGTGGCGGTAATGGCGGTGGAAACAATAACCAGGGCCCGCCGGATCTGGACGAGGCGCTGAAGAAGTTCCAGGACAAGCTCAATCGCATGCTCGGTGGTCGCGGCAAGCGGGGTGGCGGCGGCAATGGCGGTGGTGGCGGCAAGCGCAGCACCTTCGCTTTGCCGGGGCTGCTCGCCGTCATCGCCTTGGCGATCTGGGCGGCTTCGGGCTTCTACCTGGTCGATCAGTCGGAGCGCGGGGTCGTGCTGCGCTTCGGCAAGTTCCAGCAGGTCGTCGAGCCCGGCTTGCACTGGAATCCGCCGATCGTCGACGACGTGCGCATGGTCAACGTCACCCGGGTGCGTGCGATCTCCCAGACCAAGTCGATGCTGACCCGCGACGAGAATATCGTCCAGGTCGAGATCTCCGCCCAGTATCAGGTGGCCGATCCGCGCGACTATGTGCTCAACGTGCGTACGCCCGAGCTGTCCATCGAGAATGCGCTCGATTCGGCCTTGCGCCATGTGGTCGGCGGTACCGAAATGGACGAGATCCTGACGTCCGGCCGCGAACTGCTGGCCGATACGGTATCGACCCGCCTGCAGTCCTACCTCAACAGCTACGGTCTCGGGGTGAGCATCCAGGCGATCAACGTCGAGTCGACCTCGGCACCGGACGCGGTACAGGACGCCTTCGACGACGTGATCAAGGCGCGTGAGGATCGCCAGCGGCTGATCAACGATGCGATCGGCTACGCCAATGCAATCATCCCCGAAGCGCAGGGTCAGGCGCAGCGCATGATCGAGCAGGCTCAGGGCTATCGCGAATCGGTGGTCGCCAAGGCCGAGGGCCAGACCAACCGCTTCAACTCATTGCTGACCGAGTATCGTCAGGCGCCCCAGGTGATGCGCGATCGCATGTATCTGGAGAGCATGACCGAGGTGCTGTCGAATACCAGCAAGGTATTGGTCGATATCGACAAAAGCAGCCCGCTCATGGTGCTACCGCTCGACAAGCTGAACCGTGGCAGCTCCAGCGGCTCCGATTCGCAGCAGGATATCAATGTCACGCCGTCGCTGATCGAGCAGATGCGCAACAACTCGACAGGTAGCAGCAGCTCGTCGCAGACGAGCGGTATCCGCAGGGAGGGTCGTTAATGATCAATAATCGTTCCCTGCTCATCGTCGCCGGCCTGGCCGCGGTCGCTTGGGTAGGCAGCAACAGTCTGTACATCGTCGACGAGACCGAGCGTGCCATCAAACTGCGGTTCGGCGAGATCGTCGAAGCCAATATCCAGCCGGGGCTACATTTCAAGGTGCCGATTACCAACACAATACGCACCTTCGATACCCGCGTGTTGACCCTGGACACCGATACCAGCCGCTATCTGACGTTGGAGAAGAAGGCGGTGATCGTCGATTCCTACGTCAAGTGGAAGATCATCGATCCGGCGCGTTACTACGAGGCAACCTCCGGTGACGAGCAGACCGCCGAACGGCTGATCTCGCCGCGTGTCGACGAAAGCCTGCGTAACCAGTTCGGTCGACTCGAGTTGCAGGAAATCATCGCCGAGCGGCGCGACGAGTTGATGTCGGGGCCGACGGAAAGCCTCGATAAGATCATGCGCGAAGAGCTGGGCGTGGCGATTCTCGACATCCGCATCAAGCGTATCGACCTGCCCGACGAGGTGACCCAGGCGGTCTACGAGCGGATGCGCACCGAGCGGCATCGCGAGGCGCGCGAGTACCGCGCTCAGGGTCAGGAGCAAGCCGAAAAGGTGCGTGCCAATGCCGAGCGTCGCCGCCAGGTGCTGCTCGCCGAGGCGCAGTCAAAAGCGGAAACCCTGCGCGGTCAGGGCGATGCCGAAGCGGCGTCGATCTATGCCAACGCCTACCAGCAGGATGCCGAGTTCTTCCGTTTCTATCGCAGCCTGGACGCCTATCGGGCCAGCTTCGACAGCAAGGACGACCTCCTGGTGCTGGAGCCGGATAGCGACTTCTTCCGCTACTTGAACAGTGCCAGCCCGCAGCCTCAGCAGAGCAGCAACGCGGACGGTTCCTGAGGCTATCGTCTTGCCCCCCGGGGTACACCCGGGGGGCAAACATGCTAGAATCCGGTAACCGGGCGTGGCCCGGTTTTTTTGTGGCCATTCATCTCTGGTAGACAGGCAAAGGCTAATGACCATCGCTGATCGCTGGCTGCTTCCTGACGGCATGGACGAAGTGCTTCCGCCGCAGGCGACCCGCATGGAGGCGCTGCGTCGAGCGCTACTCGATCTCTATTATCGCTGGGGCTATGACCTGGTGATGCCACCGCCGGTCGAATTCCTCGATTCACTGCTGACCGGTACCGGTACCGATCTCGATCTGCAGACCTTCAAGCTCACCGATCAACTCACCGGCCGCATGATGGGGGCCAGCGCCGACGTCACGCCGCAGGTGGCGCGTATGGACGCGCATTCGCTCAAGCATCATGGCCCGGCGCGGTTGTGCTACTGCAGTCATGTGCTGCGTGCCAAGGCCGACCAGCATCAGGGTGGCCGCAGCCCCGTCCAGGTGGGTGTCGAGCTGTTCGGCCACGCCGGCCTGGAAGCCGACCTGGAAATACTCAGGCTGGCATTGGCCAGCCTGGTCACCGCCGGTTCGCAAGAGATTCACCTGGCGCTGGGCCACATCGGCATCTATCGCGCCTTGGCGGAGGCCAGTGCACTTTCCCGGGAAGCCGAGCTTGCGCTGTTCGAGGCCATCGAGCGCAAGTCGCCGGCGGAAACCGAGGCTCTGGTCGATGCGCAGATCCACGATCCGGCCATCGCACGCATGGTCAAGGCGTTGCCCGGCCTGCACGGAGGACGCGATATACTCGACGAAGCCCGTGCGGTGTTTGCCGACGGTCCGATGGCGCTCGGCGCTGCGCTCGATCAGTTACAGGCGCTCTGCGAGGGGGTCGCTCACGGCTCCGACGACGTTACCCTATACGTCGATCTGGCCGATCTGCGCGGCTATCAGTATCACACCGGCATGATGTTTGCGGCCTACGTACCGGGCTATGGCCAGGCGCTGGTCAAGGGAGGCCGTTACGACGATACCGGGCGGGCCTTCGGCCGGGCGCGTCCCGCCACCGGCTTCTCGATGGATCTCAAGCTGTTGGCTACGCTGACCGAGCAGCAGCCACCTTGCGACGGGATCTGGGCACCGGCCGACGAGGCCGTTGAAGCAAGCGAACTCGATGCGGTCATCGCGCGTCTGCGCGAGGCGGGGGAGCGGGTCGTGAGGGCCCTTCCGGGCCAGCACACCGGACCTGTCGAGCATCGTTGCAATCGCCGCCTGGTGCGCCTGGGCGACGATTGGCAGGTATCGCCCCTGACATAGCAGCGAGACGCCTGTCGGATTCTTCGGTCAGGCAGATTCTTCGATCAAGAGACGAGAGTAATGGGCAAGAACGTAGTCGTACTGGGCACCCAGTGGGGTGACGAGGGCAAGGGCAAGGTCGTCGACCTGCTGACCGAGTCGGCATCCGCGGTCGTGCGCTTTCAGGGCGGTCACAATGCCGGCCACACCCTGGTCATCGACGGTGAAAAGACCGTGTTGCACCTGATTCCGTCGGGGATCTTGCGCGACGACAAGACCTGCGTGATCGGCAATGGCGTGGTGCTGTCGCCGGAAGCGCTGATCAGCGAGATTCGCGAGCTGGAAGCCAAGGGCGTGCCGGTCCGCAAGCGCCTGAGGCTGTCACCGGCATGCCCGCTGATCCTGTCGTATCACGTACGGCTCGACCAGGCCCGCGAGAAGGCGCTCGGCATCGCCAAGATCGGCACCACCGGTCGCGGCATCGGCCCGGCCTACGAAGACAAGGTCGCCAGGCGCGGCCTGCGTCTGGGCGATCTGCTGCACCGCAAGCGCTTCGCTGCGAAACTCGGCGAGGTGCTGGAGTACCATAATTTCGTTTTAGAAAAATACCATAAAGAGGCGCCGGTCGATTTCAATCAGGTGCTTGACGAAGCCATGACCATGGCCGAGGAGCTGCGGCCGATGGTCTGCGACACGGTCGGCCTGGTGCACGATTTCCGCAAGGCCGGCGACAACATCCTCTTCGAGGGTGCCCAGGGCTCGCTGCTGGATATCGACCACGGCACTTACCCGTTCGTCACCAGTTCCAACACCACCGCTGGCGGCACCGCCACCGGCTCGGGCGTCGGGCCGCTATATCTCGACTACGTGCTGGGCATCACCAAGGCCTACACCACCCGCGTCGGGTCGGGACCGTTTCCCACCGAGCTGTTCGACGAATTCGGCCGCCATCTGGCGGAACGCGGACACGAGTTCGGCGCCACCACCGGGCGTCCGCGCCGTTGCGGCTGGTTCGACGCGGTAGCGCTGCGCCACGCCGTGCAGGTCAACTCGGTCTCGGGGATCTGCCTGACCAAGCTTGATGTACTCGACGGGCTGGAAAACATCCGCGTATGCATCGGCTACCGTGGCAAGGATGGCGAGACCCTGGATACCCCGGTGGATTCCGAGGGCTACGAAGCGGTCGAGCCGCTCTATCAGGACCTGCCGGGCTGGAGCGAATCGACGCTGGGCATCAAGCGTGTCGAGGACCTGCCGGCCAATGCCCGCGCCTATATCAGCTTCCTCGAAGAGCAGACCGGTACGCCGATCGACATCATCTCGACGGGCCCCGACCGTAACGAGACGATCGTGCTGCGCAACCCGTTTCACGCTTGAAAGAGCGAGTCGGGCCGGTAGCGCCGGCTTGGATCGTGAAAACCCGCCACCTTAACGGTGGCGGGTTTTTTGATGGCTGCATGGTTCGATCGATTATCTGCTCTCGGGCGCGGTGCGGCGTGACTTCATCAGGCTGGCGATGGTCGTCACGGCCAAGGTGCCGACAATGATCGCCAACGACAGCCAGATGGGAATCTCCGGCGCCCAGTGCACCCCTTCGCCGCCATTGATGAAGGGCAGGGTATTGCCATGCAATGCCTCGAGGATCAGTTTGACGCCGATGAAGCCGAGAATGATCGAGAGCCCGAGGCCCAGGTAGACCAGGCGATCGAGCAGACCACCGAGCAGGAAGTAGAGCTGCAGCAGGCCGAGCAGGGCGAAGGCGTTGGCGGTGAATACGATATAGGGGGACTTGGTCAGCCCGTAGATCGCCGGAATCGAGTCCAGCGCGAACAGCAGGTCGGTAAAGCCCAGCGCGATGACCACGAAGAATAGCGGCGTTACCACACGCTTGCCATTCTCCTTGGTCAATAGCCGGTTGCCGTGGTATTCGCTGGTCGCCGGAAAGACCTTGTGGGCCCAGCGCTCGAAGCGGGTCTCGTGATACTGCGGACCACCGGACGATTGATCATGCAGGCTGTCGTAGGCGAGCTTCGCTGCGGTATACAGCAGGAAGGCGCCGAATACGTAGAACACCCAACTGAACTGGGCGATGGCGGCCGCGCCGACGGCGATGAACGCGCCGCGCATTACCAAGGCGATGGCAATGCCGATCAGCAATACCTTCTGCTGGTATTTGCGCGGTACCGCGAACTTGCCCATCAGAATCACGAAGACGAAGAGATTGTCGACCGACAGGCTCTTCTCGGTGATGAAGCCGGCGAAATATTCGGTGCCATGACTCGCGCCCCAAACCAGCCAGACGCCGGCACCGAAAAGTAGCGCGATGGCGATGAAGAACACCGACCAACCGGCGGCTTCCTTGAGCGTCGGTTCGTGAGGCTTGCGGGCGTGGAAGATGAAGTCGAAGCAGAACAGCGCAATGATGCCGGCCACGGTGGCCAGCCATACCCAGGTTGGGACGGACATGGGGAGTTTCTCCGGTCGTCGTTAACGGACACCGAAGGTCTCTTCCGCCCCGAACAGTCGCTCTAACTAGAGCCGAACCGGGACCGATGACGCCGGGACGTTTTTTGCGTCCGTGCTGACGACGTCACCGTCGTGGAGCGCGCGTTGGCGAGGCGCTCCACATCGGAATACTCCCCTTCCTGTGGTGTGCCGAGTGTCGCGCCGTTCCCGCCGACAAGCAAGGCCCGAGCGTAAAAAGCCCGGGCGCAAACCCGGGCGAACGGCACGACATCGGTGGGCGCTCAGCTTCCCGTTGCGGTGACCTTACTGGCGACCTCGGCGGCCTGGTCGTTCTCGAGCAGATCGCGCATCGTTTCCAGGGCAACCTGGCTGTTGCCATCGATGGTCTGATCCAGCCACAGCAGCGCCTGGGACTGATTGGCGCTTTTCAGGCCCTGGGTCCACAGGTAGGCCTTGGCGAGTGCCAGGCGAGCGGTGGGGTGGCCCTGGCGGGCGGCTCGAAACAGGTATTCGGCGCCCTTGGCGCTATCTTGCTCCAGCACATCGCCACGCAGGTAGGCACGCCCGAGGGTCGCCTGAGCGCCGGGGTGACCCTGCTCGGCGGCGTCCTTGAGAAGTTCAAGACCGCGTTCCACGTTCTGGGTAATACCGTCGCGCCCATAGAGAAGCGAGCGACCTAGATTGGATTGCGAAGAAAGACTGCCGGCTTCGGCCGCGCGGGTCAGCCACTGCTTGGCCCTGGCCGGATCCTTGGCGACCCCTTCACCCGTCAGATAGGCCTCGCCCAGTACCTGGGCGGCATAGGCATTGCCGCGCTCGGCGCTACGGGTCAGCAGGTCTATGCCCTGGTCGGTGTCGCGCTCGATGCCGTTGCCTTTAAGATAGGCTTGGCCCAGCGTCTGCATGGCACCGAGATTGCCACCGCGAATGGCGCGCCGTAGCAAGCTGACGCCACGTTGCGGATCGGCCGCCACGCCGTTGCCCTTGAGCAGCCTCGCGCCCAGGTCGGCACTTGCGCCGACGTGGCCGCGCGAGACGGCGGTTTCCAGATAGTCGAGGCCTTTGGAGACGTTTTGGGGGAAGCGGTCTCCCTGCAAGTAAGCCCGTCCAAGCGTCGCCGCAGCGCCAGCGTGACCTGCGCTATCGGCCTTGCTCAGCCACTGGTAGGCCTTCTCGGTATCTTGTTTCAGGCCCAGGCTGCCTTCGAGATAGGCGCGGCCGAGATCGGCCATGGCTCCGGGTTCGCCGAGCTTCGCCGCACGAATAATCGCATCGACGTTGCCGCCATCGCCGCGATCACGGTAGAGCCGGGCCAGCGCAAGCTGGGCGGAATCATGCCCGGCCGCTTGGGCCTGCTTGAGCCAACGCTCGGCCTTGTCGTAATCCTGGGGCAAGCCTTCACCGTCACGGTAAGCGCGGCCAAGCACGATCATGGCGTAATCATCGCCCTGTTCGGCGGCCCGTGTGAGCAGTGACTCCGCTTCGCCACTGCTGTTGGCGTTGCTGAGCGGACCGTCGAGATAGGCCTTGCCGAGCACCGTCATCGCCGTGGTATCACCGGCCTTGACGGCTTGCCTGAGCAGTGGCTCGCCGGCTTGAGGATCGGCCGGGATTACCTCTCCGGTCAGGTAGGCTTCGCCAAGCAGGCGCGCGGCAAAAGACTGATCCTGCTTGGCAGCCTCGCGTAGCAGGCTTTCGGCGCGAGAGGGCGAGCGTGCCACGCCCGTCCCGGTCAGATAGGCTTCACCGAGCTGGGCGGTGGCGTAGCTGCTTCCTGCTTGGTGACCGCGCTTGAGATAGTCGATGGCTTTCTGCGGTTGAGCCAGCGTTCCTTCGCCATCCAGATAGATGTCGCCGAGCAGCGCTAACGCGAGCGGATCGTCTTTATCCGCGGCCTTTTCAAGCATCTGAATGCCCTGTTGGCGGTGTCCCGGTAGCTGCGTTCCATCGATATAGGCCCGGCCCAGGGCGATGGTGGCATTCAGTGACCCTTGTTGCGAGGCGCGTGCCAGCCATTTTTCGGCTCGCTGTGGCTGCGGCGTAATACCTTGCTCGCCGAGCAATGCTTTACCCAGATCGGTCATGGCTTCCACATCGCCCGCTTGCGCGGCCTGTTCGAGCATGCCGATCGCACGTTCGCTTTCGCCGTTGGCGAGCAGCGCCTCGCCGACTTCGCCGAGCGCATCGGGATCGCCGGAATCAGCGGCACGCATCAGCCAGCGACGCTGCTTTTCGGGCTGGTAACCCAGCATGCCCTCGCGCGCATAGAGCGCCGCGAGGTCGGTCATTGCATCGACATCGCCCTGCCTGGCGAGCGTTTCGATCTTTTCGGCATAACGCTGTGCGTACTGCTTGGACTGCTGTGGATCGGCCTGGTACCAGCCGCCCTGACGGTACGCCTCGGCCAGGGCCAGCAGGGACTCGGGATTACCCTGCTCGGCGGCCTGACGGTAGAGCTGGACGGCACGCTCGGGCTGGCGTTCGACGCCCTGGCCCTGGGCCAGCATATCGGCCAGCAATGGCTTGGCGTCGACTTCCCCCTCGCCGATCGCTTGCTTGAGGAGATAGAAGGCCAGCGTGTCGTTGCGTTCTACGCCATCGCCATCCCGATACATGCGCGCCAGATTGAGCGAGGCGTTGCCGAGGATCGACGAAGGCCGGTGCAGTGCTTGGCCATAGTACTTGGCGGCACGCTGTGGGTCGCGGGGTACGGCCTCGCCCTTGTCATAGATCTTGGCCAACTCGTAATTGGGCAGCATGAAGCCTTCGTTGGCCAGTGCCTGGAAACGTTCGATGGCCGTCTGCGTGTTGCCTGCATCGGCGGCCTGACGCGCGAAATCGACTCGGCTCCAATCCATGGAGCCCATATCGGTCGGCCGGCCGCCGTCGAACCAGTCCTCATACTGCTTGGGTACGGCAGGAGCCGCCGTGTCCTTGACAACTTCGTGCGTGGCGCAACCCGCCAGAGCGAGAAGCAAAGGCGTGGTACGCAAGAGCGAAAGCCACTCGCGGCGTGGTATGCCGCGGTAAGTCGCTAGACCGGTCATGTAAATTCCTCCGTGATTGAGCAGTAGCCCGCCGAAGCGGGCCGAACGCCTTATTCCAGGTCTTCGTAAAGCCGGGCCTGCTGTTCCTGCTCTTCGGTGATTTCCTGTTGCTGTGCTTCGGGATCCATGAAGTACAGCGTGACGTAGCCACCGGCGCCGCGATTGGCGATGGGGCGCATGGTGTCGAGAAATTGCGTGAGACGCGGAGCGTCGAAGTGGGATAGATAGATTTCCATCCAGGCCAGGTATTGGTCGTCCTTGAGGAAGCCTTTGTACTGCTCGTGGGGTGCAAGCTCGCCGAGCTGCTCTGGATCTATCATGATGTCGGTGACGAAGTTGACGGCATCATGGATGGTATGGCCGTTGACTTCCAGGTTGTAGATGTCATAGCCCTGCTGGGCGATGATCTGCATATTGGGAATCAGGTAGAGCAGGGCGTAATTCTGGTAGTGAGTGGCGCGTCGACCGCGCTTCATCTCCAGCGGGAAGGCGCCTTCGTCGGTCATGTCATTTAGGGCCGAATAGATGGCGCTGACGCCGAAGCGAAACAGTTCATCGTCCTCGGTGAGCACGCCGACCATCGAGGCATACAGCGCGCGGCGGTAGAAATGGTTGTTGCAGCAGCTGTTATTGGGCTGGCCGGGGATCGCCTTGTGCGCATAGGCGAGACGCTTGAGCCAATCGTCGATGCGCTGTTTCTGCTCCGTCATGCCGTCGACCGCAGGGCGCACCACCGAATAGGCCTCGGCAGCGGTGAAGATCATCGACTCCGTGGAGAACCAGGCCTGGGGCGCCGCGGAGTCGTAATAGAATTTGCTCAGCGCATCGTGCTGGGCCCACTTGTCGAGGAAGCGGACCATGCACTCCGCATAGTAGTCATCGCCGCTGGTGACATAAGCCCCCGCCAGGTTGGCGACGGCTTTCTCGAACTTGAATAGCGGCCCGGAAATTTCGCGCCAGGCTTGCGGAGAGGGATAGAAGCCGGGAATCCGAATCTTGGTATCAAGCGGCGGAATCTGCAGCAATTGCTGGCAGCTGGGTCCGGTGGACAATCGCTGGACCTGGGTCAGCAGCAAGGAGTTCTCCGTTTGCTGAAGCAGCTTCATGCGCGATTGCACGTCGAAATAGGAGGCGTTCGGCCGGGTCACCTTGTACTCCGACAGATCGAGTTGTTGGCGCTCCTTGATCGACATCGCCTGCACAGACACGGCCCAGCCCACCAGCAGGAGCGTAACCATTACCAGTAGGCCGAGGGGGCGACGATTCCTTACGTCCTGGTGAATTCCATTCATAGAGAACATAGCGACTCATTGTCGTAAATGGCGAAACGGCTGATCGGCTATTCAGCTCCGATCAGCGTAAACACGGAAATCGGCGAAATCGGCATGCTGATTCTTGGGCGTACGCCAATCCTTGCCATGGCCGCCGAAGAATGTGGAGAACATCAACCCATCGGCGTACACATCACCCTGCCGGCGATAGACGATGTCTCGCTGCTCGAGGATCGGGCGTCCCTCGATCCATACGCGTGCAATGCCGTTATCACGCTGCGGATCGTTGAGGACGATTTCCTGTTCGACCGTGACCCACTCCCCGGTGGGAAAATGCCAGAGCCCGCGCCCGACGGACTTACCGTAATCACTGTCCTTGTTGACGACATATTCGTAGAGCTCGCCCTGGCCGTGCTTGCGCCACATGAAGCGCATCGAAAAGCCGTCGCCGGTCACTTCGTCGCCGCCGCTGGGCGCCTGACCGCCGTACAGTCCCGGCAGCTTGCCGCCTTTGACGAAGTCGAAGCCTTCGGGGAAGCGAACCTTGTACTGCAGGCATGCGCGCTCGGCGTGGCTGAGCGCGGGCAGGGTCGCGTAGAAGCCGGCGCCGCCTTTTTCAGTATCGCTGGGTGCCGAGGTGCCTTCGGGATAACTGACCCGTAACCCACGTTCGCCGAGGCCGGTCTGGCTCGCGTCGAGCACTTCGATGTTCTTCTCCGTTCCCCAGTCGTCATGGGTACCAAAGGCCTGGCGAACCGCACGCTTGCCATCTTCGACCATGGGAGGCTCCATGTCGGTCGCCAGCGAGTAGCGCTGCGAGCAGGGAGCTACCTGAGGCACCGGCAGTGAGGCCTCATCCTCTTCCCCGTCATCGGCTAGTGCGCCCGGCGTGACGAAAAGCAAGGCAAGCGGCAGAACGAGGCGTGCAGAAAGAGAGGGAGCCCGACGAACTGACCGATGGCTGTGAGTTCTGCGGGTAAGCATGGTTGATCTCCTTGACGGCCATGCCGGCATTGCTGCGAGCATGGCGTCGGTTAGGCGACATCGCGGCTGGCGAGATGCCCGTTCAACTGGCGGATTCGGTCTTTGCAGCGGTCGCGGTCTGCTCGTCGGTAGTATCGAAGACCTGATTGAAGAGCTGTTCGGCCTGCTGGTACACGGCGCGACCACCTTGCCAGACCCATTCCACCGTGTTGTCGATGATCGGTGCTTCACTGAAGCGCACGTCCACGGGCACCCCGACAGCACTTGCCGGCAATGGTTTCTCGGGGACCAGCAGGACGCTGGCGACGTTCTGTTGTTGACGGACCCACTTGGGAAAGCCCGCGCGCGGCTGACGCTCGACGTCCAGGGACACGGTACGCACCTGGGCCTGAATCGGTTCAGAGGCGTTGGGCAGGGCGATATAGGCGGTCTGATGAGGCTCGATGCGATCGATGTCGTCCATATGCACCAGCGCTTCGACCATGACATCGTTCTGGCCGGTCTGAATCAGCGTCATGATGCGTTCGCTTTCGTTGATATAGGTGCCGCCGGAACTACTGCGTGCCCAGGCCACCAGGCAGTTGCAGGGGCTATAGATGGTGTTGGTCGACATGCGTGACTCCAACGCATCGATGCGTGAGCTCTGGTAGTCGCGCGATGTCTTGAACTGATTGATGCGTACGCGAGCAACTTCAGCCGGCACACTCTCGAAGTTGGCTGCCGAGTTGGAGGGGCCCGAGTCGCCACTCGGCATATAGACCTGGTTGGTGCCGGGCGAGTCGATGCGCTCCTGCAGGTTCTTGATCAATTGGTTGTTATAGTTCAGCGATGCCTTGGCCAGAATCAAGTCGGTCTGTAACTCGCTATTCTTGACCCGTACCAGCTCTTGGTCACGCTGAACCTGGTCGCCGGCGCTGAACTTGTGCTGGGCGAGAATTCCCGAGCCCGGTGCGCGGATGTCGATACGCGGTGCGGTGACGGCGGCAAAATCGGGCTCGATCAGCATGAAGTTGCGGTAGGCCGTGGACGCAGCGACAGCCACCAGGAGCAGCGCAGCCAAGACCAGCGCTGCGTAGCGCCCGAAATGCTTACGCTGGCGCGGCTGCTTCGATGACGGCAAGGCAGCGCTCTGACGCTTACGCGGTGTCTGCGGATCCTCGGTGGCGACCAGGCTTTCCACGGAAGCATGGTTGCCGCTCAGGTGAGCGCGGATGACCCGCCGCAGCAGTTCACGGTGGCGCCGGGCGATGCGGGTGATCTCGAAAGCGATCTCGTATTGCTTGTCGCGCCGTCGACCCGCGTCGCGTAGCACCTTGGCATCGACCGGCACGATGAGTTCCGCTGCGCCGGCGACCAGCAATAGCGAAGCCGATACGACCTTGCCTTCCTCGATGGGCCTGTCGCTGTAAATAGAGAAGCCACCGAGCGACAGGTCATGGCCGGGTAGGGTGGTATCGTCAGCGAAACGTACCTGAAAAGGCGCATCGACACGTACGTGGCGTCGTTCATCGCGACGTTCGTGGTTCAGTTGATCATCCCGCGCAATCTGCTCGTCATGCTCGTCGGACGCGCTGGGTGAGTGCCGTTCGCTGTTCCGGTCATCACGATGTGACGTACCGTATCCGTTGCCGGTACCGTCGAGGGTCGGCTCTCTTCTGTTGGGATCGCGAGTGTTGTCATCGCTCATGGTGTTCTCCTTGTCCGGTATCCGTGTCCGTACTCTTCAGTCCTGACGGGACGCGAGCCTGACTTCCATGTCGGTCAGGGTGACAGCGCCAAGCATGGTTTCCAGCTCGCAGGGTTGTTGGGGGCTACAGCTAAATCGCTTGTTATCGGCCAAGGCCTGGCCGTCGTGGGCATAGAGACCTTCAGCAAGAGCCGGGCTCAAGCGGAGTACGGTCGGACGCTCGCCGCCATGGCCCTTTATCAGCGAAGAGCGTATTTCACCCAGCTCGAAAAGCTTTTCGGTCATCTGAGAGCCGACGTACAGGCTGCCTGCAGGCAACTGCACTTGGCCCCCTTCTGGAGCATCGGCCAGTGCCAGCGCCAACCAGTCGCCATTGTCATCGGCGTCGCTCCGCTCGGGGTCGCTGAATTGCTGTTCGCTTTCGTCAAGCATAATGTCCAGTGCGACACGATCGGGCGGTGCAATCACGCCGACGAAGGTGGCCAGGCACAGCAGCATGGTGCCCAGATAGACACTGTGCATGAAATGCCCCATGCGGCGCTGGCGCTTGGCCGCCTTGGGATCGTCGGGCTCGCCAGCGGAAATTCCCTGACGCGACCAAGACTGACGGTTGAAGCGAAAGCTGACGTAGGTCTTGAGCAGGGCGCCGCCGATCTGGTTGTAATAGAGCAGGGGCACCCATAGCAGGCTGACGCGGCCGCGTTGCAGGGCCAGTACGCATGTCGCCACGCTGCGCGTGAAGAAGATCCATAGCAGGTAGGCGAAGATGAACGATGGGCGCACGAACAGGGTCAGCATGATTGCCACCGTAGGCCCGATCAGCGTCGTCCACATCGACAGGCGCTGATCGACCAGGCTCCACCAGGTGAACAGCCCCATGCGCTTGGGACCCAGCGCGATGGCTCGGCCGCTGGTGCGCAGCATGTTGCCGTACCAACGACGCATCAGATCGATGGTGGACTTGAAAAAGCGATCCTTGTCGGGCAGCTCCTCGAAGCCGGCTACGTACACATCTGGGATGTAAAGCATCTTCCAGCCGTTCTTGAGCAGCCAGTACCAGGTCGACTTGTCGTCGCCGGAGAGAAACTTGAAATTGCCAAAGCGCCAGTGCTCGACATGATCGTTCTCGACCAGGTCGATGAAATCGGGATTGGTGGCAAGCTCGGCGCGAAAAGCGCTGTAGCGACCGGTCAGTACCAGCAGACGCTCGGAAACCGCCATCGAGCTCATGACCAGATGACGCTGCGCGTAACGCAGGTCGTACCATTCCTTGGTGACGTCGCCGCCATTGACTATCGAGCGATTGTTGGTGGTCAGCGCGCCCAGGTCTTCCTGCGACAGGAAAAAGGAGAGCGAGCGTGACAGCGTGCCCGGCTCGATCTCGATATCGCCGTCCATGGTTATCAGCAACGAGCGATGGCTGGGCATGCGGCGCGAGATCGCGCGCAGCACTTCGGCCATTGCCGAGCGCTTGCCATCACCCTTCTGGAACATGTAGCTGACCTCGACGTTTTTCGGCCAGCCATTTTCCGCCATCACATGGTCGATGACATCGACGTCGCTACGGTCGGAAATCGCCGCGAAGATCGTCGTCGGAACGCCATAATCGCGCGCTTCACGTATCAGCGCATCGTAGACCGAGAACGAAACCTCCGGCTCGATGCGAAAAGACGTGCACAGCACATAGAGCGCGTCGGGACGTTGGGTTTCGCCGGCCGCATCGGCTTGTTGCCGCAGTTGCGGAAAGACATGGCGGTTGAACCAGACCGAACGCACGGCTTGGGTGAACCACCATGAGTAGCGCCAAGCGCCCACCACGCCGATCGCGAGAATGAAGCTCTTGGAGTGAGGCGAGAAGACTTCCGGAGGAAGCTCGAAGAGGAGCACCACCAGAAGAGAGAGCATGAACAGCAGTGTCGTCACCTCGGTAACACGACTGGCTGTCGAGCCCTTGCTGTGCTTGTTCAGCGACATGGCAAACCTTCCATGACTATCGATGACAGCGATAAGGCAACTGTATTCACATTGCCGTTATCGCTTGGTGAACTCGCCGTGAAAGATGCGCTTCCTTGACACACCCCAGCGGCGATTCTTCCTGCTCCAACCCGACGCCTGAAGGCGTCGGGCGAGCGGGGAGCAGGCTGCTAGCGCTGATTCAATGCGAAAGCATTGTTTCGGCTCGATAGCAGTGCAGGGGATCGATGGCCATCAAGCTGCCTTGCGCGGCTTCAGCGAGTCGCCGCGGCCCATGGCGAAATACAGCAGCCCGGCTGATTTCACGCTCTGCGGATCGAAGAGGTTGCGGCCATCGACGATGACCGGGGTGCGCAAGGTGGCGGCAATATGCTCGAAATCCACCGCGCGGAAAGCCTTCCACTCGGTGCAGATCACCAGCGCATCGGCACCTTCGAGCGTGTCGTCGCGGCGCTCGCAGTAGCTCAGGTCGTCGCGCTCGCCATAGATGCGCCGGCATTCGTCCGTCGCTTCGGGATCAAAGGCCTGTACCCGGGCACCGGCCGCCCACAGGGCTTCCATCAGCGTGCGACTCGGCGCCTCGCGCATGTCATCGGTATTGGGCTTGAATGCCAGTCCCCACAACGCGATGGTCTTGCCGGCAAGATCGCCATCGAAGGCCTGTTCGAGCTTCTCGAACAGCTTGCTCTTCTGGCGCTTGTTGACGGCCTCGACGGCACTCAGTAGCTCAGCCTTGTAGCCGATATCCGCAGCGGTGCGGCCGAGTGCCTGAACATCCTTGGGAAAGCACGAACCGCCGTAGCCGCAACCGGGATAGATGAAGTGATACCCGATGCGCGGATCGCTGCCGATGCCGTGACGGACGTCCTCGACGTCGGCGCCCAGGCTTTCCGCCAGGTTGGAGATCTCGTTCATGAAGCTGATCTTGGTAGCCAGCATGGCATTGGCTGCATATTTGGTCAGCTCGGCACTGCGCACATCCATGAACATCAGCTTTTCATGGTTGCGATTGTACGGTGCGTAGCATTCACGCATCGCCTTGACGACCCGATCGGAGTCGGTGCCCACGATGATGCGCGCGCCCTGGGAGAAATCCTGGACGGCCGCGCCTTCCTTGAGAAACTCGGGGTTGGAGCAGACGTCGAAGGCCAGGTCCACGCCCCGCTCATCGAGCACGCGCTGAACGGTGTCGGTGACCTTGTCGGCGGTACCCACCGGCACGGTGGACTTGTCGACGATGACCTTGGGTTCCTGCATGTGCTGGGCGATGGTCTCGGCGACCTTGAGCACATACTTGAGATCGGCGCTGCCGTCCTCGTCGGAGGGGGTGCCGACGGCGATGAACTGCAGCTTGCCGAAGGCAACGGCCTCGGCGGCATCGGTAGTGAAGCGCAGCCGCCCGGCGCGCATGTTGGTGGCGATCATCGGCTCGAGGCCGGGCTCGTAGATGGGTACTTCGCCGCGATTGAGGCGGGCGATCTTGTCGGCGTCGACGTCGACACAGACGACTTCATGGCCGACATCGGCCAGGCAGGTTCCAGTCACAAGACCGACATAACCGGATCCGAAGATGGTTATCTTCATATAGTCACCTCTCCATGGTGTTTATCGATGTCGCTATCGAACGGATGGCGTTGCACGCCTAATCCAATTCGTGAGCGAGCGCGTCAGGCTAGCTGTCTATCCTTATTCGAATATCAGACATCCGATCAGTGCCGACGTACAACGAGCAGTCTCTAGCTGGCTACCGGCTGTCGAGGTTAGCTATCGATTCAGGCCGGCACGCCAATCTTCTAGTTTTAGGATTCTAATTCAGTGGGTAATATTTTGTAACCCGAGCTTTACGTTCCCTAGCCTAGGAAAAGCTGGTCCCAACGTCAAAACTTGGCTGTGGTTTTTTTCGAATACACTGTTCGAAAATGTTCGATTTGGGCCATGCCTTCACACGGAGATCATATAGGACTAAAATGGTACGCAATCGCTGAGCGAGCTGGAGAGCAGCAATGCTGAAGCTGTCAAAGCTGACCGACTATGCCGCCGTGGTGATGGCGCAGATAGCGCGCCATCCCGACCGGGCATATGCCGCTACGGAGCTTGCTGCAGCAGTGCAGTTGCCGCGCCCGACTGTCAGCAAGACTTTGAAGATGCTGGTGCGCGCCGGTCTACTGGTCTCGCGGCGAGGAGCTCAGGGCGGTTATCGCCTGGCGCGCTCGCCCGCGCAGATCTCGGCCCGCGACATCATCGCAGCCATCGAAGGGCCGGTGGCAATGACCGAATGCAGCCAGATCGATGGCGATTGCGAGCTGCTGGGCAATTGCAGCGTCGCCGACAACTGGCAACGTGTCACGTTGGGTGTCCAAACGTTGCTCGATAGCATCAGTTTGGCACACCTGGCGCAGACCACGCCAATCAAGTTACCCGTGCAGCTACCCATACAGAGCGTGACGCTAGCGGCTTCGGCCGAGGGCTGACACGCCTATCATCGCTTGAACAGGGCTCAAAAGCAGACCGCCCGGAGGGGAAGACCATGGCTACAGAGGAAATGGAGCAGCTCGTTCGTCGCGAGTATACCCAAGGTTTCGTGACCGACATCGAGAGCGACACGGTTCCGCCCGGCCTGGATGAAAGCGTCATCGCCTTCATCTCGCAGAAGAAGGGCGAGCCTCAGTGGATGCTCGACTGGCGTCTCGAGGCTTATCATCAGTGGCTGAAGATGACGGCTCCCTCCTGGGCGCATCTCAGTTATCCGCCGATCGACTATCAGGCGATTTCCTACTACAGCGCGCCCAAGAAGCCCGAGGATCGTCCGCAGAGCCTCGACGAAGTCGACCCCAAGCTGCTCGAGACCTACGAGAAACTGGGCATCCCCCTGCACGAGCGTGCGTCGCTGGCCGGCGTGGCGGTGGATGCGGTGTTCGACTCGGTCTCGGTGACCACCACCTTCAAGGACAAGCTCGCCGAGGCGGGGGTCATCTTCTGCTCGATTTCCGAGGCGATTCGCGACTATCCCGAACTGGTCAAGCAATACCTGGGCAGCGTGGTGCCGCAGGGCGACAACTACTTCGCGGCGCTCAATTCGGCGGTATTCACCGACGGCTCGTTCGTCTACGTGCCGGAAGGCGTGACCTGCCCGATGGAGCTGTCGACCTATTTCCGCATCAACGCCGCCAATACCGGCCAGTTCGAGCGCACGCTGATCGTCTGCGACAAGCGCTCGCAGGTGTCCTATCTCGAAGGTTGCACGGCGCCGCAGCGCGACGAGAACCAGCTACACGCCGCGGTGGTCGAGCTGGTCGCCCTGGAAGACGCCTATATCAAGTATTCGACGGTACAGAACTGGTATCCCGGCGACGAAGAGGGCAAGGGGGGCATCTACAACTTCGTCACCAAGCGTGCCGATTGCCGTGGCGATCGCTCCAAGGTGTCGTGGACGCAGGTCGAGACCGGCTCGGCGATCACCTGGAAATATCCCTCGTGCATGCTGCGCGGCAAGAACAGCGTCGGCGAATTCTACTCGGTGGCGGTCACCAATGGCCGTCAGCAGGCCGATACCGGCACCAAGATGATCCATATCGGCGAGAACACCAAGTCGACGATCGTCTCCAAGGGGATCGCCGCAGGGCGCAGCGACCAGGCCTATCGCGGGCTGGTCAAGATCGGCCCGCGGGCGCGGGGCGCGCGCAACTTCACGCAATGCGACTCGCTGCTGATCGGCGATCGCTGCGGTGCGCACACTTTTCCCTATCAGGAGATCGGCAACAGCACGGCGACCGTCGAGCACGAGGCGACGACCTCGAAAATCGGTGAAGACCAGCTGTTCTACTGCCGTCAGCGCGGCATCTCCGAAGAAGACGCCGTCAACATGATCGTCAACGGCTTTTGCAAGGACGTCTTCCAGGAGTTGCCGATGGAGTTCGCGGTCGAGGCCGAGGCGCTGCTTAACGTGACCCTCGAGGGCGCCGTCGGTTAAGGCGCTATTGCGCTCGGTCATGAAGCGCCTGGTGCATCGGTAGGTCGCAAATAATTTATCGGAGCCGTCGAGGCGGCTCGAATCGATTCAAGGTGGCAACACATGCTCGAAGTTAAAGATCTGCACGTTACGGTGGAAGGCAAGGAAATCCTCAAGGGGCTCTCGCTGACGATCCAGTCCGGCGAGGTCCACGCGATCATGGGCCCCAACGGGGCCGGCAAGTCGACGCTGTCGGCGGTGATTGCCGGCAAGGACGGCTATGAGGTCACCGCGGGCACGATTACCTTCGAAGGTCGCGACGTGCTGGAGATGGAGATCGAGGAGCGGGCCCAGGCAGGCCTGTTGATGGGTTTCCAGTACCCGGTGGAGATCCCCGGGGTGAAGAACATCTATCTGCTCAAGGCGGCGCTCAACGCTCAGCGTGAAGCGCGCGGCGAGAATGAAATCCCGGCACCGGAGTTCATGAAGCTGGTCAAGGAAAAGCTGGCCTACATGAAGATGGATTCCAGCTTCCTGCAGCGCGCGGTCAACGAAGGCTTCTCGGGCGGCGAAAAGAAACGCAACGAGATCCTGCAGATGCTGATCCTCGAGCCCAAGCTGGCGATGCTCGACGAGATCGATTCGGGACTCGACATCGACGCCATGAAGATCGTTGCCGATGGCGTCAACTCGCTGCGCAGCGCCGAACGCGCGATCCTGATGGTCACTCACTACCAGCGCCTGCTCGATTACATCACCCCCGACAAGGTCCACGTGCTGGTCGACGGTCGCATCGTCAAGTCCGGCGGCAAGGAGCTGGCCCTGGAACTCGAATCGCGCGGCTATGAATGGGTCGTGGAGGAGTCCGCAGCATGAGTGAAGAGCAGAGCTTTCTCGAGCGGCTGCAGGCGCGCGGCGCGGCGCGTCACGCTGAACCGACGTGGATAGCCGCGCGGCGCCAGGCCGGCGCGGCCCGTTTCGAGGCGTTGGGCTTTCCCACCAAGCGTGACGAGCAGTGGAAGTACACCGATGTGCGGCGAATCAGCCAGGGCAATTTCGCCTTGGCCGACAACGCCGACTTCTCGCCGGGTCAGGCGGCGGCGTTGACCCTGCCTCTGGCCGCGGCGATTCGGCTGACCTTCGTCGATGGCCTGTTCTCCGCCGAGCTGTCGGATCTCGCCGCGCTGCCCGCCGGTGCCACGGTGGAGCCGCTGTCGCAGGCGCTGAGCGACAATCACGAGGCCGTGGGTGGCGTATTGGGGCGTTTGACCGGTGTCGACTTTTCGCCATTCGCCGCCTTGAATACGGCCTTTTCCGAGGAGGGCGCGGTGATCCGTCTGGCCCCGGGCACGGTGGTCGAGACGCCGATCGTCGTCCAGTTCCTGTCGCGCGCCAACGCTGCGCCGGTGATGAGTCACCCGCGGGTGCTGATCCAGGCCGGCGCACGCAGCGAGGCCACGGTGATCGAGCATTTCGTCGGTGAAGCGGATGCCGGCAACTTCACCAATGTAGTGGCCGAGGCCCTGCTCGAGCGTGGCGCGATCCTCACCCATTACAACCTGCAGGAAGCGCCGCTAGGCGACCTGCTGGTCACCAGCCTGCAGGTGGATCAGGGGCGCGATAGCCGATTCACCTCGTTCAACGTCAACCTGGGCGGGGCGCTGGTGCGTAACGACCTGGTCAGCGAGTTGAACGCCGAAGGCGCCGAGGCCCATTTCTATGGCCTGTTCTACGCCCAGGGGCGGCAGCACGTCGATAACCATACCCTGGTCAATCACAATGCGCCGCACACGATCTCCAACGAGAATTACAAGGGAATCCTCGACGATCGTGCGCGTGGAGTATTCAACGGCAAGGTGATCGTCAAGCGCGACAGCCAGAAGATCGAGGCGGATCAGAGCAATGCCAATCTGCTGCTCTCCGATCGCGCCGAGATCGACACCAAGCCCGAGCTCGAGATCTATGCCGACGATGTGAAGTGCTCTCACGGCGCGACCACCGGTCAGCTCGACGAGGAGGCCGTGTTCGCACTGCGCACACGCGGGCTCGACGAGCAGACCGCACGCGGCTTGCTGACCCTGGCGTTCGCCGGCGAGGTGATGGATCGGGTGACCCTCGATGCCGTCGCCGAACGGGTCGAGCGGGCGGTGGCCGGCAAGCTTCCCGAGCGCTTCAATCTCACCGGTCTGGTTGAGGTCGCCACGCTCGAGCAGGGGCATGCAAAGGAGGCAGGCGAGCATGACCGCGATGGCTGACCTGACCCTGGATGTGGCGAAGGTGCGCCGCGACTTTCCGATCCTCGATCGGCAGGTCCACGGCAAGCCGCTGGTCTATCTCGACAACGCCGCGACCAGCCAGACGCCGATCCAGGTGATCGAAACGCTCGATCACTACTATCGGCATTACAATGCCAACATCCATCGCGGCCTGCATACGCTGGCCGATGAGGCGACCGCCGCGTTCGAAGCGACGCGGGCCACGGTGCGTGATTTCCTCGGGGCCCGCGAGGCGCGCGAGATCGTCTTCACGCGCGGCACCACCGAGGCGATCAATCTGGTCGTCAATAGCTGGGGACGCAGCACTCTCAAGCCGGGCGACGAAGTGTTGGTCTCGCGCCTCGAGCACCACTCCAACATCGTGCCTTGGCAGCTGCTGGCCGCCGAACGGGGCTTCACCATCAAGGTCATTCCGGTCGACGAACGCGGCGTGCTCGACATGGACGCCTATCGGGAGCTGTTCAGCGAGCGCACCCGGCTGGTGGCGGTCAACCATGTCTCCAACGCCATCGGCACGATCAACCCGGTCGCCGAGATGGCGCGCATCGCCCACGCGCATGACGCCCTGATCCTGGTCGACGGTGCCCAGGCCGCGCCCCATGAGGCGATCGACGTGGCTGCGATCGATGCCGATTTCTACGCCTTTTCCGGCCACAAGGTCTACGGTCCGACCGGCGTCGGCGCGCTCTATGGCAAGGCCGAGCTGCTCGAAGCCATGCCGCCGTGGCAAGGCGGCGGCGAGATGATCGATACGGTGACCTTCGAAGCCGGTAGTACTTACGCCGCGATACCCCACAAGTTCGAGGCGGGCACCCCGGCGATCGCCGAGGTGATCGCGCTGGGGCGGGCGCTCGAATGGGTCGAGCAGATCGGCGTGTCGCTGATCGGCGCCTGGGAGCAGCGTCTGCTGGCGCATGCTCACGAGCAACTTGCCGGCATTCCCGGCCTGCGCCTGCTGGGCACCGCACCGCACAAGGCCGGCGTGGTATCGTTCGTCGTCGACGGTGCGCATGCCCAGGACATCGCACTGTTGATCGACCAGTTGGGGGTGGCTATCCGCACCGGCAATCACTGCGCTCAACCGCTGTTGCAGCATTTTGGCGTGGCAGCGACCTGTCGGGCGTCTTTCGCCGCCTACAACACGCCCGAGGAGATCGATATCTTCGTCGCGGCGCTCGCGCGTGCCGTCGAGATGGTGCGATAGATTCGGCAACGGAGCCGCAATGCAGCCACTGGAAAGTCTTATCTACAAGGGGCAGCAGATGCCCCTGCAACGCGACGTCGAGGCGATCTCGATCCCCTTCGGCAAGAGCGTCACGCTGACCGAGGATGCGATCGTCTCGATCATGCAGGCCAAGGGCAGTACGGTCAGCGTCGGCTTCGAAGGCCGGATGTTCCTGATCGAGGGCAGCGATCTCGATGCGCTCGGCCTGGAGGCCCTGCCCAGGCCGACGCTGCCCGAGGATGCCGACGACGAGGCCCTCGAGCGCTTCGTCTGGGATCAACTGCGCACCTGTTACGACCCCGAGATACCGGTCAATATCGTCGATCTGGGGCTGGTCTACGGGTGTCGCATCGAACATCTGCTGAGCGGCGAGCGGGTGGTGACCGTGCGCATGACCCTGACCGCCCCCGGTTGCGGCATGGGCGACGTTATCGCCGAGGATGCACGCCGCAAGATCCTCGGTGCGAAGCCGATTTCGCGGGTGCACATCGATATCGTGTTCGATCCGCCCTGGAGCCGCGAGATGATGACCGAGGAAGCCCGGCTCGAACTGGGCCTGTTCTAATGCACGGGCGGTCAGGCTGCTCGAGGCACCGCCAGCGCTACGGCGCGGCCAAGCGATGGTGGGAGAGCTGATAGTCGATGGCGGCAAAGCGCACTGCATGGCTCAAGCGGGCGGCAGCAGGGACTGCCGCCCTATTCGTGTTGGCCGTCGGGGTCGTCCTGGCGGCCAACTGGTGGCTGCTGTCGCGCACCCAGGGGCGTATCGAGGATGATCTCTTGCTGTGCCGCGCGGCGCCGGTCGGCATCGTCTTCGGCACGTCCTATTGGACACGCGGCGGCGGACGCAATCCGCATTACGCCGCGCGGCTCAATGCCGCTTCACGTCTGCTGCGTATGCAACGCGTCCAGCACCTGCTGCTTTCCGGCGACAATCGTACCCGCTACTACAACGAACCGGTCACCATGTGGCGCGACCTGCGCAAGGACAACGTGCGCGATAGCGCCATGACCCTCGATTACGCCGGCTTCAGTACTTTCGATACCTTGGTGCGCGCGCGCGAGATCTTCGCCGTCGAACGTGCGCTACTGATCACCCAGGACTGGCACCTGCCGCGGGCGCTGTTCATCGCCGATGCCCTGGGCCTCGAGGCGACCGGTTGCGCGGCACCGACACAGCGCGTGGCGGGGGAGTGGCAGTTGCGTGTACGTGAGTGGCTGGCGCGGGTGGCAACGCTGGGCGATCTCTATCTGTGGCACCGCGAACCCTATTTCCTGGGGCCCCGCGAACCCCTGCAGATAGCCCCGGGTGAGCACTAGCCACGCGGGCACGGCTGAAATGACCGATGCGCGGGCGGGTAGCCCGGCGGCCGAAAGCCCGGGTTCTGCAACAGATCAGCGTTAAATCCGACAGTTACTAGCGACGCTGCTTGGGCTTTTGCAGCTTGTAGAGCTCGCGGATCAGCGCGCGGCAGCCCTTCCAGCAGCGCTCGATGACCGGCTCGATGGCGTCGGGCAGGGGATGCGTGTAGAGAGTCGACAATGACTGCATGACCACTCGTTCCTGTTCGAGCAGCTCGCCGACCAGTACCTGGCTGTCGTCACCGACGAAGCTTTTCAGCCGGCTCCATAGCCACAGGTAGTCGTCGCGTTCGACATCGGCGTCGCGGGGCAGGATGTTGAGGTGCTGCTTGGCGAGCGCCTGGAGTTCGCGCATCGCTTCGCCGCGCTCCTCGAAATGCGGCTTGAGCGCATCGCCCAATGTCGGGCGCAAGCGTTCGAGATTGTCCTGGAAGTAATCGAGGCTGTCGGCCAGCGCCTCCAGTACGTTGTCCATCGCCACTTGGCGATTATCGAGAAACATGAGCGGTCACCTCCTCCGGTGACGCAGATTGTGCGGCTGGAAACAGCGTTTTGCTACCCCTGATGGCAAGAAATACTGTGTTTCCATCGAAATGTCGTCGTCCAAGGTTATCGGCGGCGAGGCGCGATACTTAACCCTTGGGTTTGGGGGGCGCCTTGCGTGGTGTGACGGCGTTCTTTTCCAGATGCTCGATGATCAATCCGGCAATGTCGCGGCCAGTGGCGTTCTCGATGCCCTGCAGCCCCGGCGAGGAGTTGACCTCCATGATCACCGGGCCATGATTTGAACGTAGCAGGTCGACGCCGGCGACACGTAATCCCATCGCCTTGGCGGCGCGGATAGCCGTGGAACGTTCTTCGGGGGTGATGCGGATTACGCTGGCGCTACCGCCACGATGCAGGTTGGAGCGGAACTCGCCCTCTGCAGCCTGGCGCTTCATCGACGCGACGACCTTGTCGCCGATCACGAAGCAGCGGATGTCGGCCCCTCGCGCTTCCTTGATGTATTCCTGCACCATGATGTTGGCCTTCATGCCCATGAAGGCCTGGATCACGCTTTCGGCGGCCTGGTTGGTCTCGGCCAGTACCACGCCGATCCCCTGGGTGCCTTCCAGCAGCTTGATGACCAGCGGTGCGCCCTTGACCATGGTGATCAGGTCGGGAATGTCGTCGGGCGAATGGGCGAAGCCGGTGATCGGCAGCCCCAGGCCCTTGCGCGAAAGCAGCTGCAACGAGCGCAGCTTGTCGCGGGAGCGGGTGATGGAAACGTTGTCGTTGAGCACATAGGTGCTCATCATCTCGAACTGGCGCAACACGGCGCAGCCATAGAAGGTCACCGAGGCGCCGATGCGCGGAATCACCGCGTCGAAGGTCTCGAGCTCGGCCCCTTTGTAATGAATCGATGGGCGGTGCGAGGCGATGTTCATGTAACAGCGCAGCGTGTCGACCACGCGCACACTGTGGCCGCGGCTCTGGCCCGCTTCGACCAGTCGGCGAGTGGAGTACAGATTGCGGTTACGCGACAACAGGGCGATGTGCATGGTGTTCTCCGGACGGGACGTAAGCGGTGTGAATAGCGTGACGCAGCAGCTCAGGGTTCGCCATGCAGAAAGGCCGTACCCGGCGCCACCAGCAGGCGGCGCATGGCGCGCCGCCCCAGCAACATGGGATGGCGCATGTTGCGGCGATCGCTCAGCGAAAGTTCGACGGGATAGTCGAGTTCGCCGAGCTGCATATGGGTGCGGATGATGTAACGCCATTCGGCATGGCCATTGGAACTGGTCACCTTGCGCCGGTCGTGCAGATGCATCCTGACCGGGTGCGCGGGACTCTCGACACCGCTGCCGCGCGTCACGAAGCTGACCCACAGATGGCCATGCTCCTCGAAGGTCTCTATGTCTTCGGCATGCAGGGACGAGGTGCGTGCCCCGGTATCGGCCTTGCAGCACAGGGTCAGGCCGATTTCCGGCAGGGTCACCATTTCGCGACGGCCGATCACCGCCTTCGCTTGGTAGGGCAATGCTTTCATCGGCGCTCCTTTCGGTCGATACAAGCGGATCGGCACAAGGCTCAGTGCGTGATTGGCCGTAGGCATTGGCCGACAGGCGATTCCGGAGATACCTGACGCAGGTACATCAATAACGGTAACCGCAGACGGGGTAGCAACGCCATATCGCGGACGACGGCGGTGAAGCCGGCAGGGCTATGACGGGCCAGGGCGTCGAGAAACAGCGGCAGTCGCTGGGCATGTTCAAGGTGCGCCCAGCCGCGTGCGGCGATCGCCGCGAGCAGATCCGGCCCACAGGCGGCGCGATCGGCGAGCAAGGCATCGTACCAGGGGCCGACGAGGGCGGTCTCGCCTTGACCGACGCTGCGTACGCAGGCACTGAACGTCTCGAGATCGCCCTCGTGCGCCGCCGCCTCGCCGCGGGCGATCAGCGCCTGGACCAGTTCTACGCTGGGCTCGACGTGCTCCAGGCAGTGGCTCAGCGGGCGTAGCACTTCGACCGGAAGGGCATGCAACCGGGCCGCCAGGCTGCCGGCTTGAGCGTGGTCGTGACGAACGCTGAAATCCGCCAGTCCCTGCAGGCCCAGCGCCGGCCATTGCCCGGTCTCGTCGACGGCGAGCAGGTAGCCCTCGGCGAGCTCGAAATGTTCGCTGGCGGGGCGCCCCATGTCGACACTGGCGCGGGCATGCAGCATGGCACGCTGAACGATATCGGGGGTAAAGGCCAGCGGATTGTCCTGCATCAGATTGTCGATGCGCTGGTCCTCGCCCTGCAGCCGATTGGCCGAACGTCCCAGCGTTTCCAGCAGGCGCTGCAGGAAGGCGTCGCGCGGTGCCGGGACGAGCAGGCCCTGCTCGTCCAGGGGCAGCGACAGGAACCAGATCAATGGATCGTCGGCATCGCCGAGGCGAAACACACAGGCCAATTGGGCCTGGCCTAGCCAGGGCAGCGGCCAGGGCCGGTCGCCTGATTCGAAAGCGGCAAGCGTCGCCTCGGAGCAGGCAACGACCCGGCGACCCAGGGCGTAAAAACGGGCCTGGGCGCCACTGCGGGCAAAGAATTCGCAAAGCGTGTGTATCGGTGGCATGGCGTCCTCACGGTTGAGCCGCGCACTGTAGCGTGTCGCCGTCGCCCTTTCTACCTCGATGATTCATCGAGCGGTCAGTTTTTGATCAATCCATGTCGCGCCAGGCGTCATGGGCGCAAGGCCGGTTTTTCCAGTGATTATCCACAGGCTCCTTCAGGAAAACTGTGTACCAAGACGCAGCCTGTTGAAGTGTACAAATAGTTAGTGCCTATTGGTCAAAGGCGGTTCGAGTCACTAAGCTATGTAACCAAATCGAATAAACGAGGCGCTCGTTTATTCTTATTCAGTAACCAAGCGGCGTTGAACAACCACTGGAGAGTCATCATGCGGCGATTGATAGCGACCCTGGCCTTGGGCACCCTTTTGACGGTTCCCCTGGGGGCTACGGCACAGGAAAAGGGCGGCGATAGCTTCAAGGTCGGCATGTCGGGCGGCTATTTCCCGTTCACCTTCGTCGAGCAGGACCAGCTCAAGGGGTTCGAAGTCGACGTCATGAACGCATTGGGCGAGCAGATGGGGGCGGATATCGAGTTCGTCACCGCCAACTTCTCGGGACTGTTCGGTATGCTCGAGTCGGGGCGTATCGACACCATCGCCAACCAGATCACCATCACCGACGAGCGTCAGGCCAAATACGCCTTCACCGAGCCCTACGTCTATGATGGCGCTCAGGTCGTGACCCGCAAGGGCAACGACACCATCGAAGGCGTCGAAGACCTGCGCGGCAAGACGGTGGCCGTCAACCTGGGTTCGAACTACGAACAGCTGTTGCGCGAATTGCCCTATGCCGACGAAATCGATATCCGTACCTACGAGAGCAATATCGAGCAGGATACCGCGCTGGGCCGGGTCGACGCCTTCGTCATGGACCGCGTGAGCGCCTCGCAGGTGATCAAGGAAAAGCCGCTGCCGCTGGAACTCGCCGGCAAGCCGTTCTCGGAAATCCGCAATGCACTACCGTTCCGCGATACCGAGCAGGGCCGCGCGCTGCGCGATCGTTTCGACAAGGCGCTGGAGACGCTGCGTGAGAATGGCACTCTGGAGAAGATCTCCCAGCGCTGGTTCGGTACCGACATCACCCAGCGTTAAGCGTCGGGCTAGTTGAATGAACGTACTGAATGTCGACTATATGCTGGGGCTGGTGCCGGTTCTGTTCGGCTACCTGCCGCTGACCCTGGAAATGGCTTCCGCTGGCATGGTCCTGGGGCTTGCCCTGGCCGCCGTGCTGGCGGTGGTGCGAGTGCTGCGCGTGCCCGGGCTCAACGCCGTGACGCTGCTGTTCATCTCGTTCTTTCGCGGTACGCCCCTGCTGGTGCAGCTGTTCCTGTTCTATTACGGCTTGCCGCAGCTGTTCAGCGCGCTGACCCAGATCAACGGCGTCACGGCGACGATCCTCGGCCTGACGCTGCATTTCTCGGCGTATATGGCGGAGTCGATTCGTGCCGCCATCGTCGGCGTCGACCGCAGTCAGACCGAGGCGGCATTATCGGTGGGCATGACCAATCTGCAGCTGATGCGGCGGATCGTGCTGCCGCAGGCCACGCGGGTCGCGGTTCCGACGTTGATGAACTATTTCATAGACATGATCAAGGCGACGTCGCTGGCCTTCACGCTCGGCGTCACCGAGTTGATGGGTGCCACCCAGAAGGAAGCTGCAGGAAGCTTCCTCTATTTCGAGGCATTCATCACCGTGGCGATATTCTACTGGGCGATCGTCGAATTGCTGGCCTGGTTGCAGCGGCGTATCGAAACCCGACTCAACAGGGCCTACCGGCGATGATCGAACTCAAGGGACTGACCAAGCGCTTCGGCGACAGCACGGTGCTCGATGGGATCGATCTGGTCATCGAGCGAGGCGAGATCATCGTCGTGATCGGCCCATCGGGGACCGGCAAGTCGACGCTGCTGCGCTGCGTGAATTTCTTGGAACGGCCCGAAGCCGGGCAGGTTACGGTCGGCGATCTGACGGTCGAGGCCACGCATGCACGCAAGCGGGAGATTCTCGAGCTGCGCCGGCGTACTGCCTTCGTCTTCCAGAACTATGCCCTGTTCGCCAACAAGACGGCGCTGGAGAACATCGCCGAGGGGCTGATCGTGGTCAACGGCTGGGCGAAGCCGCGTGCCTACCGGCGCGCTCGCGAGATCCTCGAGCGTATCGGTCTGGAGGACAAGGCGGACGCCTATCCCGCTTCGCTGTCCGGCGGTCAGCAGCAGCGCGTGGGCATAGGCCGGGCGATGGCCGCGCAGGCGGAGGTCATCCTGTTCGACGAGCCGACTTCCTCGCTGGATCCCGAGTGGGTCGAAGAGGTCCTGGGACTGATGAAGCAGCTCGCCGAGGAGCGTCAGACCATGCTGGTGGTGACCCATGAAATGGGTTTCGCCCGCGACGTCGCCGATCGGGTGATCTTCATGGACGGCGGACGAATCGTCGAGCAGGGCCCGCCCGCGGAATTGTTCTCCGCACCGCGTGACGAACGCACCCGCAACTTCCTGCGCAAAGTGCTGGCTGGCCAGTCGCTAGGCGAGCCTTGAGGCCGCCTGGCGGCCCGCGCGATAATGTCGCTTTGCAATGACGGAGGCGCAATGACCGCTCATCAGGAACTCGATCAGGCCCTCGGCGAACTCGAGTCGGCGCTGCGTAGCGTCGATCTTTGGAATACCGCGCGTCCCGATCCCGAGGCCTTCGACAGCGTCCAGCCATTCTGCGTCGACACCATGGACCTGGCGCAATGGCTGCGCTATGTCTTCATCGCGCGCCTGCAAGCGCTGATAGAGGCGCGGGCGCCGCTACCGTCTACCTGCGAGGTGGCCCCGGCCGCCGAGGCCTATATGCAGAACAGCAAGCCAAGCAATCGCGCGGTGGTGGTGGCGGCGGTCGCCGAAGTGGACCGTATCGTCACGGAGTCCTGAGCATGGCCTATTACTTTGCCTACGGCAGTAACATGAATATCGCCCGTGTGGCGGCACGCATCGGTGAGACGCGCAGGGTACGGCCGGGCGTGCTGGAAGATTACGCGCTGCGCTTCGACAAGACCTCGCTAGTGCCTGGAATCGCGCATGCCAATGTGGTTGCCGAGCCCGGGGCACGGGTCGAGGGGGCGCTGTTCGAGTTGCACTATCCCGAACAGATCGCACTCATGGACCCCTTCGAAGGGGTCCCCCAGGACTATTGTCGTCATGCCCGTGTCGTCGAGACCGCCGAAGGGCCGGTCGAAGCGTGGGTATATATCGCCGGGGTCGGAAAGACCCGTGAGTCGCTGCGTCCGGCGCGCGAGTACCTCGATCATCTGCTGGCCGGCAAGCCTTTTCTTTCCGAGAGCTACCACGCGCGTCTGAGCGAGGTCGATGCCGTCGAGGGCCTGGCAGATACGACCTTGACGATGCTGGGGCTATCACGACTGTCGCCGCGTTGATCCGGTTCGGCCGGCAGGGAATAGCGTTGAGCGCCGCGAGAAAAAGAGCAGACACAAAAAACGCCGGGCAAAAGCCCGGCGTCGTCGTTACGTGCTTGGCAAGCGTGGCCTTAGAAGCTCAGCGTCACGCCGCCGCCGACCATGACCGGATCGCTGTCCAATTCGCCACTGGCGCCGCCTGCGGTGTTGTAGTCCGCATCGACGTCGGCGTAGGACGCGAAGCCGTTGAACGACAGATAGTCGGTGACTACCAGGTCGATACCCACTTCGCCCTTGGGTGACCAGGTATTGTCGACGCTTAGGCCGCTGCTCTCACCCGAGAAGCGCGTGTAGTTGGCGCCCACGCCAGCATAGGGCTGGATACGTGAATCGAGGCCGCCGAGCGGGTAGTACTCGACCATCAGGTCGATTGGCTGGCTGTCGACTTCGCCGTTTACACCCTGACCGGACAGGTTATGTTCGAACTTGTCGCTGCCGCCCAAGGTTACACCGACCTTGTCCTGGATCATGTAGCCGACGCTGCCGACGAAGGCGCTGTCGTCGCTGACGTCGATGCCGTCGCCGGTTGCGTTGTTCTCGGCGACGCCACCGCGCAGCAGAATGTCGCCAGCTTCATAGGCAAGCGTTGCCTGTGAGGCAACGATCAGGCTGCCGGCGACGATAGAAGCGGAAAGCAGTTTCATCTTGGTCATGGGTGACTCCTTGCCATTAAGCGGATTGCAACATCCGTTGTCTGTTTTGCCCGGCGATTGCCGGTCTTATGAAACAGTGTTTTCAAACTGTGCTGACAGTATAGGAAACACTGTTCGCTTATGTCACGTAAAATTTTGTTATTAGACTAAAGCCGTACATAGCTTGCTACGATCGAGCGCCACGAAACGCGCACTTCATGGCGCTTATCACGGCGAGCCGCTTTACTGGAAGCAGGTCAACGATCAAGGAGCAAGCTATGCTCGCGGTAGGCTATCGGCAGGGAACCCGGCTAGTGGCGCTGGTGCTGGCCTCGGCAATGGCGCTGATGCTGCTGTTGCGTCCTGAAATCATCAGCGGCCTGACGCTTATCTGGCGCTTGCCGCTATGGCTACTCGGGGTGTGGGCGCTGGGTGCCGGCTTCGCCCACGGTGCAGGCCTCACCGTGCGTCCCGGCCCGGTGAGACGCTGGCTGGGACCGCCCTGGTGCTGGCTGGCGCTGGGGATGTTCGGGGTGCTGCTGCTGTTGCGGCTCTAGCGAGCAGCAATCAGTTGGATGAACCAGCAGTAGATAAAGTGCCGGCAAGAAAAGTGCCAATAATTCAGCTTGGCAACGGTGGAGGTCTTTACGCTTATACGATTAAAAAGGGCTCCATAGGGAGCCCTTTCACTACTTTGCGAGCTATTGAGCGTTTAGCGAGCGATGTGCTTATATTCACCCGCGTCGGCAGTAACACTGCTCACCCCCAGGATTGCAATGAAGGAGGCGATGAAACCGGGAATGATCTCGTATACACCCGGGCCACCCATGAACTCTGAGTTCCAGCCCAATGCAATCCAGATGATGACGGTGGCAGCACCCACCACCATGCCTGCGATGGCGCCAGCGCCGTTGGTACGCGACCACATCAGCGACAGGATGATCAGCGGGCCGAATGCCGCACCGAAGCCGGCCCAGGCGTTGCTGACCAGTGCCAGAACGTTGGACTCAGGGTCAGAGGCAATGACGGCTGCAACCAGGCCAACCAACACGACACAGACCCGGCCGACAGTCACGGATTCGCGTTCGCTTGCTTCTTTACGTAGAAACAAGCGATAGAAGTCTTCTGTAAGAGAAGACGAGGACACCAGAAGCTGGCTAGAGATGGTGCTCATGATCGCGGCCAGCAGAGCTGCATAGAGGAAGCCGGTAATGAACGGATTGAACAGCAGCTCGGCCAAAATGATGAAAATGGTTTCCGGATCTTCGACATTCAAGCCGTTACGTACCGCATAAGCTCGACCAAAGATACCCAGAGAGATGGCGCCGATGAGTGCAACACCCATCCAGGTCATGCCGATATTGCGCGCAGTCGGAACCTCTTTCAGGCTGCGAATCGCCATGAAGCGTACGATAATATGGGGCTGGCCAAAATAGCCAAGTCCCCAGGTGACCGCAGACAGCCAGCCGATAACGGTCAGTCCCTCCGTCCAGGACAGCAGCGTGGGGTCGACTTCACTTAGAGTCTGGGTCGCCTGGGCAAAACCGCCGCCACCTTCGCCAAAGAGCACGACCAGCGGCATAAGTATCAATGCCACTACCATGATGCATCCCTGTACGAAGTCGGTCATGCTTACTGCCAGGAAGCCGCCAACAACTGTATAGACCAGCACGACGCCCAGGGTAATGATGATACCGACCGCGTAATCGCTCATGCCCCCGACACTGATGATTCCCCCAAACGCGCTTTCAAAGAGCTTGCCGCCTGCAACCAGCCCGGATGCCGTATAAACCGCGAAGAATACGACAATGACAACGGCAGAGACGGTACGCAGGGACATGGCCTTGGTCGGGAAACGATTTGCCAGAAAGGACGGAATCGTCAGGGCATTCCCGTAGTGCACGGTTTGCTCACGGAGCCGGGGTGCAACAAGAACCCAGTTAACGAATGCCCCGACGAACAGGCCTATGCCAATCCACGCGGAGGCCAGGCCGGATACAAAGAGCGCCCCGGGAAGCCCCAGAAGCAACCACCCGCTCATGTCCGAAGCTCCGGCCGACAAGGCCGCTACTTTTGGGCTGAGGCCTCGCCCACCCAATACATAATCTTCAGATGAAGACGTCGATTTGCGCATTGCATAGACGCCGATGGCGATCATCAGCGCAAAATAAATGAATAGACTAATCCAAACACCAATGGCCATGAAACTTCTCCAGTTCATTAGCGCGGCTACCGTGCAGGACCCGGTAGTGGCGCGCATTGTTTTTGTAACTCTTTTCTATTCGTCGTGACTAGGCGATGGCGCCAATGCCGAGCGTCTCCACCCGGTAGGGCGCGAACGTAAAGTCGCAGGTCAGATTGTCTTCAGCCATGTTGAGTCGTCCTTCTGCGGTTGTATTGTTGTCACACGCCGAAAGGTCCTGCTTTTCTTCGGACGAATGGCAAGGCCTTTTCGTACGAGCCTGCCAAGCGAGTGGTAGCACTCGCTTGGCAGACTACTCAGTCCGGGCTACTCATCACCCAGCGCGAGTAGTGACGCGTTGCCGCCCAGGGCGGCGGTATTGATGGTCAGCGCTTTCTCGGTGGCGAAGCGCAACAGGTAGTTGGGTCCCCCGGCCTTGGGCCCGGTGCCCGAAAGGCCCTGCCCCCCGAAGGGCTGAACGCCGACGACGGCGCCAATGATATTACGGTTTACATAGACATTGCCCACACGAATTTTCTGCGCAATGGTCTTGGCAAACGATTCGTTGCGGCTATGCACGCCGAAGGTCAGTCCATATTGCTTGGCATTGATGGTCTCGATCACGCGATCGATCTCTTCGGCCTTGTAACGCACGATATGCAGGATCGGCCCGAATTGCTCGCGCTCCAGCGCCCCGATGCCATCGATCTCGAAGGCGGTGGGGGCGACGAAGTTGCCGTGGGCGGTTTGCGCCGGATCGAGCGATGTTTCGGCGATCAGCCGGCCTTCGTCCTTGAGTTGCTCGATATGCGCGAGCAGGCCCTGGCGCGCCTCATCGTCGATCACCGGGCCGACGTCGGTGCCCAGATCGCGGGGGTCGCCGACGCTGAGCTCGGCCATCGCCCCCGTGAGGATCTCGATCACACGATCGGCGACATCGTCCTGCAGATAGAGTACGCGCAGCGCGCTGCAGCGCTGGCCGGCACTCTGGAACGACGAGCGGATGACGTCGGCGACGACTTGTTCGGGCAGCGCGGTGGAGTCGACGATCATTGCGTTGAGGCCGCCGGTTTCGGCGATCAGCGTGGCCAGCGGAGCACCTTCGCGGGCGGCCAGCGAGCGGTTGATGATCTGCGCGGTGTCGGTGCCGCCGGTGAAGGCGATGCCGGTGATCCGAGGATCGGAGCTAAGCACGCTACCCACGGTAGGGCCATCGCCAGGCAATAGCTGGACGACGTCGCGCGGCATGCCGGCTTCGTGGAGCAGCTCGACGACCCGGTGAGCGACCAGCGAGGTCTGCTCGGCCGGCTTGGCGAGCACGCTGTTGCCAGCCACCGCGGCGGCGACCATCTGACCGCAGAAGATCGCTACCGGGAAGTTCCATGGGCTGATCGTCGCGAACACGCCCTTGCCGCTCATCATCAACTCGTTGGACTCACCGGTCGGTCCGGGCAGTTGGGTCGGCTCGGCGAACATTTCGCGGGCGCGGTTGGCGTAGTAGCGGCAGAAATCCACCGCTTCGCGGATCTCGTCGACGCCATCGGTCAGCAGTTTGCCGCCCTCGCGCGAGCACAGCGTCATCAGTTCGGCGAGATGCTCTTCCATCAGGTCGGCGAAGCGTTCGAGGATCTGCGCACGCTCCTCGACCGGGGTGGCGTCCCACCGCGGGAAGGCCTGCCAGGCGACTTCCACGGCCCGTTCGGCCTGTTCGCGGGTCGTCCACTGAACGCTGCCCACGAGTTGACGCGTATCGTAGGGATTCCTGACTTCCTGGCGCTGCTCGGGGGCGTCGTCGATCTCGAAACCCAGCAACGGCTTGACGTGGTGCTCCTGATCCATGAATTGCGCCATGGCGTCGACGAGCGGCTGATACTGGCTGCGAATGTTCAAGTTGACGCCCTTTGAGTTCTTGCGATGAGCACCGTAGATGTCGCGCGGCAGCGGAATCTGGGGATTGGCGTAGTATTCGTACTGGCCGAGCGTCTCGACCGGGTGTACGCACAGCGACTCGACCGGCACTCGCGGGTCGACCAGCTGATGAACAAACGACGAGTTGGCGCCGTTCTCGAGCAACCGGCGTACCAGGTAGGGCAGCAGGTCCTTGTGGGCCCCGACCGGCGCGTAGATGCGACAGTAGGTGCCCTCGGGCGCGCGCTTGAGGGCGGCGTCGTAAAGCGCCTCGCCCATGCCATGCAGGCGCTGGAATTCGAACGGCCGGTCGGTGGCGTTGGCCAGTTCGAGGATGGTGCTGATGGTATGTGCGTTGTGCGTGGCGAACTGCGGGAAGATCCGCCCGCGCGTGTTATCCGAAAGCAGGAAGTGCACGCAGACCAGGTAGGCGACGTCGGTATTCGCCTTGCGGGTGAACACCGGGTAGCCGTCGACACCGAGCTGCTGGGACTCCTTGACCTCGGTGTCCCAGTAGGCGCCCTTGACCAGACGCAGCGGGATCTCGTCGCCCTGCTGGTCGGCGAGGCGGTTGATGTAATGCAGCACCGGCAGGGCACGCTTGGCGTAGGCCTGGACGACCAGCCCGAAGTGACCCCAGCCGCGGCACTCCTCGCTCTCGTAGACGGCGCGGAAGACTTCCAGCGAAAGCTCCAGGCGGTCGACTTCCTCGGCGTCGATGGTGATCGCCACATGGCGCTCGCGGGCCATGGCGACGAGCTGCTTAACGCTGTCGACCAGCTCGACCAGGATCTGCTGGCGGTGGCCGAACTCGTAGCGCGGATGCAGCGCGGAAAGCTTGATCGAGATCGACGGGGCAGGGGTCTTGTCGCTGAGCTTGCGGCTCACCTCGCCGACGCGCTTGATGGCATTGGCATAATCGTCGAAGTAGCGCCCGGCATCCTTGCGGGTGCGCGCGGCCTCGCCAAGCATGTCGTAGGAGTAGGTATAACCCTTGTCGAACAGCGGCTGCGAGCGCTTCAGAGCCTCGTCGACGGTGCGCCCGAGCACGAACTGACGGCCCATGATCTTCATCGCCTGGTACATGGCGCTGCGGATCACCGGCTCGCCCATGCGATTGACCAGCTTGTTGATGAAGTTGGCCGGCTTGCCGTCGCGCGGCTTGTCGAGCTGGATGACACGGCCGGTCATCAGCAGGCCCCAGGTCGAGGCGTTGACGAACCACGATTCGCTCTGGCCGACATAGGACTTCCAGTCGGCGGGACCCAGCTTGTCCTCGATCAGCGCATCGGCGGTGGCCTTGTCGGGAATGCGCAGCATGGCCTCGGCGAGGCACATCAGCATCAGCCCTTCGTGGGTATCGAGGCTGTACTGCTGCAGCAGTTCATCGATGGAGTCCACGGCGGTATCCATCTCGCGAACTTCGCGCACCAGCTCGGCGGTCTTGTCGCTGATCCTGACAAAGTCATTCTCGTCGGCCTGCAGAACGGCGACCAGCTCGGCCATGTAGACGTTCTCGTCGACGGTATAGTGCTCGCTCAGGCGCGTGAGCAAGGTATCCAGATCCTGTTGCCAGGTCTGGCTGTCCAGCATGGTCTTGGCATTGAGCATGTGAAGACCCCATTAATGGCGATGTGACTCGGACGCTGATGTGGCCCTCTTCCGTGAAGGCACACGAACGCCGAAGCCCCGGCGTGAACAGCGGGGCCCGAGAGGAAACCCAGTATGTCCTGAATTTAGGGTGGGAGAAGACGCCGCGTCTTGCCAATTTCGCGGTGACTTTTGTTAAAAGCCCGGAAATTGAGCGGTTGAGGTCGAACCGGGTCCCGCCGGATCGGAGCAGATCAGCTATTCGGTGAAAGTGCCAGGCGGCGAGGCAGGCCGCCCAGTGCCTCGTGCGCCAGCGATGGGCGGCGACGCAGTTGTCCGGGGGGATGGCCGTAAACGCGACGAAAGGCGTGGGAGAGCGCACTCTGACTGGCGAAGCCGGTCCGTGCGGCAATCTCGCTGAGCGGCAGCGGCGAATCGGCGAGCAACTGCCGGGCGGCCGCCAGACGCTGGCGCAACAAGTATTGATAGGGCGTTACCCCGGTCTGCTCGCGAAACAGCTCGCTGAAATGCGCGGCGCTCAGACAGGCATGACGGGCAAGATCGGTGACGGTCAGGCGGCGCTGGATATTCTGCCCGATGTAGGCGTCGATGGCCGGCAGGTCGATGCGTCGGGTGCGCTGAGAGGCGCCGTCCGGCATGCGCGCATTGAGGCAGCCGAGGAACGTCGCGGCGAGCAGGTCGCCGGGTGCCGGCTGTGGCTGGGTGAGCTCGCGGACCAGAAAGCGCAGGTAGACGCGTAGCGGCGCATCGAGCGCGAAGAAGCGTGGCGCATCGAACAGCCGGGCGTGCGCGCGATGGCTACCGGTCAATGCCGGCGCATCGTCGGGCAGGTCGAAGATCAGCTGGCGGTTGGTGCCAATACCCTCGTAATAGTGCAGGTAGTTGGCGGGGACGATGCAGCCTGACAGTGCGGCGATGCGTCCGCCGAGCCCCTCGATCTCGAAGTCGGCATGGCCGTCGAGACCGATCACGATCTGATGGAAATCGTGAGCATGATGCTTGATGGTATTGTCGAGCGGCGTGAGACGGATGGCGCTGGACATGTCGTTACCTCGTGACGCCAATGCAAGCCATTGTATGTCGTCACCGGCGACATGACGATAGTGGCCGGCGTTTTATGCCTGTCTACCTACCGACTCGATGCCGGCCACCTTCGACTGGCAGCTAGAATTCGCGCTGGCCCGCCTTGAGCGCCATGTGGGCGGCGAGATGGTCGCGCAGCATGGTCAGTTCCTCGCGCCCGGCACGCGACAGCAGCGAACCGCCGGCCGCTGCCTGCGAGAGTCGGCCATGTTCGTCCATGATCAGCATAGCGCTGCGCCGTACGCTTTCGAGATATTCGTCGTGACGAACCGGGTAGCCGACGACCGTATGCCATTCGTTCGCCGAGGCTTCGCCACTGAGCACGCGGTCGAACAGCCGCAGCAGATGCTGCGGCTCGGTGCGATAGCGGGGTGTACGGGACAGCATCATCATCGTGATCGTGCCGCCGATGACGACCATCGAAACGACGAATATCAATAGAAAGAGCGTCATGGTCGGCGTTACTTGACCAGGCCGAGCGAGTCGGACATGGCACGAATATCCTGCACCTGCTGATGGGCGAAGCGCTCCATGGCCTCGCCGCTCTTGTGAAAGGGCAATAGCCCATTGCGTTGCATGACCTCCTTCCATTCGTCGGAGGCGTACAGTCTATCGAGACGCTCGACCCACCATTGATAGGCCTCGTCGGAGACGCCGCCGGGCAGGTAGAAGCCGCGCCAGTTGGGAGCGACGACATCGATGCCCTGTTCGCGTGCGGTGGGAATGTCGGCGAGCTTGCCGGGCAGGCGCTCCTCGGCGAACACCGCGAGCAGGCGAAGATCGCCGCTCTCGACGAAACTCAACGCTTCTGTGAGGTCGCCGGTGAAGGCGTCGAGATGACCGCCCAGCAATTGGGTGATCGCCACCGAGCCGGAATCGTAGGCCAGATACTTGATGTCGCGCAGCTGCTCGACGCCGGCCTGGCGTGCCGCCATCAGCACCTTGAGATGGTCGAAGCCGCCGGCCACGTCGCCGCCTGAGAAACTGACCTGGCCGGGATCTTCGCGCAGCGCATCGAGCAGATCACCTAGGTCCTGATAGGGCGAGTCCTGAGGTACCGCGATGATCCCATAGTCGGCACCCAGTGCGGCCGCCCAGCGCACGTCATCGACGTTGCCCTCGGCATAACGGCGCTGGGCCAGTCGGGTCGTGGTGGCGGTCGAGGCGGCAACGATCAGCGATTCATCACCCGGGCGCTTGGCGCGTACATGGCTGAAAGCCACGCCGCCGCTCGCCCCCGGCACGTTGGTCGTCTGCATGCCGGCGGGGATCAGATCCAGCTCCTGTAGCGTGCGTGCCACGCTGCGGCAGGTGAAGTCCCAGCCGCCGCCGGGCTGCGCCGGCGCGATGCAGTCGGTCTTGCCTGCGGGCACGGCGTATACCGAAGCGCTGAGGATCGACAGCAAGGGCAGGGCGGTCGTCAGCGCCAGCGTGCGAAAGGTGTTTTTCATGTCTTGTGCCTTTTCAGCATCGTGAAGGTATGTCCAGCGGCAAGTAGCCTAACGGATTACTTCCCGCGCGTTAATCACGCACGGCGATGGTGTACGAAACCGGAGCACGGCATCGGCGGTTGCAAGTTGACACTGTAGTGCTACAGGTTAGTTATGCTTCGCTGCATGGTTATACAAAAACGAATTCATGCAGTCGAGGCGTTATGTATACAAGTTATAATTACAAGGATAGTGACCATGAAGTCCAAAAAGGGATTATCGCTCGATCGCCGCCGGTTTCTGCAGTCAAGCATCGCAACTGCGGCGGGTGTCATGGCCTATGGTTCGTCGCTTTCCCAATTGATATGGGCGGCCGAAGGTAAAGTCCTCAGGGTCCGCTCCTATGCCGACATCAACAAACTCGATCCCGGCTTCTACCAGAATGCTTATAACGTCGATGTAATGAACTGCATCTATTCGAAGCTATTGAACTACAAGCCCGGCACTGACTGGGCGACCGAATTGCAGGCGGCGGAATCGGTGGAGCAGCTGGATCCGACCCATATTCGCTTCAAGCTGCGGCCGGGCATCATGTTTACCGGCGGTTATGGCGAGATGACCGCCGAAGACGTCAAGTTCTCGTTTGAACGGGTGATCGAGCAGAACTCCCCCATGCAAGACGACTGGGGGCCGCTGGATCATGTCGAAGTCGAAGACAAGTACACCGGCGTCATCGTACTGAGCAAGCCGTTCGTGCCGATCTGGAACGTGAGCTTGCCCTATGGGGTTGGCCACATCGTTTCGAAGCAAGCGGTCCTGGAGGCGACGAAGGATGGTGGTGATTTCGGCATGAAGCCGCCGTGCTTTTCGGGACCCTATGTATTGGCCGAATGGCGGCCCAACCAGGCGGTCATCCTCAAGCGTAATCCGCAGTGGAGCGGGCCGAAGCCAGGCTTCGACGAGATCCATATCCTGCCGATCGATGACCCCAAGACGGCGGAAACCGCCTATCGGGCCGGCGATATCGATTTCACCCACGTCAGCCTCTCCTCGCTGAAGGAGCTGAAGAGCGATACCCCGCCGGACACCGTCGTCGAGGATCGCCCTTCGCTGTATTACATCTATGTCGGCATGAACATGGAGCATCCCAAGCTTCAGGACATCAACGTGCGACGTGCGGTGCAGTGGGCGATAAACGTGCCGCAACTGCTCGAGGTGGGCTACTTCGGCCAGGCGGAAGTTGCCACGGGGATGGTGGCGCCTGGGTTGGTCGGCCATCGCGAAAAGGCGTTGGTGCCGCCCGAAGGGGACCTCGACAAGGCCCGGCAATTCCTTCAGCAGGCGGGCGCCGAAGGACTGACGCTGCGAATCGATGTCCTCAACGAGTCCAAGTTCACCACCATGGCCCAGATGATCCAGGCCCAGTTGGGTCAGATCGGCATTACCCTCGAGGTCGACGTGCACGATCCCGGCTCGTTCTGGACCATCGGCATGGAATCCGAAGGTGAGCGCTGGAAGGATATGCAGCTGATCCTGCAGCGTTTCTCGATGGTGCCCGATCCGTTCTATGCCACCACCTTCTTTACCTGCGAGCAGGTAGGCAACTGGAACTGGGAGCGTTTCTGCAATGAGCGCTTCGACAAGCTCAATGCCCAAGCCATGACGGTACAGGACGAGCAGAAGCGCACGGAAATGTACCAGGAGATGCAGGACATCATGGAGGACTCGGGAGGCTATCGTTTCCTGACCCACGAAGCCTCGCCCTTCATCTACCGGGAATCGGTGATGACGCCGGGGACCCGCCCCGACGGAAGACCGCTATACCGGTACTTCGAACCCGCATGATTCCGGGGGCGCCCGTTGACGCCCCGTTACGGCATTCGAGGTTTCATCCATGCTGCTCTATCTCACCAAGCGGCTACTGTTGGCTGTTGCCATCGTGGTCCTCGCCGTCACGCTACTGTTCGTCATGATTCACTCGGTGCCGGGGGATCCCGCATCCGTGGTGCTAGGGCCGCGTGCCACCCCTGAGCAGAAGGCGCTGATTCATGAAAAGATGGGGCTCGATGAGCCCTTGCCCATGCAGATCGCGCTCTTCTTTGGCGATGCGGCACAAGGGAACATGGGCACCGATGTCTTTACCCAGCGCCCGGTCCGCGACATCGTCTTCGGTGAGTTGCCGTATACGATCGTGCTCATTTTGACTTCGATCACCTGGGCATCGTTGGTCGGGATTCCACTCGGCTGCTATTCGGCGGTTCGACGAAACTCGTTCGTCGACAAGATCATCGGGGTGCTCTCGGTCAGCATGATCGCCATCCCTTCCTTCGTCATGGCGGTATATGCGCTGCTGATCTTTGCCGTGTTGCTCGGCTGGCTGCCGGCCATCGGCTCGGGGAACGGGGGCTTCTGGGATGGCGTCCAGCACCTGATCCTTCCGGCATTCGCCGTGGGGGTGGGCTGGGTCGGCTATATCTCCCGAATCGTCAGGGCATCGATGCTGGAAGTGCTCGGCGAGAGCCATGTACGCATGGCGCGCTCCTTTGGCCTGCCGGAGCGACGCATCATCGTCCGCTATGCCCTGCGGCTGGCGATCCTGCCCACCGTGACGGTGCTGGGGGTCGGAATGGCCCATTTGCTGTCGGCGGCGGTGTTCGCCGAAGTGGTCTTTGCCCGGCCCGGGCTGGGGGCGCTGATAGTGCATGCCGTCGATACGCGTAACTACCCCGTCGTCATGGGTACGGTGCTGGTGACCACGGCCCTGTTCGTGATCTCCACGACCCTGGCCGATCTGGTCAATGCCGTGCTCGATCCCCGGGTAAGGGAGGGCCTCTGATGACAGCCATTAGCGCTAGTGACGCCAGGCTGATTCGGGGCAATAGCGCCTGGGCCGAACATTGGGGCCAGCTCCGCAAGAACCGGCTGGGCCTGTTCGGGCTCTTTCTGGTGATCGTGATGGTGAGCAGCGCACTGCTGGCGAACTTCATCGTCCCCTTCGACCCCACCCAGATCATGGTCGGCCCGCGCCTTGGGCCGCCCTCGTGGGCGCATCCGCTGGGTACCGACCAGCTCGGACGGGACATACTTTCGCGCGTGATCATGGGCGGGCGGGTCGCGTTGATCGTGGCCCTGACCTCCCTCGCCGCCGCACTTTCGCTGGGGCTCGTGCTGGGGCTGGTAGCGGGCTTCGGGCCGCGCTGGCTGGACAATGGCCTGCTGCTGGCCCTCGATTCGGTGCGAGCCTTTCCGGTCATCATCTTCGCCCTGGCCGTGGTGACGTTGCTGGGCCCCAGCCTGCTCACGGTGGTCTTCGTCGTGGCCGTGACCTCGATTCCCGTATACGCACGCGTCGTGCGCACCCAGACGCAGTCGCTGCGCGACCACGAGTACATACTGGCCGAGCGGGCGATGGGCGCAGGTACCGGGCGCATCCTGGGGGTGCATATCCTGCCCAACGTGATCGGGCCGTTGCTGATCCTGGTCAGCATGGACGTCCCTCTGGTGATCACCCTCGAAGCGGGGCTCAGCTTTCTGGGCATGGGGGTGCGCCCGCCGACGCCATCCTGGGGCACGATACTCAACGATGGCTACAGCTACATCCAGAACTCGCCCTGGCCGGTCATTGCAGGAGGCATACCGATCATCCTGACCACGCTGGGCTTCACCTTCCTGGGTGAGGCGCTACGGGACATCTTCGATCCCAAGCTGAGGAGGGACGTATGAGCCAGGCTGCCACGACTCGGGGCGTGCCGGGAGCGGCGTTGGGGACCTTGCTCGAGGTGCGTTCGCTGTCCCTGGACTTCACGAGCCCCAAAGGGCGCATCCATGCGCTGCGCGATATTTCGGTAGCGGTTCCCAAGGGACGGATCGTCGGTGTGGTGGGGGAGAGCGGTAGCGGCAAATCCACCCTGGCGTACGCCATCATCCGGCTGCTGGCCGAGAACGCGATCATCACCCGGGGCGAGGTGCTGCTGGAGGGAGACGACCTGCTGCGACTCTCTCCGCGCCAGATGCGCGACGTTCGCGGGCGGCGCATGTCGATGATCTTCCAGGACCCCATGACCTCGCTGAATCGCGTGCTGTCCGTGGACGACCACATGATCGATATCCAGTATCGCGACAGCGTCTCGAAGGCGGAAAAGCGGCGCCGGGCGATCAAGGCGCTGGGCCATGTCGGCATTCCCGATCCCGAGAGCCGCATTCGCAACTATCCTCACCAGTTCTCCGGCGGCATGCGCCAGCGTATCTGCATCGCCATGGCGATGCTGGTCGAGCCGGACCTGATCCTGGCCGATGAGCCGACGACGGCGCTGGACGCAACCATGGAAGTGCAGATCATCAATCTGCTCAAGCGTCTGCAGTCGGAGTTGGGTTGCTCGATCCTGTTCGTTTCGCATCATCTGGGCACGGTGGCGGAGCTCTGCGACGACGTCGTGGTGATGTACGCCGGCGAAGTGGTCGAACGAGGCAGCGTGCGCGACATCTTTCATCAGCCGGGCCACCCCTATACCCAGGCACTGCTGGAATGCGACCCGGGCAGGATTCGGGAGCGGACCCGCCGCCTGCCGACGATTCCCGGCAACGTGCCCAGCCTGCTCGCCGGCGAGGTGCCCGGCGGTTGCATCTTCAAGGATCGCTGTCCCTACGTTTTCGACCGCTGCCAGCTTGAGCGGCCGCCGCACTATACCGTCGTCGCGGGCGTCGACGAGGGCAGGGCCGATGGAGACGACACGCTTGCCGCGCATACGGCACGCTGTCATCTACGCGACCCGGGCGAAGCCAGTCGCGATCGAGAGAGCCGTGATATTCGACAGGCTCGAGACAAGGCAGCGGGAGGACATCCATGAGTGTCTTGCTAGAAGTGGAGGATCTCAAGGTCCGCTTTCGCAGCATGGGAATGGTCCGCGCCCTGGCGACACGTACGTCCGATCCCTTCCTCGATGCGGTGTGTAACGTTTCCTTTCAGGTGCGGCCCGGCGAGACGCTCGGCCTGGTGGGCGAGAGCGGCTCGGGCAAGTCGACCATCGCACGGGCCCTGATGGGGCTCAATCCGGTCCACTCCGGCTCCATTCGCTTCGCTGGCAACGAGCTGACCGGTCTGTCGCAGCGGGCTTACAAGCCGTATCGCCGTGACATGGCGATGATGTTTCAGGATCCGGTCGGTTCGCTGTCACCCCGGTTGACCGTCCGCTCGCTGATTACCGAACCGTTCAAGATGCATGGAATGCGCGACCGGGATAGGGATGCCGAGGCCAAGCGACTTCTCGAGATGGTCGGGCTTGGCACCGATTTCGCCCAGCGCTTCCCGCATCAGCTCTCGGGTGGTCAGGCGCGACGAATCGGCGTGGCCCGTGCGCTCGCGCTCGATCCCAAGCTGATCATCGCCGATGAACCGACGGCCGGGCTCGATGTCTCGGTGCAGGGCGAAGTGATGAACCTGCTGGCACGCCTGCAGGAAGAGCTGGGCATCGCCATGCTGATCATCACCCACAACCTCAACGTGGTTCGCCATATCTCCGATCACATGGCGGTCATGTACCTGGGGCGTTTCGTTGAGCAAGGCCCGACCGAGGAGGTGTTTTACCGGCCGCGTCATCCCTACACCGAGGTGCTGCTCTCGGCGAACCCGGAGCCCGACCCCGATGCCAGGATCCAGCGGGTCGAGGCCAGGGGCGATGTGCCCAGTCTGGTGAACCGCCCGCCGGCCTGCGAGTTTCACACCCGCTGCCCGAGGGCACGGCAGGTCTGCAGTCAGATCGATCCTGGCGTTTCCAGTGCCGGCGAAGGGCATGTCTATCGCTGCCACTTCCCGCTGAACAGCGAGCATGACGCAAGCAAGGAGGGGGGCGTTCGACAGGAAAGGTGAAATACTGGAGCGGGCAAAGGGATTCGAACCCTCGACCCTCAGCTTGGGAAGCTGATGCTCTACCAACTGAGCTATACCCGCTCGGCGCCTCGATGATAATGAATCGTCGGGCATGCTGGCAAGGAAAGCGTGCACAGCCTCCTGGACATAGGCTGAACGGACAAGGAACTGCATGACGACCCTCACGGTGGCACGCGCCACTCGCCCCAACTTCCTGATATTGGCACCGCTTTGCGTCTTGCTCGGGGTCAGCGTCGCGGCTCGCCAATCGCGCGCGCTCGAATCACTGGATATCGTACTGGTGCTGGTCGGTGGGCTGCTGGCGCATGCGGTGGTCAATCTGCTCAACGAGTATGACGATTTTCGCTCCGGCCTCGACCTGATCACACGGCGCACGCCGTTCTCGGGAGGAAGCGGAGCGTTGCCCGCAGCGCCCAAGGCCGCTTCCCAGGTGCTGCTAACGGCTCTGGTCATGGCGGCCGGCGTGGTGGCGATCGGCTTTTACTTTATATGGCTGCGTGGCTGGCCGATGCTGCTGCTGGGGCTGAGCGGCATGGTTCTGATGGTGGCCTATACGCGTTGGATCACCCGTTCGCCCTGGCTTTGCCTGCTGGCGCCGGGATTGGGATTCGGCCCGATCATGGTGCTGGGTAGCGTGATTGCGCTGGGTGGACGTGTCGATGCTACGGCGTTGCTGGGCTCGGCGGTGGCATTGCTGCTGGTCAGCGAATTGCTATTGATCAACCAGTTTCCCGATCGGGAGGCCGATCGGCGTGTCGGACGCCGCCATCTGCCCATCGTGCTGGGATTGCCGCGCGCTTCGCGGTGGGTGGCGACGCTGCTGCTGGGCGCCTACGGGCTGATCGCCCTAGGCCAGGTGAGCCAACTCTTTCCGATGGAAACCGGGCCGACCTGGCTGACGTTCCCCGCGGCGCTATGGGTGGCCTTGCGCCTGCCCCGGGTACTGGACGATCACCAGGCACTGATGCGGATGATGGGCGTCAATGTCGCGACATTGCTCGCGACGCTTGCGCTACTGGCGGGAGGACTGGGATGGGCGTGACGCGGGCGATATGGCCCGGTTCAAAGAAATTTCGATTTCCAGGGATAAATGTCGGCAACCTGTGGTCACAAGGATAAGCGCAATTTTTTGGCAGTCGCTGAGAATTGCGTCTTTGCTTACTGCATTCGATCCATTGGCCGCCGCATCTTCGATGCGGCGGTTTTTTATGCCGCCCTCGCCAAGCGACTGCCTTGCGCAACCGCGCCGGCTAATGAACGTTACGCATCTGCAGAATGGCGCCGACCACGTCGCGTCGGGTGACGATGCCTACCAGGCGCTCCTGTTCGACCACCGGGTAGACCTTGGGCTTTTGCCCCTGCATCTCCTGGGCGAGATCGGTCACGCTCTTGTTGGGGGTGACCGTGAGCACCTCATGGCGCATCAGGTCGCGTACCGGTGCCGGCTCGTCGCTGAGGTAGACACTCTCGAACAGCTTGGCCATCACATCATGTTCGGAAATGAAGCCGATCAAGTGATCGCGCCCGTCGACGACCGGTGCGCCAGGCAATCGGTGCAGGGCCAGGCCGGCCACGAGCGTCGCCACCGATGTGTCACCGGTGACTCGGTAACAGTCGCGAGACATGATGTCACGTACCGTCATGGGCGCCTTGTTGGTCATGTGCGTACCTCCTCGAAGGACTGAGACCCTGCTGGACGTGATCCTGTCCAACCGGGGTTGCCCGGCCGCGTTTCCTGCGGTGCGATCGAAGCGCCACGAAACGCGGCCGCGGCGCTTGCAATTTCAGCATAGCCCAGCCCCACGGAGATGATGACTGCTCCATGAGGGCGTTCGGTCCATACGCAACTGCTACCCTAGAGACACACCACCGATATTTCCGGCTGGTTTGTGGTTCGCCAAGCCGTTGGCGCCGCTCTGGCAACCGCTGGCAACTGAAAGTGTGCCGGTGAACGCGAGCAGGAGCAGCACTGTCATAAACACCATATACGATACGTCGGTCGTCCGGTTCGACTGACGCGACGCTGCAAGGAGATACCATGAACGCAAGAGATTATCTCGCCAAGCAGGGCATCGCGCTCGAGCGTGACGAAGAGCGCCCCAACACGCTGGAAGAGCTGGCTTGGCAGCGCGCACGTCATGCCGGAAGCCAGCGTCCACGCAGCGGTACGCCGCATGACTGGGAAGACTGGGAGCGCCACCACGCGCAGCTTGCCGACGATGCCGAACGGATCGCGCAGAAGTACGATCACGCGGCGCACCGGCGAGACGATGATGAAACTTCAGACAAGTCGTGACTTGAAGAGCCCGGTCGTCGGGCCCATGTGAGCAATAGCGTTCGCGACGTTCAGCGCGTTCGTTCAAGGAACGACATCCAGCGTATCTATAGGAGACACATCATGGACGTGATCCGCATCATTCTGGCAATCCTGCTGCCCCCGCTTGGGGTCTTCCTGCAGGTCGGTCTGGGACTGCATTTCTGGCTCAACATTCTGCTGACGATTCTCGGCTACATTCCCGGGATCATTCATGCAATATGGATCATTGCCCGGCGCTGAGCGTACTAGCCACAACACTCATCGAGCCTCCTGCCTGTCAGGGGGCTTTTTCGTGGGTAACACTTAAACCTCGGGGCAACGCGTGACATCGATCCAGCGGGCCCGGTACTAACCAAGGGCATTCACGCCGACCTCGGCCTGTTCACGCAAGCGCTTATAGAGCGTGGTGCGGCTTATGCCCAGTTCCCGAGCCAACGCCGAAAGATTGCCGCGATGGGCGGCCAGGCGCTCCCGTAGACCGGCCGGCGCAGCGGCGGGAGTGGGGCGCGCGGATATCGGCCGACTGATCGGCGGCTCGTGGGGGTCCTGTGGTGCCGGAGCCGCAAGGCGTGCATCCGGGGCGAATGCATTGGCGGGCAGGTGCTGCAGGTCGAGCAAAGGCCCGTCGCTGATCGCCAGTGCGACACGCAGGACGTTTTCCATCTCGCGAATGTTGCCCGGCCAGCGTTGTCGGCATAACCAATCCAGCAGCGCTGGCGAGGGCCGAGGCGGTGTGCCCCCCTTGCCCTCGGGGTCGAGTTCGCGCGTCAGTTGAGCGAGCAGGACCTGCACCAGGGCGGGGATATCATGACGCTCGCGCAAGGGCGGCAGGCTCAACTCGACCCCGCACAGCCGGTAATACAGATCGGCGCGAAAGCGCCCGCTGGCCACCTCGTCGGCCAGCGGGCGATGGGTGGCAGCGATGACCTCGATATCCACCGGATAGGCGGTACTGCCGCCCAGCGGCGTGACTTTGCGTTCCTGCAGGGCCCGTAACAGGCGAGCCTGAACCGGCAGAGGCATATCGCCGATCTCGTCGAGGAACAGCCGACCGCCATGGGCTTCACGCAAGCGCCCGGGATTGCCGCGCGGGTCGGCGCCGGTGAAGGCGCCGCGCACATAACCGAACAGTTCGGCTTCGACCAGAGCATCGGGAATGGCGGCACAGTTGATGGCGACCAGCGGTTTGTCGGCGCGCCGGCTCGTGGCATGCAATGCCTTGACGAAGACCTCTTTGCCGGTGCCGGTTTCGCCGTATAGCAGCATGGCGATGCCGCGATCCCCAAGGCGCTCGGCAAGCGTGATCGCCTGACGCAGACGGGGGTCGCCCAGGTCGAGCGCCGATAGCGGCGAAGGCTTGGCAGGAACCTTGGCATCAGGCAAGCGGTCGGGGGCCGCGAGCCGGCCGTAGCAGTGATAGCGACCGGCGACGCGCAGAGGCACCAGCTCGTTGCCGCGCGCCACCAGTTCCGACCAACTCGTGTCGAAGAGCGTGTCGATCGTGGTTCCCGTCAGCGCTTCGCGCTCGAGCTTCAGCAGCCAGCAGGCTCGTGAGTTGCCATTAACCGGTCGGCCGTGGGCATCGAGAATCAGCAGGCCCGAACGCGGACCGTCGATGTCGTCGCGGTTGGCATTGAAGGCCAGGCGAAAATGGCGATGGCGGTAGTGGGCGATCAATCGGCCATTTTCGATCTGCATCGCCAGAACCTGTAGCAGGCCGCTATAGCGGGAAGAGCGATTGCGGTACGGGTCGCTGAGCAGCGCCAGGCAGGCGTCGTTCTCCCCTCGCCAATCGCGCACCGGCACCGCGTGGCCGGCGAGATGATGCAGGGCATCGCAGGTATGTTCGCGACCGATCACGTCCAGGGCTTCGTCCTCGGCGAGGCAACTGCCGATGGCATTGCAGCCGAGCTGCGCTTCCTGCCACTGCGTACCGGGCAGCAACCAGTCTTCATGGCTTGGAAGCATTGCCCGTGAATCGCCCCAATGGGCCAGGATCACGGCATCCCGGTCGGCCAGCACCAGCACGCACTGCCAATGCCGCAGCATGACGGCGACCTCGGGTACGAGATCCTTTTCCAGCAATTCCAGCAGCGGGCGGGCCAGGGTGCGCCGCCGCGCGATATCGGCTGCCGAGTGACGGGCAGGCTGCCGGGCGCTAACCCGAGCCTCGCTGTTGCCCAGGCGGTCTCGGGCGCGCGCAATATGGGCGCGCTGACGATGCTTGGCATCCTCTTGCATGGCGGGTTTCCCTGTCTTGTTTTCGTTTTCGAACATTTCCGTGCACAGCTGGGTGTCCATAAACTGTACAGAGAGTGTTCAATCAAGCCTAGTAGAGTTGTCCGCAAATACGCTTATACCAAGGTAGGGTGGGTGTTTATAGGCTTTTAATCAGTCGCTTGAGGAAATTTTTAGGAAAACTGGGAGTAGCGAGAAGAAACTGGCATGGCGTTCGCTTGTGAACATGAAGAATTTGCGAACATGAAAAGGATAGCCCTGCGTCATGTCTCTAATCCTCGAACATATCGACCGCACGGTCAGCGGTGAGAAACACATCAGTGATGCCTGCCTGAGCCTGGAGCCGGGTTCCTTCAATGTGCTGCTGGGCCATACGCTGTCGGGCAAGACGACATTGATGCGATTGATGGCGGGGCTCGACACGCCGGATCGCGGACGGGTGCTGTTCGGCGAGCGGGACCTGACCCACGTTCCGGTGCGCAAGCGCAATGTCTCGATGGTCTATCAGCAATTCATCAACTATCCCTCACTGCGGGTGTTCGACAATATCGCCTCGCCGCTAAAGCTGGCTCGGGTTCCCAAGGACGAGATCGAGCGACGTGTCGAGGAGATCGCCGCCATGCTGCGCATCGACCATCTGCTGGGACGCTATCCGCTCGAGCTGTCCGGCGGCCAGCAGCAACGCACGGCAATGGCCCGGGCACTGGTCAAGGACGCCGATCTGGTGCTATTCGACGAGCCGCTGGTCAATCTCGACTACAAGCTGCGCGAGGAGTTGCGCCTGGAAATGCGCAAATTGTTCCGCTCGCGCAATACCATCGCCGTCTATGCCACCACCGAGCCTTCCGAGGCACTGGCGCTGGGCGACACTACAACCTTGCTGCATCAAGGCCGGATCCTGCAGAGCGGCCCCAGCGATGCGGTCTACCATCGTCCCGCGTCGGCCGAGGCCGCCTCGCTGTTCGGCGAGCCGCCGATCAATCTGCTCGAGGTCACGGTCGCCGGCAGCGAATTGCGTATCGGGCAAACCGCCTTTCCCCTGCCGGGGCCGCTTGGCAGCCTCGACGACGGCGACTATCGCCTGGGTATCCGGCCCAGCCACCTCAGCCTGACGCCACTGCATGACGATGATCTGGAGTTCTGCGTCGAGGTCGGCGTCGCCGAGATCAGCGGCTCGGAGACCTTCCTGCACGTCGCCAGCAACGATCTCGAACTGGTGCTGCACCTCGGCGGTATCCACGACTTCCCGGTCGACAGTGCGATCCGTGTCTATGCCCCTAGCACCAAGCTGTTCGTCTTCGACGCGTCGGGCGAACTGGTCCGGGCACCATCCCTTGCAACGGAATGAGGCAATCATGGCGGAAATCCGACTCGACCAATTGGCTCACAGCTATGCGGCGAACCCTGGGCAGGCGAGCGACTACGCGTTGCGGCGCATAGACCACGTATGGGAGCAGGGCGGGGCCTATGCGCTGCTCGGCCCGTCGGGCTGCGGCAAGAGCACGCTGCTCAATATCATATCGGGGCTGCTCGAGCCCTCTCAGGGCCGGGTGATGTTCGACGGCGAGTCCGTCAACGCGCTATCGCCCCAGCAGCGCAACATCGCCCAGGTTTTTCAGTTCCCGGTGGTCTACGACACCATGACGGTGCACGACAACCTGGCCTTTCCGCTGCGCAACCAGCGACAGTCGGCGGCCAAGATCGACGAGCGGGTGCGTGAGGTGGCCGAGGCGCTGGAGATCGAACACCTGCTGACGCGCAAGGCGAGCCATCTTACCGCCGACGAGAAGCAGAAGGTCTCGATGGGTCGCGGGCTGGTGCGCGACGACGTCGCGGCGATTCTCTTCGACGAGCCGCTGACGGTGATCGATCCACAGCTCAAGTGGCGGCTGCGCCGCAAGCTCAAGCAGATCCATGAGCGCTTCGACATCACCATGGTCTACGTCACCCATGACCAGTTGGAGGCATCGACCTTCGCCGACAAGATCGCGGTGATGTACGAAGGCGAGATCGTCCAGTTCGGGACCCCGCGCGAACTCTTCGAATACCCCGCCCACACCTTCGTGGGCTATTTCATCGGCAGTCCGGGCATGAATCTGTGTCCGGTCACGCTGAGTGCCGGTGGCGTGCGCCTGGCCGGCTGTGACGTGCCGTTGGCCGAGGATGTGCGCGCAGCCCTGGAGCGTCATTCGGGACAGCGGCTAATGCTGGGCATTCGCCCCGAATTCATCCAGCTGGTCGCGTGCGGGGAGTCGCCGCTGAACGCGCGGGTCGACCTGGTGCAGGACCTGGGTACCTACAAGATCGTCGATCTGCTGCTCGAAGGTCCCGACGCCGAGTTGCCGATCAAGGTGCGCGTCGAGGAGGACCATGCGGTGCCCGAGGGGCGGGTGGGGCTATTGCTGCCCGAACGCTGGACCCGTTTCTATGCCGACGATCTGCTGGTGGAGGTCGACCATGCGAGTGCATAACAACAAGGCCTGGTGGCTGGTGCTGCCGGTATTCGTGCTGGTCGCCTTCAGCGCGATCATTCCGATGATGACGGTGGTCAATTACTCGGTGCAGGACATCTTCGACCCGAGTACCCGCTTTTTCGTGGGAACCGAGTGGTATCGCGAGATCCTGCGTGATCCGCGTCTGCACGATTCGCTGCTGCGTCAGTTCGCCTATTCGTTCAGCGTACTGGTGATCGAGGTGCCGTTGGGCATCGCCGTGGCGTTATCGATGCCGCGCCGGGGCATCGGCGTGTCGGTCTGCCTGATTCTGCTTGCACTACCCTTGCTGATCCCCTGGAACGTGGTCGGCACCATCTGGCAGATCATCGGCCGCGAGGACATCGGTCTCTACGGCTGGCTGCTCAATGCCTCGGGGGTCGATTACAACTACGCCTCCAATCCGCGCGATGCCTGGATCACGGTGCTGATCATGGATGTCTGGCACTGGACCTCGCTGGTGGCGCTGCTGTGCTATTCGGGGCTGCGCTCGATCCCCGACGTCTACTACCAGGCGGCACGCATCGACCGCGCCTCGCCCTGGGCGGTATTCCGCTACATCCAACTGCCCAAGCTCAAGAACGTGCTGCTGATCGCGGTGATGCTGCGCTTCATGGACAGCTTCATGATCTACACCGAGCCGTTCGTGCTGACCGGCGGTGGGCCGGGCAGCACCACGACCTTTCTCAGCCAGACGCTGACCCAGATGGCGGTGGGGCAGTTCGACCTGGGCCGGGCGGCGGCGTTCTCGCTGATCTACTTCCTGATCATTCTGCTGGTCACCTGGGTGTTCTACACCGCGATGACCCATGCCGACGCCAAGGACTGAGGGGACGACCATGAAATATCGCAAGCTGCTGGTGATGGTTGCGTACCTGGCCTTCGTGCTGGTGCCGATCTACTGGCTGATCAACATGTCGCTGAAATCCAATCGCGAGATTCTCGGCGGCCTGTCGCTGTGGCCGAACGACCTGACGCTCGACAACTACCGGGTGATCTTCACCGACCCGACCTGGTACACCAGTTATCTGAATTCGCTGTCGTTCGTGTCGATGAATATGGCTATTTCGCTGGCGGTGGCGTTGCCGGCGGCCTATGCGTTCTCGCGCTATCGCTTTCTCGGCGACAAGCACATGTTCTTCTGGCTGCTGACCAACCGCATGGCGCCGCCGGCGGTGTTCCTGCTGCCGTTCTTCCAACTGTATTCCTCGGTGGGGCTGTTCGACACGCCGATCGCCGTGGCGCTGGCGCACTGTCTGTTCAACGTGCCGCTGGCAGTGTGGATCCTCGAGGGCTTCATGTCCGGGGTGCCCAAGGAGATCGACGAGACGGCGTATATCGACGGTTACAGCTTTCCGCGCTTCTTCTTTCGAATCTTCATCCCGATGATTCGCCCCGGCATCGGCGTGACGGCGTTTTTCTGCTTCATGTTCTCGTGGGTCGAGCTGCTGTTGGCGCGCACGCTGACCTCGGTGGACGCCAAGCCGATCGTCGCCCAGATGACGCGCACCGTTTCCGCCTCGGGCATCGACTGGGGTGTGCTCGCCGCCGCCGGGGTGGTCGCACTGCTGCCCGGTATCGCGGTGATCTACTTCGTTCGCAACCACGTCGCCAAGGGCTTCGCGCTGGGCCGCGTCTAAGCGGTGCCAGGCGCGGTTCGCCCGAGAGATAGAGGAGTCACGTCATGGAATGGATGGCCTGGACACTGCCCACGGCGACGTTCTTCATCGTCATCGCGCTGATGCTATGCGCGATGACGGTGTGGCAGGTCGTCTCGCCGGGGCACCAACGCAAGGGATTCCTGCCGATCGCCACGACCCGCGGCGATCGCCTGTTCATCAGTCTGCTGGTCGCCGGCTATGCGCACCTGCTGTTGCTGGCGGTGACCGGTTGGCCGCTGTGGATCGCCACGCTGATCAGCGTGGCGGGGCTCGCCATCATCATGAAATGGGGGTAATCGCGACAACGACAACGCTGCAAGCCGATATACAACCGTACGGTCACAACAACGAGGTCATCATGTCCCACAACAAGTACGCCCTACGGCCGACGCGCCTCGCCCTGGCAATGAGTCTGGCGACGTGCCTCTCGGTCCCGACACTGGCCCTGGCCGATCAGTACCAGGACGCCGCCAAACGCTGGATAGACAGTGAATTCTCGCCGTCGACGCTGACGCCCGAGGAGCAGATGAAGGAGATGCAGTGGTTCATCGACGCCGCCAAGCCGCTGCGCGGCATGGAAATCAACGTGGCCTCGGAGACCCTGACCACGCACCAGTACGAGGCCGAGGTGCTGGCCAAGGCGTTCCACGAGATCACCGGCATCAAGCTCAATCACGATCTGATTCAGGAAGGTGACGTGATCGAGAAGTTGCAGACCCAGATGCAATCGGGGCGCAACATCTACGACGGCTACGTCAACGACTCCGACCTGATCGGCACCCATTTTCGCTATGGCAAGGTCGTGCCGATTTCCGAGATGATCAAGGGTGATGGTGCCGACTTCACCTCGCCGACGCTTGATCTCGACGACTTCATCGGCCTGTCGTTCACCACCGGGCCCGACGGCAAGATCTACCAGTTGCCCGATCAGCAGTTCGCCAACCTCTACTGGTTCCGCGCCGACTGGTTCGACAACCCCGAGTACCAGCAGCGTTTCAAGGACAAGTACGGCTACGAGCTGGGCGTGCCGGTGAACTGGTCGGCCTACGAGGATATCGCCGACTTCTTCTCCAACGACGTCAAGACCATCGATGGCAAGCGCATCTACGGCCACATGGATTACGGCAAGAAGGACCCGTCGCTGGGCTGGCGCTTCACCGATGCCTGGTTCTCCATGGCGGGGGCCGGCGACAAGGGCATTCCCAACGGTCTACCGGTCGATGAGTGGGGTATTCGCGTCGAGGAGTGTCATCCGGTGGGCTCGAGCGTTTCGAGAGGCGGGGCGGCCAATGGGCCGGCAGCCGTATACGCCACACAGAAGTACGTCGACTGGCTGAAGGCCTACGCGCCACCCGAGGCGCAGGGCATGACCTTCTCGGAATCCGGTCCGGTCCCGGCGCAGGGCAACATCGCCCAGCAGATCTTCTGGTACACCGCCTTCACCGCGGACATGACCAAGGAGGGCCTGCCGGTGGTCAACGAGGATGGCACGCCCAAGTGGCGGATGGCACCCTCGCCGGTGGGGCCGTACTGGGAGGAGGGCATGAAGAAGGGCTACCAGGACGTGGGTGCCTGGACCTTCTTCGATTCCACCCCCGAGAAGAACCGTATGGCGGCCTGGCTGTATGCCCAGTTCGTCACCGCCAAGACCGTGTCGCTGAAGAAGACCCTGGTCGGCCTGACGCCGATTCGCGAGTCCGACATTCAGTCCCAGGCGATGACCGATGCCGCGCCCAAGCTGGGTGGGCTGGTCGAGTTCTATCGTAGCCCGGCGCGCCTGCAGTGGTCGCCGACCGGAACCAACGTGCCGGATTATCCGAAGCTCGCGCAACTCTGGTGGCAGTATGTGTCGCGTGCGGCCAGCGGCGAATCCACCGCCCAGGAAGCACTGGATGGTCTAGCCGAGGCCCAGGATCGCATCATGGAGCGTCTGGAGCGCGCCAACGTTCAGGATACCTGCGGCCCCAAGCTCAACGAGCCGCGTGACGCCCAGTACTGGCTCGATCAGCCGGGCGCGCCCAAGCCCAAGCTCGACAACGAAAAGCCGCAGGGCAAGACCGTGCCCTACGACGAGATGGTCAAGTCCTGGGAGGAAAGCTGATACCGGCCGTTATTTTCCTTGTACTCCACGGCGCCTGCGGGCGCCGTTTTCGTTGGGCGGCTGTATCGTTGGAGCCTGTCTCCGCGTGCGCCGAGCATACGCCAGGTTCGGTCCCGCGCGGGCGCGAACGTCAGCGGTAGCGGTAGAGGAGGCGCTCGTTCTTGCGTGGGCCTTCGATGGTCCAGGCCAGGTCGAACCCCGTTTCGACCAGCGTGAGCCGCGCGCGATAGCGATCGGCGACGCACTGATGCGCCTCGCGGGCGACCCAGTCGGCGGCGGCGTCGGGTTCTGCCGGAATCAGCTCGAACAGTCGGACGGCCGCTTCGGCGCCGCGCCGCTCGTGGCTCAGGGTGATGGCGTCCGCCTGCGGCGTCCAGCGAAAGACGTTGCGAAAGGCGATCGATGCGTTCGCACCGTCCAGCCGGAAGCGACCGCTTTCGGTAAATGTCAGGCTGGCGTCGGCATGCGTCTCGACCTCGACCGTGCCGTTGCCCCGGCCGGCCCAGCCACTCTGCGAACCCGGCAAGGGTTGTGAACTAAAAGATACTGTTGAAGTTGACAGAAGCCGTTGGCGCAGCGCTAAGATAGCCGCCTCGATTGATTGACTCACGGATCGCTCATGTCCTATCTGTTCGCTGTCACGGCCCTCTGGGCCTTCTCGTTCTCGCTAATCGGCGCGTATCTCTCGGGTCAGGTCGATAGCTATTTCGCGGTGCTGGTGCGCATCGCCTTGGCCAGCCTGCTGTTCCTGCCGTTTCTGCGTCCACGGGCCTTGAGCCATGCCCACAAGCTGGCGTTGATGGCCATCGGCGCCGTCCAGTTGGGGTTGATGTACATCTTCTTCTATCAATCCTTCCTGCTGCTTTCGGTGCCGGAAGTGCTGCTGTTCACCATCTTCACGCCGCTCTATGTGACGCTGCTCGACGACGCCATGGACAAGCGCTTCACGCCATTCTACCTGGTCACCGCGGCGGTTGCCGTGGCCGGCGCTGCAGTGATCCGTTATCAGGGGGTGGGCGCCGATTTCTGGCTGGGTTTCGCCATCGTCCAGGGCGCCAATCTGTGCTTCGCCGTCGGCCAGGTCGCCTACCGCCACCTGGCGCGCCGGTTGCCGGCCGAAGTGCCCCAGCACGGCGTGTTCGGCTGGTTCTACCTGGGCGCGTTGGGGTTGGTGATCATCGCCTATGCGCTGTTCGGCGCGGCCCGACTGCCGAGCAGCGGCATACAGTGGGGCGTGCTGGCCTGGCTGGGGCTGGTCGCCTCGGGGCTCGGCTACTTCCTGTGGAACAAGGGCGCGACCCAAGTCGATGCCGGCGCACTGGCGATCATGAACAACCTGCTGATTCCCGCCGGGCTGCTGGTCAACCTGCTGATCTGGAATCGCGATGCCGACCTGCCCAGGCTGGCCGCCGGCGGCGCGATCATCGTCGCCGCGCTGCTGGTCAACGAATGGTGGGCGAAGCGTCGCCCGGCGAAGCGTCGCCCCGTGTCGACGAAGGCCGGCTAAACGCACGACTGAGATTGCGCCGCGCCGGCCATTAACCGATCAACGATCAGCGGCAGCAGCCATCGTCGCAGCCGCTGCCGGCCGTGCGGCGGCGCGCCGGCAGCCAGTTGCGCCCGAGCCAGGCCAGGGTCAACGCGGCGAGGATGCCGGCGGCCCCCAGCGTCAGCCAGCTCGGCAGCAATTCGCCGCTGGCGGCCAGCTCGGTCTGCACGTCGATTCCCCAGACGCCGGCCAGCGCGTTGGTCAAATAGCCGAAGGCGATCGCCACGCCGACCACGCTGGCCAGGTAGATTCCCAGCGTTCGTGTACCCAGTTCGCGGCGCACGATCCCCAGCGTGGCGATGTTGGTGGCCGGCCCGGCCAGCAGGAACACCAGTACCGCCCCCGGCGATACGCCGGCGAGCAGCAGGCCGGCGGCGAGCGGCGTCGAGGCCGAGGCGCAGATATACATCGGCACGCCGATGGCCGCCATTACCAGCATCGCCGCCAGGCCATCGCCGAAGCGGGTCAGGAAACTCTCGGGCACGAATGCCGTGACGGCGGCGGCCAGGGCCAGGCCGACCAGCAGCCAGCCGGCCAGATCTCCGAACAGGTCGCCGAAGGCGGTGCGCTGTCCCGCCAGCAAGCGCTGCGCCAGTGGCGCTCGGGTCGGCTTGCGCGGGCCCGTGCCTGTCTCGCTCGCCGTGCTGCAACCGCTGCTCGAACAGCAAGCGGAGCCGCTAGTCCCCGGAGCGGCGTCGGTCGCGACCGCGGAGGCGCTCAACGAACTGGCCGAGCGCGGTTCGCTGACGCTGGTCAACACACCGGCGGTAATCGCGCTGACGATCGCAGCGACGGGACGAACGATCGCCAGTAATGGGCCCAGCAGGGCATAGGACAGGGCAATCGAGTCGACCCCGGTCTCCGGCGTGGCGATCAGAAACGACGCCGTCGAGCCGCGCGAGGCACCGCTGCGCCGCAGGCCCAGCGCGGCCGGGATGACCCCGCAGGAACACAAGGGCAACGGCGCGCCGAGCAGCGCCGCCTTGACGCTGGGCCAGGCGCCTTCGCCGCCCAGGTGGCGGGCCAGCCGATTGGCATCGAGCAACGCCTGCATCAATCCGGCCACCACCAGTCCCAGCAGTAGCCAGGGGGCGGCATCCAGCCATAAATGCCAGAAGGCGCTCAGCCATTGGGAGAAGTAATCGAGATAGGTCACAGCGAATTCGCCCTAGCAACGCACATTTCCGGCAAGTCTAAACCCTTGAGTGCACTACAGGGTCAAGCGTCGACTGCGCTCAGGGCCCCTCAAGCGCTCGCGTTGCAGGGCACTCTTGGCGGCAGGGGAATCGCCCGCGGCCAGTCGTCGGCCACCACGAACAGCCGTCGGTAGGTCCCTCCCGCTTCGTGCAGCAGGAGTTGGCGAGGCACCTGGCGCGCGGCGAAGTGGGCATCGAGCTGTCGCGATAGCGCGGTCAGCGGCAGCAGGGCGCTGTCGGGGGGCGGCGCCAGCCAGTGCGGCTTGTCGAGGAAAGCCCCGCGGAGCGACTCCGGGTTGCCGAGCGTGGCGCAGAAATCCGGCCAGTCGCGGTGATAGAGCCATTCGCCGAGCAGGGCATCGGCATGGATCCCCGGCGGCAGCGGCGAGGCATCCCCGCGCCACGGCTGGAACAGCACGCCGAGAATCGCCAGGCGCTGTTCGAGAGGGCGGCCGGGTGAGGCCATGCTGAAGCGTTCGAGCGTGGCGGCGGCCTCGGGCCGGTGAGCCAGCGGGAGCTGATGGGCCAGTGCGCGTTGCCACTTGATGGCCAGCGAGTCGGCGCAGCCGGGGCCGATCCAGCGTGCCGCGTCGTGGCGTGGGCCGGGGCCGTCCGTCAGGCCCAGGTAGTACTTGATGGCCAGCTCGAGGTGGATGGGCGCAGCGTCGTCGGTGCTGGCATAGAGCAGGTCGAACTCGCCCAGTGTCATGCCGCGCGAATCGTGAACCGCCAGGTTGGCGCCCAACAGGCGGGTACCCGGCGCATGGGTCAGCAGGAAATGCCACAGCGCCTCGTGATAAAGCCCCAGGCGACCGGCGCGGCGTGTATCGAGCGCTTTTTCGAGCCCCCCCGGCTTGTCCTCGAGTGCGTCGAGCCAGGCTGTCTTGCGGTCGGGGTCGGCCAGGCCCAGTTCCGTCAACGTGGGGCGTCCGGGATAGGCGGTAACCAGCATGTCGGGAGCGTCGAGCAACCAGGCCAGGTCGCGTACCAGCGGGTGGCGGTAATCGCCGGGTGCGGTCTCGGGCCGATAGGAGCGGGACATGAGGCACCTCGTGACGGCTGCGAACGGGTTGCGAATAAGCGCGGCGCGGTTTGCCGGGGCCACGCAGAGCCCCCATAATAGCGGGCTCGACGTGGCTGGGAGCGCCCATGGAACCTTTCAAGAATATCGGCCTGATCGGCCGTCACGGCAGCGGCAGCGTGGTCGAGACGCTGCGCCGGCTGATCCGCTTCCTGGGCGCGCGTGGCCATCATGTCATCATCGAGGATCGCACCGCCAGCGCGCTGGCCGAGCATGGCCAGCATGAAGCCAGCCGCAGCCAGCTCGGCGAGCTCTGCGATCTGGTGATCGTGGTCGGCGGCGACGGCAGCATGCTCGGCGCCGGTCGGGCGCTGTGCCGTAGCGGCACGCCGGTGCTGGGGATCAACCGCGGCCGGCTGGGCTTTCTGACCGATATCCTGCCCGACGAGGTCGAGGAAAAGGTCGGTGAGGTGCTGGCCGGCGACTACGAGACCGAACAGCGCTTTCTGCTCGACGCCGAGGTGTATCGCGAGGGCTCGCTGGTCGGAACCGCCGATGCGCTGAACGACGTCGTCGTGCACCCCGGCAAGGCCGTGGAGATGATCGAGTTCGAGCTGTTCATCGACGGCCTGTTCGTCTATAGCCAGCGCGCCGATGGACTGATCATGGCCACGCCCACCGGTTCCACGGCCTACGCGCTGTCCGGCGGCGGGCCGATCGTGCATCCCGGCCTCGAGGCGATCACCCTGGTGCCGATGTTCCCGCATACGCTGTCGAGCCGGCCGATCGTGGTCGATGGTGCCTGCGAGATCAAGATTCATATCGGCGAGACCAACGAAGCCTATCCGCACGTCAGTTGCGATGGCCAGACCCAGGTAGTCTCCAAGCCCGGCGACATTCTTTATGTGCGACGCAAGGCGCAACGCCTGACGCTGATTCACCCGCGCGGTCACAACTATTACGAGATCTGCCGCAGCAAACTCGGCTGGAGCAGCCGGCTGGGGGAGTGACATGAACATGACCGGCGGCATCGACGGCTACGACCTGATCGGCGACGTGCATGGCTGCGGCGCGACGCTGGGCGCGCTGCTGGAAAAGCTCGGCTACCACCTCAAGGGCGGCGTCTATCGGCATCCGCGCCGCAAGGCGATCTTCCTCGGCGACCTGATCGACCGCGGGCCGCGGATTCGCCTGGCGGTATCGATCGCCCGGCGCATGGTCGAGTCCGGCGAGGCGTTCATCGTGATGGGCAACCATGAGATCAATGCACTGGCATACAACCAGCGCTGTCCTCCGGGCACCGGCTGTGAGTGGCTGCGCGAGCATACGCCGCGGCATAATCGGGTCATCCACGAGACGCTCGAGCAGTATCGCGATCATCCCGCCGAATGGGACGACACGCTGGCCTGGTTTATGGAGATTCCGCTATTGCTCGAGCGCGACGGCTTGAGGGTGGTGCACGCCTGCTGGGATGCGCCGCTGATCGAGCGCTTCCTCGAGGCATACCCGCAAGGCCGTATCGATGCCGCCTTCCTGCAGGAGTCCGTGCATTCGGAGAGTTTCGCTTTCCGGGTCCTCGAGCGGCTGACCCGGGGCGTGCACCTGCATCTGCCCGAAGGCATCGAGATCCATTCCGGCGACGGCTTTACCCGGCGAACCTTCCGTGCGCATTTCTGGGCCCGCGACCCGCAGACCTACGGTGAGGTGATATTCCAGCCCGACAACCTGCCCGATGACCTGGAGTTGCGCCGGCTGTCGGCCGCCGAGCGCGCGCAGCTGCCCTATTACGGGCCGGAGCAGTGCCCGCTGTTCCTGGGTCACTACTGGTGCGAGGGGGTGCCGGCGCTGCCGGCGCCGAACATCGCCTGTCTCGATTACAGCGCGGTCAAGTTCGGTCGCCTGGTCGCCTATCGCTGGGACGGCGAGACGGCCCTGAACGCCGACAAGTTCGTCTGGTTGCGGGTGCCGCGGGAAGAGCGTGCCCGCCCCCGACCCTGGGAAATCGATCTGGATTCATGAAGCTACAATTCATTACACATTTTTTGGCCACGCCATGAAACTTGTTCCCGAGGCGGCCGTCAGAGTGAGTGTTCCCTTGAATGATCCCTTGCTTATTGTCCGGCGGCCCTCTCCGCCGGACTTTTCTTTTTGCGCGTTTTTCGCGCGTCTAGGCCATGCCTCCAAGCGTGCGCTGTCATGGCATGTGTTGCCCAGGCATGTGTCGGATGGAACCTGCGAGTCGCTGGCGACAGGCCCCGACCGCGGGGAGCTGGCCACAGATGAGGAGCGGTCATGCACAAGGTGCTGATGATCCCCCGCGAAACCGACACTCGCGCCCTGCGCCAGGCGCTCTGGGCGCGACGCATCGGCCATCGCTTCAGCGAGGAAGGCGATGCCCAAGTGCTGTGGCTGGCCGACCCGCGCCAGCATGCGCAGATGATGCAGCTCATCGAGCGCTGGCAGCGTGGCGAGCCGCTACTGCGCGACGAGGATCCGCCACGCGCCGGCTCCGGTTGGCGTCACGGCGCGCTGGCCGAGGCGCCGCTGGCCGCCGGGATAGTGGCGCTCTGCCTGGCGGTTTTCGCGCTGATGGCGCTGTTCGGCGATCGGGTGATCGCCTGGCTGACCATCGTCCCGGTGAGCGTGGTCGGTAACAGCCTGAGCGTCGGCACGCTGGCCGACGGCCTGGGCAGCGGACAGCTCTGGCGCCTACTGTCGCCGGCCTTCCTGCACTTCGGCTGGATGCACCTGATCTTCAACATGCTGTGGCTGTGGTATTTCGGTCGCCAGGTCGAGAGCCTGCACGGCAGCGCTCGGCTGGCCTGGGTCGTCGCGATCAGCGCGGTGGGCTCCAACCTCGCGCAGTATGCCACCGGTACGGTGCTGTTCGGCGGCATGTCCGGGGTTGACTACGCGCTGCTCGGCTATGTCTGGCTGATGTCGCGACGGGTCCCGGAGAGTGGCTTTTTCGTGCCGACCATGCTGGTGGTCTTCATGCTCGGCTGGATGGTCTTCACCATGACCGATTTCGCCGCGCCGGTCGGCTTCGGCAACGTCGCCAACGAGGCCCATCTGGGTGGCCTGCTGCTGGGCCTGGCGAGCGGCTGGCTGGCCAGCCGACGTGCCAAACTCCATTGAAAAGTTAGTCAACGAGCGTCCGGCCAGCGGATCGGGTGGTCGCTCGCGAGTACGATGCCGGTACCGGCTATTGCGGAGATGACGATGAGTGAAATGACCTTCGAGCGCATGATTGCGCAGATGACGCCGACGATCTATGACAGCCTCAAGCAGGCCGTCGCCCTGCGCAAGTGGCCCGACGGCAAGCGCCTCAGTGACGAGCAGACCGAACTGTGTCTGGAGGCGGTGATGCGCTACGAGATCGAACACAACGTCCCCGAGAGCGAGCGGGTGGGCTATATGCAGGGCAGCTGCAAGAGCCAGACGCCGGGCGGCGATGGCGAGGACAGCATCAAGTGGATCAACTGATCGCCCGGCAGGGGTGCCTGACCAAGATGGCGATCGCCGTGGGCGGTGACGGGCTGGCGCGCTATACGCTCCGCGCCGGCGAGTCGCGCCTGGATCTCAATGCGCGGCTGGGCCAGACGCTGCGGCTGAGCCATACCGGGGCGATCGCCTGTACCCATTGCGGCCGGCCCACGCGCAAGAGCTTCGGGCAGGGCCATTGCTACCCGTGCTTCAAGCGCCTGGCGCAGTGCGACACCTGCATCGTCAAGCCGGAGACCTGCCACTACTTCGCCGGCACCTGCCGCGAGCCCGAGTGGGGCGAGCGCCACTGCTTCCAGCCGCACGTGGTCTACCTGGCCAACTCCTCGGGGCTCAAGGTGGGCATTACCCGGCGCACTCAATTGCCGACCCGCTGGCTCGACCAGGGCGCCATCCAGGCGCTGCCGATCCTCGAGGTGGACACCCGTCAGCAGTCGGGCTTCGTCGAGATGCTGTTCAAGGGCCAGGTCGCCGATCGCACCAACTGGCGGGCGATGCTCAAGGGCGATGTCGCCGCGCTCGACCTGCGCGCCGAGCGCGACCGGTTGCTGGCGACGCTGGCCGACGGGCTAGCCGCGCTGCGCGAGCGCTTCGGCGCGGATGCCATCCGCACGCTCGATGCCGAGCCGCTGGCCATCGACTATCCGGTCCTCGAATCGCCGACCAAGGTCGTCTCGCACAACTTCGACAAGACCCCCCGCGTCGGCGGGACCCTAATGGGCCTGAAAGGGCAGTACCTGATGTTCGATACCGGGGTGATCAACCTGCGCAAGTTCACCGGCTACGAAATTAGCGTGGAATAGCCGTCGGTTCCGCCGTGGTATACCGGCCAACGCGCGTCACGAATCTGCCGCTGCTCGGCCTGGCCTGGGTAGTGCCGCCCAGCCCTAAGGATCGAGTATGCTGATTTCCCGGTTCCAGCGGGCCATGAAGGCGTCGCGGCGCAGCGGGTCGACGAAGGCCAGCAGCGAGGCGTTGATCGGGATCGGATAGAGCCGTTCACCGACCTGGTCGCGAAGGCGCTGGGCGGTGTAGGGTCCGATGACCTCGGGCAGCACGCTGAACAGCGGCGTGCTGCCGGCGAGAATGCGCTGTCCCTCGACGCCGAGCAGAAAGCTGACGAACGCCTTTGCGGCTGCCGGATGCGGTGCGTCGCGGTGCACGAAGGCCATGCGCATCATCACCAGTGCATAGTCCTGGGGCACCTGCACGATCAGCTCCGGATGGTTCTGGGCCCAGTGCATGGCGTAAGAGCCCAGCAGGTTGTAGCCCACCCAGTATCGCCCTTCGCTCAGGCCGTCGAGCATGGCCTGGGTGTTGTCCTCCAGGCTGACCTCGGCGGCGCCCATGGCGGCGACCAGATCCCAGAAACGCGGCGAGTAGCGCGCATCCTGCTGGAACAGGGTGTAGCCGACGCCGCTGCGGCCCGGCGAGTAGGTCGTCACGCGCCCCCGCAAGCGGTCTTGATGGCTGGTCAGGATGGTTTGCAGGTCGGCGTGGGTGGTGGGCGGAATCATGTACCGTGCCAGGTCGAGCCGGTAGACGGTGACGATGGGCTCGAAGGTGAACCCGAACACCTCGTTGCGCCACTTTGCCCACGCGGGCCAGTCGTGCGCCTCGTCGCTGTGCAGCGGCTGGGCGAGCCCCTCGTTGACCCGTGCCAGTTGCCAGGGCATGGCGGAGCTGATCACCACGTCGGGCGCGGGGCGGACCTCGCGGGCGCGTCGGTCGACCTCGAGCGTGGAGCGGTCGTGATACACCAGCGCGATGTCGGGGTGGGTACGCTCGAAGGCCGCGAGAAGCGGGGCGACCACCTGACGGTCGAGTGCGGCCTCGACCACCAGCGGCATCGGGGATTGCGCCACGGCAACGGGCGGCGCCAGGCCGGCCAATAGCAGGCATGCCAGCCAGCGTCGCAGCATCAGGCTTCCTCCGGCAGCAATGGAAAGCGGATGCCGACCCACAGGCCATGCCCCGGTACGTTGCGCACGCTCAACACGGCGTCATGGCGGCGGGCGATGGACTCGACGATGGCTAGGCCGAGGCCGGAGCCCTGGGTGTCCTGTCGTCCGGCGCGTTCGAAGGGGCGATGCAGGCGGTCGAGCAGGGAATCGCCCACGCCCGGGCCGTCATCCTCGATGCCGAGCGTCACCGTGTCGGCCTGGCGCTCCAGGCCGAGCGTGATCTCGCTGCCCGGCGGCGTATAGCGCAGGGCGTTGTCGATCAGGTTGCCGATCATCTCGCGCAGGGACCAGGGCTCACCCTGGATGCGCAGCGGCGCCTCGGGTAGCGGCGCCAGGCCCAGGTCGTGATGCTGGGCGACATCTCGCTCGGCCCACTCCATCACGGTGTCGCGCAGCAAGGCGGCCAGATCGACCGTTGCCAGGCTGTCCTCATCGGCATGACGCAGGCGGGCCAGGCTCAGCAACTGACCGGCCAGGCGGCTGGTGCGTGCCGCGCTGTCATGCACGGTTTCCAGGGCATGGCGCCAGTCGGCGGGGCACTCGCTCTGCAGAGCCAGTTCGCTGGTGCTCTGCAGGCCGGCGAGCGGGGTCTTGAGCTGGTGGCTGGCGTCGGCGGTGAAGCGCAGCAAGGCGTCGCGGCCCTCGCGCTGGCGGGCGAGCAGCGCGTTGAGGGTGTCCGCCATGTCGTAGAGCTCGCCGGGCACCCGTGCATGCAGCGGGCGCACGTCGTCGGCATCGCGCTGGCGCAGCAGCTGGCGCAGGCGCCGCACCGGGCCGAGCGCGGTGCGGATGGCCAGCAGCATCAGCAGCCCCGCCAGCAGCACCATGGCCAAAAAGCGGGTCAGGGCGCGCACGAACAAATCGCTGGCCAGGGCCTCGCGACCCGACAGGGTGTGCCCGACCCAGATCTGCACCGGATCCAGCGACTCCCAGCCGGCGGAGGTCAGCTCGCGGCCATGCAGGCGGATGGGTGTGCCGCGGTGACGCACGGTCATCCATACCGGCTCGGTCTGGGCGGCACGCTGCCAGGCGGGTTTCACGGCGCCGTCGAGGTTGCCGGTCACCTCGCGGCCGGCCGCGTCGAGGATTGCGTAGAACACCCGCTCCTGCTGGTCGGTGGCGAGTATCTGGAAGGCCGCCGCCGGCATCTCGACGATCGGCCGCCCGTCCTGCCACTGGATCGCCTCGGCGATGGTCAGGCCGGCGGCCTCGAGCTGGCTGTCGTAGGCGCGATCGGCGGCGCGCTGGGCGCTGGTGTAGGCCTCGAGCAGCAGGAACGCGCCGAGCACGCCGACGGTGGCCAGCAGCCAGGCGGCCAGGCGCCGCTTCAGCGTGCCGTCGACGACGATCACGCCGGATCGTCCTCCAGGCGATAGCCCAGCCCGCGCAGGGTGCGGATACGCAGACCGCTGCCTTGCAGGCGCTTGCGCAAACGGCTGATATACACCTCCAGCGCATTGGGACCGACCTCGCCGAAACCGAACAGGCGGGTCTCGAGCATCTCCCGAGGGGCGATGCGGCCGCCGTGCAGCAGCAGCCCTTCCAGCAATCCCAGCTCGCGGCGTGGCAACGCCAGCGTCTCGCCATGCAGGGTGGCGGTGCCCGAAGCGGGGTCGAAGCACAGCGGCCCGAACTGCAGGCGATTGTCGGTACGCTGCTGGCTGCGGCGCAGCAGGGCGCGCACCCGGGCCTCGAGCTCGGCCACCGAGAACGGCTTGGCCAGGTAGTCGTCGGCACCCAGGTCGAGGCCGCGCACGCGCTCCTCGATCCCGTCGCGGGCGGTGAGGATCAGCACCGGCGTGGCGTCGCCGCGCTCGCGCAACTCGCCAAGCAACGCCAGGCCGTTGCCGTCGGGCAACCCCAGGTCGAGCACGATCAGGTCGAAACGGCTGTGCGCCAGCGCCGCGCAGGCCTCGGCCAGGCGGGAGAACGTCTCGACGGTATTGCCCAGCGGGCCGAGGGCCTTGACGAGCGAGCGGGCGATCAGCGGGTCGTCTTCGACGATGAGCAGGCGCATTGGACCAAAGTCTCACTGGGGTGGGGCGCGGATGACAGGTTGATGAAAGGTTGGATGCCTAGCATCACTCGAGTCATCGAGGCGATGACGGCAGGGAGGGGACGCCCCTCACGCTGACAATCTCACAATAAAGAAACAGGAGTCCGCCATGAAATTCAACTCGGCATTTCGCCACTGGTCCTCGCTGATAGCACTCAGCGGCGCGCTGATGGCCGGCACGGCCCAGGCCCAATCCGGCGCCCCCGAGTGTATCGCGCCGGCCAAGCCGGGCGGTGGTTACGACCTGACCTGCCGTCTCGCGGCCAACGCCCTGCAGGAAACCGGCCTGATCGACAAGCCGATGATGGTCAGCTACATGCCGGGCGGCATCGGTGCGGTGGCCTACAACCACGTCAACGGCGTGCGCAACGACGATCCCAACCTGATCGTGGCGGCGAGCACCGGCGCGGCCGTCAACCTGGCGCTGGGCAAGTTCGGCCAGTACGACGCCGACGAGGTACGTTGGCTGGGCGCGCTGGGCGCCGACTATGGCGCCATCGTGGTCAGAGCCGACGCGCCGTGGCAGAACCTCGAGGCGCTCATGAAGGATCTCAAGACCCAGCCGGGCAAGATCGTCTTCGGCGCCGGCGGCACCGTGGGTAGCCAGGATTGGATGAAGGCGGCACTGACCGCCAAGGCGGCGGACATCTCGCCGCGCGACCTGCGCTACGTGGCCTTCGAGGGCGGCGGCGAGTCGCTGGCGGCCCTGCTTGGCGATCATATCCAGGTCTTCACCGGTGACATGTCGGAACTGCGTCCGCATCTGGAAAGCGGCAAGATCCGCGTGCTGGCCTCGCTGTCCGAGGAGCGCCTGGGCGGGCCCTACGCCGAGATTCCCACTGCCGCCGAGCAGGGTTATGACGTGCAATGGCCGATCTGGCGCGGCTACTACATGGGCCCGGACGTCAGCGACGAGGCCTATCAGGCGTGGGTGGACAAGCTCAAGACACTGTCCGAGAAGGAGAAGTTCGCCGAACTGCGCGAGGCGCGCGGGCTGTTCCCGATGTCACGCTTCGGCGATGACTTCGACAGCTACGTCAAGGGCCAGGTCGCCCAGTTCAAGCAACTCGCCGAAGAAGTGGGTCTGACGAAATGAAACTCGCCGCCGACCGCGTCCTGGGTCTCGCCCTGATCGGTCTGGCGGCGTTTGCCGCCATTCACGCCTGGCAGATCCAGGTCCCCTTCAGTTACGAGCCCGTGGGGCCCAAGGCGTTCCCCATCGGGCTGTCGGTCGTCCTGGCGCTGCTGGCACTGGTGCTGGTCTTCCGGCCGGGCGAGAACGGCCACTGGCCGGACAAGGCCTTGATGTTGAAGCTGCTGGCGGTGCTGGGCGTGCTGGTGGTCTACGCGCTGCTGTTCACTCAACTGGGCTTCATCGTGACTACATTCTTCGCGGTGCTGGCGCTCGCCCGGCTGTTCGAGGCGACCTGGCGCAAGGCGTTGCTCGCCGGCGTGCTGATGGCCCTGGGCAGTTATCTACTGTTCACCCAAGGGCTGGGAATTTCCTTGCCAGGCGGCTACTGGCTGGCCGATTTCGTCTGAGGAGCCCGGCATGTTCGATTTTCTGATAGACGGTTTCGGGGTCGCACTTACCCCGCTCAATCTGGGGCTGGCCTTTCTGGGCGCCGTGCTCGGCACGCTGTTCGGCGCGCTGCCGGGCATCGGTCCGATCAACGGCATCGCCATCCTCATGCCGCTGGCCTACACCCTCGGGCTGCCGGCGGAGTCGGCGCTGATCCTGCTGGCCGGCGTCTACACCGGCTCGGAGTATGGCGGACGCATGTCGAGCATCCTGCTCAACGTGCCCGGCGACGCCGGCGCGGTGATGACCACCCTCGATGGCCATCCGCTGGCCAAGAAGGGCCTGGCCGGTCCGGCGCTGGGCCTGTCCGCGGTGAGTTCGTTCGTCGGTGCGACTATCGCCATCATCGGCCTGACCCTGTTCGCGCCGCTGCTCGCCGAGGTCGCGGTGATGTTCGGCCCCGCCGAGTTCTTCGCGCTGATGGTGTTCGCCTTTTCCTCCATGGCGGTGATGATGGGCAAGGACCCGATCAAGACCGCCATCGGCGCCGTGCTAGGGGTGATGGTCGCCATGGTGGGGGTGGATTCAGGTACCGGCGTGCTGCGCTACACCTTCGGCATGGCCGAACTCTACGACGGCATCGACTTCGTGGTGATGATCATCGGGCTGTTCGCGATCAGCGAGATCCTGCTGATGCTCGAGCACGCCAATCGCGCGGATACCGACGACGAGATGCCGCCACTGGGCCGGGTAATGGTCAGCCTCAAGGAAGTGCTGCATTGCAAGTGGACCATGCTGCGCTGCGGACTGATCGGCTTCATCGTCGGTGTGCTGCCGGGCACCGGGGCGTCGGTGGCGGGCGCGGTCGCCTACACCACCGAGAAACGCATCTCCGACAAGGAGGGCACCTTCGGCACCGGCGACATGCGTGGCCTGGCCGCACCCGAGGCGGCCAACAACGCCTCGGCGGCGGGCTCCTTCGTGCCGATGCTGACCCTGGGGATTCCCGGTTCGGGAACCACGGCGGTATTGCTCGGGGCGCTGATGCTCTACAACATCACCCCGGGGCCGATGATGTTCTCCGAACGCCCCGAGGTGGCCGGCGGGCTGATCGCCTCGCTGTATATTGGCAACGTGGTGCTGCTGGCGCTCAACCTGCCGCTGGCGGGGGTCTTCGCCAAGGTGTTGACCATCCCGCGCTGGGTGCTGGTGCCGGGGATCGCCATCCTGGCCTTCGCTGGCGTCTTCCAACTGCACTCCGACCTCACCGCCATCTACCTGATGCTGATCATCGGCGTGTTCGGCTATCTGCTGCGCAAGCTGGGTTTCTCGCTGGCGCCGGTGATCCTCGGCTATGTGCTGGGCGGGCTGATGGAAGACAATCTGCGCCGCGCCCTGTCGATCAGCGGAGGCGAGCTGGGAATCCTGTGGCAGTCCGGTATCTCGCTGGGGTTGTGGATCGCCGCGGCGGCGCTGCTGGTGTTGCCGTGGCTGGTGCCGAAACTGCTGCCCCGCAAGTCGCTGGACGGCGCCTGAGAATTTCCGCATCCTCTGGCGGCCCTGGGCCCGGGACCGGACTCGTAGAGTGCCGGTTCCGGGCCCAGGGCTGGTTTGGGTTCATCACTGAGGGTTCGCCTTGATTGGCACGATCAAAGGCCGGTGCGTCGCGACCGGCAAGCTGTTTCCGACACTCGCCATCGGCGCCGCCGGTGGCGGCATTGCCTATGTACTCGCCATCCCGCTGCCCTGGCTGCTGGGGGCGCTGATCGCGACCACCGCGCTCAGCCTGGGCGGCGTGCGTCTGCGCGCGCCCACCACCTCGCGCAAGGCGGTGCTGGTGGTGATCGGGGTGATGCTCGGGGCGGCCTTCACCCCCGACATGGCCGGCGACGTGACCCTGTGGGGCACCAGCCTGGCACTGATGCTGCTGGCCACGGCGGTGATGATGGCGTTCTCGGTATGGTTCGGCCGGCGCGTCGCCGGCTATTCCCTGGATACCGCAATGTACTCGGGGGTGCCCGGCGGCGTATCGGCGGTCACGCTGATGGCCGCGGACTCGGACGCCGACCTGCGCATGGTGGGGCTGACCCATGCGGTGCGCATCCTGGTGCTGCTACTGGCGATTCCGCCGGCGCTGAATCTGATCGGTCACGTCAGCGTGCAGCCGCGCAGCCTGACGCTGGGCGAGTGGCTGGCGGTACCGGCGCTGGGCGATGTTCTGCTGCTGAGCGGGGCCGGTGTCATCGGCATGTGGCTGGGGCGACGGCTGCACCTGCCCAACCCGCTGCTGTTCGGCCCGGTGCTGCTGTCCGGTGCACTGCACGTGACCGGCATGACCGAGGCGGCGATCCCGCCGACCATCGTCGCGCTGGCGCAGATCATCATCGGCGTCTCGGTGGGCGTGCGTTTCGGCGGGACGTCGCTGGCCTCGGTGGGCGTCAACCTGGCGATGGCGGTATTCCAGGCGGTGGCGCTGCTGCTGATCACCATCGCCGCCGCCTGGCTCGTACACGTCGTCACCGGCTATTCGGCAGCGGCGCTGCTGCTGGCCTACATGCCGGGTGGCGCGCCCGAATTGAGCCTGGTGGCGCTGTCGCTGGGCATCGATCCGGCTTTCGTGACCTCGCACCACTTGCTGCGCATCAGCGTGCTGGTGCTGGTATTGCCCGTCCTGTTGCGGATTGCCATGCGGCGTACGCACAAAGCCTGATTCCCGACCGCTTCAGACCAAGACGCATGGGCGGGTCAGTGCGGATGCCGGCGGTTGGCCTCCATGCGCTCGAGGAAGACTTCCATCACCTTGTCGTAGAGCCGCGGGCCGAGCACCAAGTCCTCGACGCCGGCATCCAGGTTGGGGTTGTCGTTGATCTCGATCACCACCACCCGGTTGTCGACCTGCTTGATGTCCACCCCGTAGAGGCCATTGCCGATCAGTCGCGTGGCCTTCAGCGCGGCCTTGATCACCGGCTTCGGGACGTCCCCGGGAGCGTGGGTGGTGAACCCGCCGCTGCGCGTCTTGCCGCGCGAATGATCGTAGATCTGCCAGTGGCCGCGGGCCATGTAGTAGCGGCTGGCGTAGAGCACTTCACCATCGAGCACGCCGATGCGCCAGTCGTAATCGGTGGGTAGCCACTCCTGCAGCAGCAATAGCGCCGAGGATTCGAACAGTCGCGCGGCCTCCTGCTGCAGCGCCTCGGCCGAGGCGATCTTGACCACGCCCCGCGAGAAGGCGCCATCGGGAATCTTGAGCACCATCGGGAACTGCAGCCCGGCGGCCTTCTCGGGCAGTTGCTTGAGGTCGTCGCGGTACAGCAGCAGGCCATCCGGCGCCGGCACGCCGCGGGCGCCGAGCAGGGCGTGCAGGTAGACCTTGTTGGTGCAGCGCAGGATCGAGCGCGGATCGTCGATCACCACCAGGCCTTCATGCTCGGCACGTCGCGCCATGCGGTAGGTGTGGTGATCGAGGCTGGTGGTTTCGCGGATGAACAGCGCGTCGAACTCGGCCAGCCGTCCCTCGTCGCGCTTGGTGATCAACGACACATCGATGCCCAGCCGGCGCCCGGCGCGGATGAACTGCTTGAGCGCGCTCTTGTTGCTCGGCGGCAGGGCTTCCTTGGGGTCGACCAGGATCGCCAGGTCGTAACGGTAGCGCCGGCGCGCCTTGGGGGTGCGCCAGATCTTGCGCGAATGGCGATTGAGTGCCTGGGCGAAGCGATCCTGCTCGGCCCCGCGCAGGGCGCTGAGCGCCAACGGCTTGAGCCGGGTCAGCCGCCACAGCCCCTGGCGGCGCTGAAAGCGCGCCTCCAGCAGCGGGCAGGGCAGGCGTTCGAACAGCCGCCGCGCCAGCCGGCCGAGGCCCTCCTCGAGGCACTCGCCGAACATCACACGTAGCGTGAACGCCTCGCCGGGCAACGCACCGCGCCGCGACAGCTCATCCATCAGCGGTGCCAGCGATTCGAGCTGCAGATCGACCAGGGCCTTGCGCGACAGCTGATTGAGCGTCTCGACGCTGGGTAGTACCCGCTGGCCGCGAGCCTGGGCCAGCAGCGAGACGTAGTAGCCGGTGTCCAGGTAATCCAGCCCGCCGCACAGGTTGATGACCTGGGTCGCACTGTCCTGGGTACCGGTGGCTTCCTGGGCCAGATAGTCGGCGGCGCTGATCAGGTCGTCGCTGGGGTAGTAGGGGCGCCAGTCGGAGAGTCGATCGACAACGATGCGCAACGGTGACATGGGCGGGCTCCCTGCCTGAAATGACTGTCTGAAGTGACTGTCTGAGATGATCGCCTGCAGTGAAGAGTTCGGCGGATCCGGTTGGCGCTAGAATGCACTTGACCGGGACCGGCTACAATAGCTTCAATCACACAAAATGATGGTGCTCGCCTGGCCTCACGGCCGCGTCGGCGCCGCTCCCGGCCTTCCGCTCAATGGCTCGAAAAGTTCGTCATGAATCCGTTGCAGTCTTCCACGCTGCGCCCCGCGTGCGGCGCTGATCTCCATGCCCTATGCCAGCTCGAATCGGTCAGCTTCGAGGGTGATCGCTTCACGCGCCGCCAACTGGCGCACCTGCTCAATCGCGCCCATGCGCGCACCTGGGTGGCCGACACCGAGGAGGGTTCGCTGCTGGGCTACGGCACGTTGCTGTTCCGGCGCAACAGCCGCAGCGCGCGGCTGTACTCGTTCTGCGTGCATCCCGATGCTCGCGGTACCGGCCTGGGACGGCGCTTGCTCGAGGCGCTTGAGGGCGAGGCGCTGACCCGTGGCATGCAGCGCCTGACCCTCGAAGTACGCGCCGACAATCGCGTGGCGATGGGGCTCTACCGGCGCATGGGCTTTCTGCCGCGGCGCTGGCTCGAGGACTACTACGTCGATGGCTGCGCCGCCTGGCAGATGGACAAGGCCCTGTCCGAGGCCGGTGAAGCGTTGTGCGAGGCCATAGAGGCTGCACCCGCGGCGCGCTTCGGCTAGCATGCCTGCCGTCTACTTCACTGGAGCACTGCAATGCCATCCTTCGACATCGTCTCCGAGCTCGACAAGCACGAAGTCACCAACGCCGTCGACCAGGCCAACCGCGAGCTGGGCACGCGCTTCGATTTCCGCGGCGTCACCGCCAGCTTCAGCGAGGAGGGCGAGGCGGTGATGATGGAAGCCGATGCCGACTTCCAGTTGCGCCAGATGCTCGACATCCTCAAGGGCCGTCTGATTGCCCGCGGCATCGACGTCGGCTGCCTCGACGAACAGCCCGCCGAGACCGGCGGCGTGCGTGCCCGTCAGCGCGTGGAGTTGCGCCAGGGCATCGACCAGCCGGTGGCCAAGAAGATCGTCAAGACGATCAAGGACGCCAAGCTCAAGGTCCAGACTCAGATTCAGGGCGAGAAGGTGCGGGTCACCGGCAAGAAGCGCGACGATCTGCAGCAGGCCATCGCGCTGCTCAAGGCCGACAAGTCCATCGAGTTGCCGCTGCAGTTCGACAACTTCCGCGACTAGCCGTCCGTGACTAGCCGTCCGCGACTAGCCGAGCACGGCGCTCGCCGGTTGCATCAGGCCGGCAGTCTCGGCGTCCAGTAGGCACAGCATGCTGATATTGCCCTGCATGAAGCTCTCGTGGAGGGTCACCATCGGCCGCCCTTCGAGCGCGGCCACGCACATCGCCAGCGGCAGGAAATGCTCGGCGGTGGGATGCGCGTAGGCGGCGTAGGGCGCGGATTCGCGCCAGGAACTGAGCGCGGTGGCGTCGCCCCGTTCGGCCGCCGTGCGCGCCCAGTCGTGGAACATTCGGGCCCATGGGTCCGGGGCGCTGCCTTCGGCGCGGCGATCGCCGAGGTTGTGGGTGGCCGCGCCGGAGCCGATCAGCCATAGCCCCTCGCGTTCGGCGAAGCGCCCGAGTTCGATCGCCACCTGCTGGCGTTGCGTCTCGCTGAGCGCCATCGGCACACTGACCGGCATCAGCGGTACGTCGGCGCGCGGCCAGACCAGCGACAGCGGCGACCAGATGCCGTGATCGAGCGCACGCTCGGGCTCCAGGCGAACCGCGATGCCCGCCGCCTGCAGTGAGCGAGCCAGGCCCGCGGCCTGCCCGGGCAGGCCGCGGGCCGGGTAGCGCGCCTCGTACAAGGCCTTGGGGAAGCCGTGGAAATCATGCCAGGTAGCCGGCGCCTGCGCCGCGCCCAGCGCCACGTCGGGCGTTTCGTAGTGGGCCGAGATCACCAGCGCGCCCCGCGGGCGCGGCAGTCGCTCGCCGAGCGCGGCGAGGAAATCACGCGCCGGATGGTCGATCAGGGTCAGGCTCGGTGAACCGTGGGACAGATACAGGACAGGGCGCATCGCATTCTCCTTGGTAGGCGCCCAGCCTAGCGCAGCGCTTGACGGCTGCCAGCCAGCGATCCGGCAACAGACCGTTAACCAACGATGCTAGAATGCCCGCCGCCTGAGCTGGATCAAGGTTCCTGCATAGCGGGGTGACGCGCCGATTGAAGTTGCCTAGGATGGCCATAGGCGGTGATTATTTCCCTCGGCTGGCCGGTCACGCTGTAATGAGCACTGGTAGCCGCCGAGCCGCCAACCGACGAGTGTGCCCCCGCGGGGCTCGGTGGTTACCCCCTATTCGCTAGGGTCGCCGTTACAGGAGGGCGCGATGCCCAACATCAGACATGCCATCTACACGGCCCTGGCGGGCATCAGCTTCGCCCTGGGCGTGATCGGCCTGTTCCTGCCGGTGATGCCGACGACCTGCTTCATGCTGCTGGCGGTGTGGCTGGCCTCGCGGGGCTCACCGCGCTTTGCGCTGTGGATCCGCGAGCACCCACGTTTTGGCCCCTCGATCAGCGCCTGGGAACGCGAGCGGGCGATCCCCCGCCACGCCAAGCGCTGGGCGCTGGCGATGCTGGCCGTGTCGATGACGGTCATCGCCCTGAGCGTCGAATCGTTGCCCGTACGTGTCGCCCTGATCGTCGGCCTGAGCGGGCTGTCGCTGTGGATCGCCACCCGTCCGACGCCGCGTCTGGGCGGTGGCCGCTGCCCGATGCTGCCCGCGTCTACCGAACGCCTTTCCGGCGCTTCCTGCTCCTCGCAGCGCTCCAACCGCTGAAACCGAGCGCAGCGCAGACGGCAAGCGATTGCATCCGCGGATGGCGCCTTTGAGACTCCTGCCTCGCTCACCGTACAATGGCGGCAGTCTTGTACAAGGAGTACCCGTTCATGCCCGATTCGCCGATTTCCGAAGAGGCCGAAATCAAACCGGTCGATGCGCAGCCGCAACCGGTCTATCTCAAGGATTACCAGCCGCCGGCCTTTAGAGTCACCCACACCGAACTCAAGTTCGATCTTGCGCCCTCGGCGACCCGCGTCAGTGCGGTCCTGCACATGGAACGCCATCCCGACAGCGCACCCGACCGGCCGCTGGAACTCGACGGCGAGCGGCTTTCCCTCAGGCGCATCGCCATCGACGGCCAGGAACTCCAGGCCGGCGAGTACCGGGTCGACACCGAGACGCTGACCATCGCCGAGCCGCCCGCGCGCTTCCGCCTGGAGACCGAGGTCGACATCGACCCGGCCAGCAATACCGCGCTGGAGGGGCTGTACCTGTCCAACGGCATGTTCTGTACCCAGTGCGAGGCCGAGGGCTTCCGGCGCATCACCTATTACCCGGATCGCCCCGATGTGATGGCGACCTTCTCGACCACCGTGATCGGCGATGCCGCGACCCTGCCGGTGCTGCTGTCCAACGGCAACCCGGTCGAGCGCGGCGAACTGCCCGATGGCCGCCACTTCGTCACCTGGGAGGATCCGCATCCCAAACCCAGCTATCTATTTGCGCTGGTGGCGGGGGATCTTAAGCACGTCGAGGATCGCTTCACCACCCTGAGCGGGCGCGAAGTCACGCTGCAGATCTGGGTCGAGCCCGAGAATCTCGACAAGACCGAACACGCGATGCGCTCGCTGAAGTCGGCGATGACCTGGGACGAGCAGACCTATGGCCGCGAGTACGATCTCGATCGCTTCATGATCGTCGCCGTCAACGACTTCAACATGGGCGCGATGGAGAACAAGGGCCTCAACATCTTCAACTCGGCGGCGGTGCTGACCCATCCGCAGACCGCCACCGACGCCGCCTTCCAGCGTGTCGAGGGGATCGTCGCCCACGAATACTTCCACAACTGGTCGGGCAACAGGGTGACCTGTCGCGACTGGTTCCAGCTCTCGCTCAAGGAGGGTTTCACAGTCTTCCGCGATCAGAGCTTCTCGGCCGACGTCAATTCGGCGCCGGTCAAGCGCATCGAGGACGTGTCGTTCTTCCGCACCGCGCAGTTCGCCGAGGACGCCGGGCCCACCGCGCATCCGGTGCGTCCGGACCATTACATCGAGATCGGCAACTTCTACACCCTGACGATCTACGAGAAGGGTGCCGAGATCGTGCGCATGCTGCGCAACCTGCTGGGTTGGGAAACCTTCCGCGCGGGCTCGGATCTCTACTTCTCGCGCTTCGATGGCCAGGCCGTGACCATCGAGGATTTCGTCGCCTGCATGGCGGAAGTCTCGGCTATCGACCTCGGCCAGTTCATGCGCTGGTATTCGCAGTCGGGCACGCCCGAGATCGACGCCCATGGCGAGTACGACTACGCCAACAGCGAGTATCGCCTGACGCTGCGCCAGCGCACGCCGGCAACGCCGGGCCAGCCCGACAAGCTGCCGCTGCACATCCCGGTGCGCGTCGGCCTGGTCGGCACCAAGTCCGGCGACGATCTGGAACTGACCCTGGAGGGCGAGCGGCTCGGCAAGGAGTGCGTACTGCACCTGCGCGAGGATGAGCAGACCTTCGTCTTCACCGACCTGGCCGAAGCGCCGGTTCCCTCGCTGCTGCGGGGTTTCTCGGCACCGGTCAAGCTGCGCTTCCCCTACGGTCGCGAAGACCTGGCCTTCCTGCTGCAACACGACGCCGACGGCTTCAATCGCTGGGATGCCGGCCAGCGGCTGACCATGCTGGCGCTCGATGACCTGATCGCCGCGCACCGCAACGGCGTCGAAAAGGTCATGGACGCCCGCGTGACCGAGGCGTTCCGCGGCTTGCTGGCGGGTTCTGCCGACGACAAGGCGGTACTCGCCGAGATGCTCACGCTGCCCTCCGAGGCGTATATCGCCGAGCAGCAGCCGACCGTCGATGTCGACGCCATCCATGCTGCGCGCGATTTCGTCAAGCGGTCGCTGGCCACCGCGCTGCGCGACGAATTCCTGGCGCTGTATCGCGACAACCAATCGGATGCCGAGTACGCGCCCAGCGCCGAGCAGATTGCCGGTCGCAGCCTCAAGAACGTGGCGCTTTCTTACCTGATGAGCATCGAGGACGACGAGGCGGTCGAGCTGGCCCGCGAGCAGTTCGAGGCGGCCCGCAACATGACCGACGTGCGTGCCGCCCTGACGCTGCTGGTGCACAGCTCGCGCGGCGATATTGCCGATCCGGCGCTGCGCGCCTTCGGCGAGAAGTGGGCCCACGACCCGCTGGTCATGGATCAATGGTTCAGCGTTCAGGTCACGCGTCCGCAGTCGGATGCCATCGAGCGGGTCAAGTACCTGATGAGCCATCCGGCGTTCTCGCTCAAGAACCCCAACAGGGTGCGCGCGCTGATCGGCGCCTTCGCCGGCCAGAACCCGGTCAATTTCCACCGCCTCGACGGTCAGGGCTACAAGCTGCTCGCCGATGTGGTCATCGAACTCAACAGGCTCAACCCCGAGATCGCCGCGCGGATCATTACTCCGTTGACCCGCTGGCAGCGTTACGACGAGCAGCGCCAGGCGCTGATGAAAGCCGAGCTGGAACGCATCCAGGCCGAGGAGCTCTCGCCCAACGTCTATGAGGTGGTCGAGAAGGCGCTGGCCGTCTGACGCGCCAGGCGTCGAATCCTGTGGTACGTAATCAGATCGATGTCGCATAAAAAGGGCCGCTCCATGAGCGGCCCTTTTTTACGTCTGCGGCCATGCGGCCGGCGCGGCTACGGCGCGATGCGCTGGGTGGCATCGGTGAAACCCATCAGCGAGATATCCAGATCCATGCGCTCGCCGCGCGGCCCGATCATGCTCAGCGTGGCGGTGCTGCCACCGCGCAACTGGCGCATCAGCTCGGGTTTGACCGGAAGATCGCCGCGGCAGCCCTGCTGCTGGCAGACCTGATACGGGAAGGGGATCGGCTCGCCGTTGCCGACGGTCAATTGCATGCCCGGCGCCAGGCGCACGCCCAGCGGTAGCAGGAAGACCAGTACGGGGGTGTCGACTTCCGGCGGGTAGGCCAGTACCACGCGCATCAACGGTTGGCCGCTATTGGGGTTGTCGATCAACTGGGTCATCGTGCAGGCGCCCTGGGTTGTGTTGCCCTGCGGGCAGCGCACCTCCCAATCCTGAACTTTCTGGATATCGACATTGGCGTCGGTCGGCGGCTGTTGCTGAGCGAATGCCGCGGGAGCCAGGGCCAACGCAGCCAGCAGCGATAGGGCCCAGTGGCGTAGCGCGAAGCGGTTCAACATGATGTCCTTCTCCTGTCGTCATGGTCTTATAAGGCCGGGTCGCGATCGACCCGAATCAGTCATGGAAGCAATCACATGGAAGCAATCAATCGTGGCGGTGACAATGCTCGATGCGCGGCGTGCGTGTCAGGCGATCAGCCAACTGAGCACCAGCAGTCCGACCAGCCCCCAGCACACACCGCCGATTACCGAGCCGCGCAGGAAGGCGCGCAGCCCCTTGTAGAGCATGGCCAGGCCAATGATCAGCACGATCAGGCTGAACAGCGAGCCGCTGATGCCCAGCGAGTCGGACAGGCCATCGGCGAAATCTTCGACGGCCCAGTAGAGCCCGCCGAAGATGCTGGCCAGGAACTCGACCAGGGTGCGAATGGTGTCGCCGATCGCTTCCCCCAGCCAGTTGAAGAATCCGTCATCTTGCATGATTCGTCCTTGATAGAGGTGGTGTCATCGCGAGGCGTGCGTCTCGGTCGACGCTCCTGATTGTTGCCCACGCAGCCAGGCGATCTCCTCCGACCACAATGCCGGTTCGATGGTTTCGAGGATTAATGGAATCCCATCGATACGCGGGTCGCGCATGATCGTGGTGAACGCATCCAGGCCGATATTGCCCTGGCCCAGGCTGTGGTGACGATCGACGCGGCTGGCGAAATCGCTCTTGGCGTCGTTGAGATGCATGCCGCGCAGGTAATCAAAACCGACGACCCGCTCGAACTCGTCGAGAGTGGCGCGGGCGGCTTCGGGCGTGCGCAGGTCGTACCCGGCGGCGAAGGCATGGCAGGTATCCACGCAGACGCCGACCCGCGACCGATCGTCGACCTGCTCGATGATCTCGGCCAGGTGTTCGAAGCGATGGCCCAGGTTGGTGCCCTGGCCGGCGGTGTTCTCGATCACCGCGACCACCGACTCGGTGCGCGCATGGGTCTCGTTGATGGATTCGGCGATACGCGCCAGGCAGTCCCGCTCGCTGATTCGCTCGAGGTGGCTACCGGGGTGGAAGTTGAGCAGCGTCAGCCCGAGCTGTTCGCAGCGTCGGCATTCGTCGAGAAAGGCCGCGCGGGACTTCTCCAGCGCCTCATGCTCGGGGTGACCCAGGTTGATCAGATAGCTGTCATGGGGAAGGATCTGCGCGGCGCCAAAGCCGTATTCCCGGCAAGCGCCACGAAAAGCAGCGATCGCCTCATCGCTCAAGGGCTTGGCATGCCAGCGTCGTTGGTTCTTGGTAAACAGCGCCAGGGCATCGGCGCCGATCTCGTGGGCGCGTTTTATCGCCTGGTCCGGTCCGCCAGCGGCACTGACGTGGGCTCCGACATATTTCATGAATGCTTCTGGGTCAGCTGGTTTGTCCCTATGGTAAGGCCTGAGTCGATGGCTAGCGAGCCGAGCGCCCCCGGGCGAGCGGTGAAGGGCCATGGCGAGACGCTGCACGGCCTGTCTCACCGGTATCGTCATCGCCGCGTAGTGCCGGCGATTGGTCGACAAGTACGGTCCGGCGTCTAGCCGCCCAAGCGTCGTGTAGCCGCCAACGGCGTGATGCGCGGTGGCTCGTTCGGCGGCCACTCGACGCGCGCCTCGATGGCATAGACGTCGCGCAGACAGGCTTGTGTGAGCACTTCGGTGGGCCCGCCGCAGGCGACGGTGCGGCCCTCCTTGAGCACCCAGAAGTAACGGGCGAAGCGTGCCGCCAGGCTCAGGTCGTGAATGGCGATGACCACGATCATGTCGCGCTCGGCCGCCAGCCGCTCGAGCCAGTCGAGTACCTGCAGCTGGTGATGCAGATCGAGGGCGCTGGTCGGTTCGTCGAGCAGCAGCAGGCGCGGTTCGCGGATCACCGCCTGGGCGATGGCCACCCGCTGGCGCTGCCCACCGGACAGCTTGGCCAGCTCGCGTTCGGCCAGTGTCTCGAGCTCCAGGGCCTGGAGTATGTCGCGCACCTGCGCGAGCGCGGCGCTCAAGGGTTCGTGAACCCGCGTGCGGCGCGCCAGGAGCACCGCCTCGAAGACGCTCAGCACCGCCTGGGATCCCAGCTCCTGGGGCAGGTAGTAGAGCCGTTCGGCGCGCGCCTCCAACGACAGCGCGGTAATCGGGCGGGCGTCGAGGGTCGCCTCGCCCGCGGCCCGCTCGATCCCGGCGATAGCCTTGAGCAGCGTCGACTTGCCGGCGCCGTTGGGGCCGATCAGTGCGGTCAGTTCGCCGGGGCGGGCATGCAGGCCGGACACGCCGGGCAGGATTTCCGTCCGCCCGATTCGACACGTCAGCCGCTCGATGTGCAGGCTCACCCCCAGCCTCCCCGGCGACTGCGCAGGATCAGCGAGACGAAGAAGGGCAGGCCGATCAGGGCGGTGAGAATGCCGATGGGGAAGAGGATGCCGGGAATCAGCGTCTTGGAGAGGATCGAGGCCAGCGACATGATCAGCCCGCCGCTCAGCGCCGACATGGGCAGGAATACACGCTGGTCCTCGCCCACCAGCAGCCGGGCGATGTGCGGGCCGACCAGGCCGACGAAGCCGATGGTGCCGACGAAGGCGACGGCGGTGGCGGCCAGCAGCGAGCAGCACAGCATGGTGCGCAGCCGCAGACGCCCCACGTTGATACCCATCGCCTTGGCGTGCAGATCGCCCAGGCGCAGCGCCGTGAGTCGCCACCCGGCGACCAGGAAGGCCGGCAGCGTGACCAGCAGTGCCAGCAGTGACAGGCCGACCGTTTCCCAGCTCGACCTGGCCAGGCTCCCCAACGACCAGAACACCAACTGCTGTAACGCCTCGGTCGAGGCGAGGTATTGCATCAGACCGAGCAGGGCGTTGAAGAAGAACATGATGGCGATGCCCATCAGCACCATGGTCTGGATCGTCACGCCCCGCAGCCGGCTGGTGCCCCAGATCAGCAGCGAGGCGAGCATCGCCAGCGCGAAGGCGTTGGCGGTGACCAGCAACGTCCCGGCGAGCGGCACGACGCCCAGACCCAGGATTATCGCCAGGGCGGCGCCGAAACTGGCCGCCGAGGAGATGCCCAGGGTGAAGGGATCGGCCAGGGGGTTGTCGAGGATGGTCTGCATCTCGGCACCCGCCAGGGCGAGGCTGATGCCTACCAGCAGCGCCATCAGCGCCGTCGGCAGGCGAATCTCCCAGACCACCACGGCGAGTATGCGTGACGCGGAATCCGGGGCGATCAGCGCCGCCAGCAACTCGCCCAGCGGATACTGGCCGGGCCCGGTGGCCACGTCGGCAACGAATGCCGCCAGCATCGCTATTGCGGTGATCGCGATCAGCGCCCTGTGTCGACGACGGCGCGCCAGGTAGCGCGATACGCTGTCGTCGGGCCCCGACCTCACGGCCGAAGCGAAGGGGAGTCGGTTCATGGAGCATGGGCCTGGAAATCGGTGGCCCAACATACTGTAGGACTCGGGAGCCCCGCAACTTCGCCGCCGCCGAGCAGGTTGACGCTTGCGAAAGACGCGGCTTTAATGAATGAGCGCCGGCTGATAAAGCCGATGCAATACACACACACCATCGTCGGACGAGTCGACATGTCGTATCAGGCCACCATGCTAGGTTTCGACACCGCGGTCATGAATCATCGTGACCTGCGAGTGCGTGCCTATCCGTGTGCCGTCGATAGACTCTGACTTTCCTGGCCGCGGATCCTGCCGCGGCCCCGAGTGATTCCCTCCGAATAGCTTATCGCCCGATAGGATCCCGGCCTCCGATCAGGAGACCGGACATGACCTTGGTAACGCTCTTTCAAGCACTCAATCGGGCCCTCAGCGTACGCCGCCGTCGGCGCGTTGCGTTCGACTCGCTCATGCACCTCGATGCGCGGCTGTTGCGCGACATCGGCCTGCACGTCGACGGCGGTGCGGTCCGCCCGCTCAACCCCGAGAGTTTCGGGGCGGGCGACGATGCTTTCCGGCAGGCGCCGTTGACCGGCATGCCGCCGGTAGCTGCCAAGCATGGCGAAGATGGGTACTGTCCCCATTGTGGGAGCGTGCTGACCTAGCCAAGCCGCGGTCGCCGGATGCGGCCGCGGCTCAACCGTCCGCTACGGGGTTTTGGAAAGGCCCCGTTGCGTGCAATGCGGAACTTCATCACGAGGAGATAGCGCATGAAAACGATCGGCCTGCTCGGTGGCATGAGCTGGGAATCTACCCTGAGCTACTACCGACTGCTCAACGAAGGCGTGAAGGCCAAGCTGGGTGGCTTCCATTCCGCCAGGATCTGTCTGGTGAGTGTCGATTTCGCCGAGATCGAGGCCTTCCAGTGCAACGACGATTGGGAGCGCGCGGGCCAGGCACTGGCCGCGGCGGCGCGCCAGGTCGAGGCGGGCGGAGCGCATGCGTTGGTGATCGCCACCAACACCATGCATCGTGTCGCCGACGACATCGCCGCGGCCATCGATATTCCGCTCCTGCACATCGCTGATGCCACCGGCGAAGCCCTGCGCAACGACGGCGTCCGCCGGGTCGGCTTGCTGGGCACTCGCTTCACCATGGAGCAGGCCTTCTATCGCCAGCGCCTGGAGGAGCGTTTCGGAATTGAGGTCGTCGTCCCCGACGAGGCCAGGCGCGCGAGCGTTCACGAGATCATTTTCAACGAGCTGGTTCAGGGCGAGATCAACCCGGCCTCGAGGGCGCATTTCCTGACGATCATCGATGCACTGGCGGCGCAGGGCGCCGAGGCCGTGATACTCGGCTGCACCGAGATCGCCATGCTGGTGCAGCAGCAGCACACCGCGACACCGCTCTACGACACCACGGCGCTGCACGTCGACGCCGCCTTGGCGTTCGCACTGTACGACGGCTGAATGTCGCGTCGGGCGCTATTTTTCGGCAGGGCGTGTGCGTTAGGAAGAAGAAGGACGTAAATCTTTAGGATGGGCATCGAGAATGAAGGAGGAAGCGCCATCCATGGTCGGCTCAAGCCTCATTTGACTGATCCACGTTGCTTGGCTTTCGCCGGGAAGATGGGCTCGCGTATGAGCGAGAGCCTACTCGAGCAATGCGTAGTTGCCTCCGCTTGTATCGGGGTCGATCTGAATTGAGCTTCTTCCAGTGCCCGTTGACGATCGCCTTCTCATGAACGACGCCGACTTGCACGGGAATACACTCGAGCCTGAGCGCCTGGGCGATCGCCAATCGATGGCAACCGCCTATGCCGAAGATGTATTCACCGTTTCTGCCGATATGTATGTAGACGCCGCCGCTTTCCCTAAATGTTCCTTTACGGACTCTCGACATGCTAAGGAAGCCGCCTGATTTGATGCTCTCAATGACCCTGTCGAGTCGTTCATAACGCTGCAGGACGTCCTCCTTGGTCTTGCAATCATCGTAAACGTGATGTTTTTGAATGAGCTCGTTCATAATTTGGTAAGCGCCAGCAGCCTCCCAACTCTTCCCCTCTCTTATTCGTGCTTTGACCATGGCTATCTTCTTAATGTCATGTAATTGACGAACATGAAGATCCCAGTCGCCCCCCATGACTTTTCCGGTATCCTCTCGGGACAGGAGATCGGGTAACACAGCCAGGCTAATCTCTTGGGGGTTTAGAAACAGCGTCTGTGAATATCTTGGCGCATCGAGGCCAAATCTGAGGATGTTAATTAAGTCCCTGGCTATAATAATAAAAAATAGCCTTTTGCCTTTCCTGGTGATAACGGACAGGATCTGGAAAAAATCCATCACTATCGGAGCCCCACACTCTATCTTGACTTTTTTGTTATTAGTAAATACTAATTTTTGTTTCTTGATGACGATATTAAAAATGTTTTGTCATGACTTGTACACGGGAATGCAATAAAACCGTAAGAATCCATCAAAAGACTCAGTAATGTTAACCGCATGCAAGGAAAGATATCGTCGGTAACGATTGCTTTCTTAGTGCGAAAAGCGCTAAGCACGGTTACATTCTGAAGGCAAAATGAGGGCATCACCCTGATGAACCAGCGAGCGATTTTTCTAGGCCTAGCGTGGCTGCCTCCTCGATAATCATACGAAACCCATGGCGTCGATAGAGAGCCAGCGCAGGACTGGTTTTTAGAACCCGTAGGCGGATGTGACTCAGCCCACGTTGTCGTGTAGAGCGCTCTACCTCGCCTATCAGCCAGCTACCGATGCCGCGGCGCCGGTAGGCCGCAATCAGTTGCAGTTCGCGCACGTAGGTATGATTCGCGGCGTAGGTCAGCGACAGGAAACCGATGGTTTCCGCATCCACGCTCAGAAGGTAGTTGTCCGCCGCGACGAAGCCCTGGCGGAAGCGTTCTGATTCCCAGGCAAGATCGGCGTCGCGCAGGTAGGGCTGCATGTTGGCGAAGACCAGCCGCTCGGCGGCGTCGATATCGTCGGCACCGGCCGGCACCAGCTTCACGGTTCGCTCGCCGAGGTTCAGGGGTAGGGTATCGAGACATTGCATAGGCCGTAGGGCGAACGTTCCAGGCGTTTTCGCGCATGGAACTCTCTCCCGACGCTAGCGGTCAGTCCGCGAAGCGGCGGGCATGGGTTGGTGAACGCAACGCTCGATATCCTGAGCGGTGGGTACGAACTCTTCGCGTACCATCAATATCAGTGCCTTGGCGCTGAAGCGGTGGTCGTGGGCCGGATGGCAGGTGATGTGGCCGTCCTCTGCCACATAGGCCATCAGCGTACCCATGCCCGCCGCCATCAGCCGGCAGGTCACATCGGACCACACGGCGTCGTCCAGCTGTACCGGATAGCGCATGGCATGGTCGTCGTGGTGGGTGAACAGGTTCTCGAGAATCTTCTCCGCACCGGGCGCTACCAGCGAACGGACCAGCATCTCGGGGTAGGCGCGAATCGGACGTAGCGTAGTGCTGGCGCCCGCCAGTTCGGTGCGCTTACGGCTATCCTCATGCACGCACTCGGCGACGATGTAGGGCAACCCCGTCTGGCAGAGTTCCTGCAGTTGGCCCAGGACGTCCAGGGTGATGCTGTCGGAGACCCGACTGTACTCGTCGCGGGCCAGCACGATGATCGCCCTGGCCCGAGCCGGGGTGACCGCCGTCAGTGCCTGCGGATCGGAGGGCTCGCCATGATGATGGACCACGCCTTGCGCGCGCAGGCTCTCGGGCAGCCCCTCGGGAAAGGCGTCGGTGAGAATCTGCACCGGAGTGTCGTGCAGGTCCACGGTCGAGCGTAGTTGGTTCACCAAGCACTCGAAATAGACCGCGGCATTGTTGTTCGGGCTGTTGATGATCAGTACGTGGTCTTGCATCTGCCACCTCCAGCGGCCCTTGATCATGGATTCCTTGCGTTTGAGGCGGTAATCGATGTAATCGCTGGCCAATTGGGCGAGCAGGGTGATGCCGGCGACATAGAGCAGCAGCACGGTGGCGGTGCGACCGAGCGGCGTAGCGGCCGAGACGTCTCCATAACCCACCGTGGTCATCGTGGTCAGCGTCAGCCACAGGGCATCGCCTCCGCCCAGACCCTCGAAGGTCATCATCGCCAGGGTGTGCAGGACGGTGATGGCGAGCAGCCAGTAGAAGGCCCGCAAGAGCCGCGAGCGCATATCGATGTTCAGCCGTTGGGTGATCCTTCCGGAGGTTTGCCGGCGGCGCAGTAGGCGAAGCAGATACATCTCGAACACGCCCCGAAGGGCTACGTCTCCCGCAAAATGAGCAGGCCGGATCGGCCTAGACATCCGCTGATGCTACGTGAGTCGGTTGCCGGGCGCCAATGCCGGGCAGCTTGGGACATGGGAAGCGATGGCTGGCGTCACGCGAATACCGGGACGGCGCACCTTGAGGCGGTACGGCAGGAATGCGGCCACTCTCCATTGGATTGGGTGGCCGCGTCGCGCTCAGACTTGCGGAGCGTCGTAACCATCGGGCTCATCGGTATAGATGCAGACGTTGGCATCTTCGATATCGCCATCGTCGGCTTCCAGGTGGGTGGCGAAGAACTCGCGGATTTCGCGGCGCTGACAGTGCGCCTCGAAGGCCTCGCGATTGTCCCAGACTTCGTGGAAGACGATGGGGTAGCTCGAGCCTTGGGCGAACGGGTTGTCGATGTGGCGGGTCACGGTGTATTTCAGGCAGGCATCCTCACGATGAGCGTTGGGCTCCAGCGCCTGCAGGGCCTTGAAAACAGTATCTTCCTTGCCCGGCTTGGGCTTGAAGCTGGCAATACAGTAGACCTTTCGAGACATGCTGACTCCAGTCGGATTGATGACCGGCTAACCATAGCATCCGCCGGTGAACCGCGCAGCGGCAGGCGTTAGGGCATACGGCCATGCTTGTTGATCGTCGGCTTGGCTTCGAGGCGGGCTCAGTCCATCGGTACCACGGGATTGTCGATGACCCGGCGTAGCACGAAGCTCGAGTGGGCGCCGCTGACGCCCTCGATGCGGGTGATGCGATTGAGCAACAGGTCCTGATAATCGTCCATGTCGCGCACCACGACCTTGAGCTGATAGTCGGCCTCCTGACCGGTTATCAACAGGCACTCCTGCACTTGAGACAGTGCGGCGACCTTGGCCTCGAAGTTGGCGAAGCGCTCCGGCGTGTGGCGATCCATCGCAATGTGCAATAGCGCCATCAGGCTATAACCGAGCCGTTTACTGTCGACCATGGCGCGATAGCCGGCTATCAATCCGCTGTCTTCCAGCGCACGCACCCGCCGCAGGCAGGGGGAGGGCGACAGACCGATGCGCTCGGCGAGCGCCTGGTTGCTGATGCGGCCATCGCGTTGCAGCACGTCGAGAATGGATCGATCGTAACGATCGAGAGCAGGCGTTGGCGGGATATTGGGCATGGTTGGCAACTAGTGATAGGCAATGGAGGGATGCTGGCAATTTTATGCCACTTGGCTTGGGTATTCATCCGGAATTAGCAATCCATCGCCGTGCAATCGCGGCTAGACTGGTAGCCGTCGCCACAAGCGCCATTCGGAATGCTATGTTTCGCTCAGGACGTCGGCTTCACGAGAGCTGGCTTCGCTTTCGCCGCTAACGCCTATCCGGCCCGCGGCGTCCATTCCGCCTGCGGCCACCGCCGCTTTCGTCCACTACCGGTAAGGATCAGACCCATGGCTTCGTTCGACCATCGCAAGTACACGCCGGCAACGCCGGTACCGCTGACTCAGCCACGCCAGTGGCCGTCGCGCACGCTGAGCCGCGCGCCGATCTGGGCGAGCGTGGACCTACGCGACGGCAACCAGGCGTTGCTAGAGCCGATGAACGTCGAACAGAAGAAACGGCTATGGGCCTTGCTGGTGAAGGTCGGGCTCAAGGAGATCGAGGTCGGCTTTCCGGCGGCCAGTCAGCCCGATTTCGATTTCGTGCGCTGGCTGATCGAGGAGGATCAGATCCCCGACGACGTGACCGTCCAGGTGCTGGTCCAGGCGCGCGAGCATTTGATCGCGCGTACCTATGAAGCGCTCGAGGGGGTCAAGCGCGCCATCGTCCACGTCTACAACTCCACCTCGACCGCCCAGCGCGAGCGGGTCTTCGAGATGGACCGCGCCGGGGTGATCGAGATCGCCCGCCAGGGGGCTAGCTGGGTGCAGGAGTATGCCGAACGCTACCCGGACACCGAGTGGCGTTTCCAGTATTCGCCGGAAAGCTTCACCAGCACCGAGCCCGATTATGCGGTGGAGATCTGCGAGGCGGTGATGGCGATATGGCAGCCGACCCCGGACAACCCCTGCATCCTCAATCTGCCGGCGACCGTCGAAGTCGGCCCGGTGAATCATTTCGCCGATCTGATCGAGTACTTCATCACCAATCTCGCCAATCGCGATGCCGCGATCATCTCGCTGCACACTCATAACGACCGCGGCGGTGCGGCGGCGGCGGCGGAACTCGGCCTGCTGGCCGGTGCCGATCGTGTCGAGGGCACGCTGCTGGGCAATGGCGAGCGTACCGGCAACATGGATATCGTCACCCTGGGCATGAATCTTTACAGCCAGGGCATCGACCCCGAACTCGACCTGTCGAACCCCGACGAGATCATCCAGGTCTGCACCGAATGCACCAATCTGCCGGTGCATCCGCGCCATCCTTGGATCGGCGAGCTGGTCTACACCGCCTTCTCGGGCAGCCACCAGGACGCGATCCGCAAGTGTCTGCAGAAGCAGGGCGCCGACGAACCGTGGCAGGTCGCCTATCTGCCCATCGATCCGCACGATCTTGGGCGCGACTACCAGGCGGTGATTCGCGTCAACAGTCAGTCGGGCAAGGGGGGCATGGCTTTCCTGCTCGAGCGCGATTTCGGCATCAGCCTGCCGCGCTGGATGACCCTGGAACTGGCTCCGCACGTGCAGCAGGCCAGCGAGAAGGTTCCCGGCGAGCTCTCGAGTCAGCAGATTCGCGATATCCTGATGACCACTTTCGCCAACGAGGTGCCGCTCACGCTCAAGGGCTACCGCCTGGATCGTGACGAGGCCGAACAGCTGACCGTCACGCTGCACGACGCCAGCCGGGCGTTGACCCTCGAAGGCAATGGCAACGGCGTGATTTCGGCGTTCATGGATGCCTGGCAACGCCACAGCGGTAGCTCGGTGAATGTGGTCGACTACGGCGAGCATGCGCTCGGCGAAGGCAGCGATGCCGTGGCTATCGCCTTCGTCCAGCTCAACGTCGATGGGCGGCGGGTCAGTGGCATGGCCGAAGACGGCGATACCGTCAGCGCTTCGCTCAAGGCGGTGCTGTCGGCGCTCAATCGCGCCGGACGTTCGGCGGCCAGCGAGCGCGAGGCCAACGCTGCGGCGATCACCGCCTGATCAGCTCACTGCGACGCGAAACGGCCGCCTTCGGGCGGCCGTTTCCTTGTGGCGACGAGGCTCAAGTGTCGCTGCGGATCTGGGCATGGCTGATCAGCGCGAAGATGAAAGTGCCACCGACCACGTTGCCGATGAGGGCGGGCAGGACGAAGCTCGTCAGGTACTCGCCCAGGCTGGCCCTGCCGGAGAATACCAAGTAGAGCACTTCGGTCGAGCCGGCGACGATATGCGTGAAACCGCCGATGGCGACCAGGTAGGTGACGATCAGGATCACCCAGATCTTGGCCTGCCCGGCGGCGGGAATCAGCCATACCATGGTGGCGATCATCCAACCGGCGACGACGCCCTTGGCGAACGTCTCGCCGAAGTCATTGGCCAGCACGTGCTGGCCGAGACCCAGGAATATCTTGTGGGTTTCGCTATCGAACAACGGCATGGCAACGATCGCGTAAGCCGAAATGGCGGTGCCCACCAGATTGCCGACCAGGACCACGCTCCATAGCCGCAGCAACCGCAGCAGCTTGAAGAGGTGGGGTTCGCTCATCAGAGGCAGAACGGCGGTGACGGTGTTCTCGGTGAACAGCTGCTGGCGGGCGAGAATCACCACCAGAAAGCCCACGGGGTAGCCCAGCGAGGAGATCAGGTAAGCGACGCTGCTGTCGGGAAGGTGAGAATCAAGCAGACCCTTGGCAAGCATCGAGAAACTCATCGATAATCCGGCGGCCAGCGCCGACCAGAACAGCGCCGAGACGGTACGGGTGAGTTCCTTCTCACCGTCGGCGCGAATAGTCTCGTGCACGGCGGCCGCCTCGGACGGCAGGTGATCGTCGTCGAGCTGCAGATCGCTGCTCGGCGGGGTGGTGGAGTGCTCTTTCATGGTTGCGGTTCCTTCCGCAAGAGGTGGGTATTGCCAACTGACTGTGAGCGAACGCATGCGGGCTGGCAAGCCTCTGGAGTACCGACTGGCTACTCCGGTAACGGACTGACTACACAGGGAGCGGGACATATGGTTGGAGAAAGTCTGACGATTCTCTATCACTTGGGGGCCGCGTGGCTGGCGGGCAGCCTGGTCGGACTGGAGCGGAGCTTCCATGGCCGCCCGGCGGGATTTCGTACCCATGCCCTGGTCTGTGGCGCCTCGGCACTGCTGATGATCGTCAGTACCAACCAGTGGCAATGGCTCACCAGCATTCCCGAATCGACGATTCGTACCGATCCCACGCGCATGGCGCAGGGCATCATGACCGGGATCGGCTTTCTCGGCGCCGGAGTGATCTTCAAGGAGGGCTTGAACGTCCATGGACTGACCACGGCGGCCTCGATCTGGATCACCTCAGTGCTGGGTATCCTGTTCGGCGTGGGCTTCTGGTTGCCGGCGGTGACCGCCACCGTGGCTACTCTATTGACGCTGTCGCTGTTTCGCTGGGTCGAGCTGCGTCTGCCCAGCGAGTACTACGCCGACCATGTGCTCAGTTACGCCATCGAGAAAACGCCGAGCGAGGAGCAGGTTCGCGAACTCATCGCTCGGCATGGCTGCGTGGTCAAGTCGATGAGCTATAGCCTGGGTGAGCATGGCGCGGTCTATCGTTACCACATGGTGTTGCAGACCAAGGACCGCCGAAACCTGACGCGCCTGGCCGGCCATCTGCGGCATTCGGCGCGCGACCTGCTCGAGTTTCGCCTCTCGCCGGCCGGTGAATGAGCCGCTTGCCATTCGCAGGTGGGACGTTACAGTGGCTCTCCCCCGATAGTCGGAGAGCCCATGGCCACACCGCCCACCCGCGCCAGTCTGATGTTGCTGCTGGTCGCCAGCGTGATGTTGACGCCGCTGGCGATCGATATCTACCTGCCGTCGTTGCCGGTCATGGCCGCCGATCTGGGGCAGCCCGCCACGGCGCTGCAGATCACCATCACGCTGTTGCTGTTCAGCGTCGGTCTCGGCCAGATCGTGGTTGGTCCGCTGACCGATCGCTTCGGTCGCCGCCCGGCATTGCTGGCCGGTTCGGCGTTGTATGCGCTCGGCGCCCTGTTGGGCATGGCGGCGACCAACCTCGGCCCGCTCTATGCATCGCGCATTCTTCAGGGATTGGGGGCCTGCGCCACGACCACGGTGGCATTCGCCGCGGTACGCGATGCCTTTACGCCGGCTCAGGGAGCGCGGCTCTATAGCTACCTCAATGGCGCGCTGTGCCTGATTCCGGCCTTGGCGCCGGTAATCGGCGGGGTGCTCGCGGTGACGCTGGGCTGGCGCAGCAACTTTGCGTTCATGGCGCTGTTCGCGCTCGGCCTGCTGATCGCCGGGGCCCTGCGTTTCACCGAGACGCGGCCCCGCGACGTACAACCGTCGCGTCCGCTATACAGCTGGTCGCGCTACCGCCAGGTACTGGGCGATCGGGCGTTCGCGCGCTACGCCGGCACCGCGGGTATCTGTATGGCGACAATCCTGCTCTACGTCTCGGCGGCGCCGGTGCTGCTGGTCGAGCGGCTGCAGCTCAGCGAGCTGGCTTTTGCCGCGTGCTTCGGTGGCAACGCGCTGATCAATATCGCGACCTTTTTCGTCGCCCCACGAATCATCCACCGCCTGGGGCGTCGGCCCACCGTGCGAGTCGGCTTGATGTTGGTGTTGATGGCCGGTTTATTGCATGGAATGGCTGTGTTCGTACTGCCGCTGTCGATTGCCAGTTTCATGGGTCCAGTGGCGGTATTGTCGGTGGGCTTCTCGTTGACGCTCGGGGCGGCATCGAGTCTCGCGCTGGAATCCTTTCGCGAGCTGGCCGGTACCGCCGCGGCGTTGCTCGGCGCGGTCCAGTTGGGCGGCGGCGCGCTACTGGCCACCGCGATGCTGACGACGGGAATCCCGTTGCAGGGCTCGCTGGCATTGGTCGCCGTACTGCCGGTTGCGGTGTTGCTGATCAGCGACAGGCGAGGCGAGAAAGCGGCGGCCTGACGTGTTGCTTGCGATGCATGCGCCGACAGGCGATGGTATAGCGATCAACGGAGTGACAGTACAAGGAAGGCAGTGAATGGCTCAGTCGGGCAACTTGGCGCGCTTGATCATCAATGGCAAATCGGCACAGATCGACGAGGTGCGCGAAGCAGTCACTGCGTTGCGCAAAGACGGCCATGCACTGGATGTGCGCGTCACCTGGGAGGGCGGCGATGGTCTGCGCATGGTGCACGAAGCGGCCGTCGAGGGCGTATCGCGCGTCATTGCCGGGGGCGGTGATGGCACGGTCAACGAGATCGTCGCGGGGCTGATGGCGGTAGCGCCAGAGCGGCGCCCAACACTGGGCATTCTGCCGCTGGGCAGCGCCAATGATTTCGCCCATGGGGTGGGCCTGCCGCTAGAGCCGCAGCCGGCTCTCGAGCTTGCGCTGTCCGGTCATGAGCACGACGTGGATGTGGCGCGTCTCGGTGAAGACTGCTTCATCAACATGGCGACCGGTGGCTTCGGTGCCGAGATCACCACCTCGACACCTGTCGCGCTGAAGCGCCTGCTGGGCGGCGGCGCCTACTCACTGATGGGCATGCTCAAGGCCTGGCGCTATCAGCCTTATCAGGGCGTACTCAGTTGGCCGGATGGCGAGCTGACCACGCCGCTGTTTCTATTGGCGATCGGCAACGGTCGCCAGGCCGGCGGCGGTCAGTGCCTGGCGCCGGCCGCCAAGCTGGACGATGGCCTGCTCGAGGTCGTGGCCGTGCGTCATTTCTCGTCGTTGCATGACATGCGCCAGTTACTCAGCGAAATCGAACGGTTGCCGGAGGATGGCGAGTTCGTACGGACGATCCGTACGCCCCGGTTGAGCTTTCGCAGCGATACCAGCTTTCCGCTCAATCTCGATGGCGAGCCGCGCCATCTCAAACAGTTCGAAGTGTCGCTCGAGCCCCGCGCCATCAAGCTATCGATGCCCGACACGAGCGAGTTGTTGAATTCATCCCCCTGATCGTGATTTCTGTTCGAGGAGTACGCACCATGCCCAATCCTTTCCATCTGGCCGTCCAGGTCCGTGACATAGCCGAGGCTCGGCGCTTCTACGGCGAATTGCTGGGCTGCCCGGAGGGGCGTTCCAGCGATCGCTGGGTCGACTTCAACCTCTACGGGCATCAGTTCGTCTGCCATCTCAACCCGGAGCTCGATGAAAAGGGGGCCGGCGTTCACCGCAATCCGGTCGACGGACACGGCGTGCCGGTACCGCACTTTGGCGTGGTGCTGAGCATGAGCGACTGGGAAGGGCTGGTCGACCGTCTGACTCAGGCCGGGGTGCGCTTCGAGATCGAACCCTACATTCGCTTTCAGGGCGAGCCCGGCGAGCAGGCCACCATGTTCTTCTTCGACCCTTCGGGCAATGCGCTGGAGTTCAAGGCGTTTCGCGATATCGAAGGGCAGTTGTTCGCGACCTGAAGCGAGGAGCTAGCATGGATACCTTTATGCAGGCGGCGCTCGACGAGGCGCGCCAGGGGCTGGCCGAAGGCGGCGTGCCGATCGGCTCGGTGCTGGTCCACGCTGGGCGAATCATCGGTCGTGGCCACAATCAGCGCCAGCAGCGGGGCAGCGTAGTGCTGCATGGCGAGATGGATGCACTGGAGAATGCCGGGCGTCAACCGGCTTCGGTGTACCGTGAGGCGACGCTCTATACCACGCTGTCACCGTGTCCAATGTGCAGCGGGGCTATCCTGCTGTATGGCATTCCGCGGCTGGTGATCGGCGAAAACCGCACCTTCATGGGGGCCGAGGCGCACCTGCGCGAACAGGGCGTCGCCCTCGAGGTACTCGATAGCGAGGAGTGTCGGGAATTGATGGCGACGTTCATTGCCCGGCATCCCGATGTCTGGAACGAAGACATCGGCGTCTAGCGCCTTGCACCCAGGCGAGGCGTTTGCTGCAATGGCGCGGCATCATCACTCACCCTTTTGTTCATGATCAGGAGAATAAGCAATGGCCAAGACGCCTTGGATGATGACGGCGCTACCCTTGGCGCTGATGCTCGGCCTCACGGGCTGTAACGGTGGCGACGATGAAGAGAAGAGCGCCCCGGTGACCGAGGAGAGCAGCCAATCGTCCCAGTCATCGCAGGCGTCGGGCGAGGATGCTGGGGCTGAGCGTACACCGCGTAACGAGACGTCAGCGACGAGCGACGGTGATGCAGCGGGTACGGCGGCAGATAGCGGATCTAATGGCGAAGAACAGGCCCAGGCCGATGCTGCCGGGGGCGGCGGGACGGTAGGGAGCGACGACACGCTTGCGGATGATACCCCGGTAGGTGAATCGGCGGGCGAATCAGCCGCGAACGATTCCTGGGACAATTCCGAGGACGACGTTAGCCAAGCCTTGAAGGAAACCGAGCGGCGCTTCAAGGAAGCCGAGCAAGAGATCAACGATCAGTTCGAGCAAGCGCAGAAGCAGGACGTCAAGGAGCAGCAGACGATCGAGCTCGACGAGTCGCCCGATGGCGGCACAAGCACATCCAACTGAATGTGTGATGATCGCCCACTAAAAAGGCCCGCCTAGGCGGGCCTTTTTACGAGGCCACGTCCATGGACGTGGCGATCGGTGCAACCTGTACGTGGTTAGACGTATCAGGCCGGCTTGATGTTAGCGGCCTGAAGGCCTTTCTTGCCCTGAGTGACGTCGAAGGAAACCTTCTGACCGTCCTGCAGAGACTTGAAGCCTTCTGCCTGAATTTCGGAGAAGTGAGCGAAGAGGTCATCACCGCCGTCGTCCGGAGAGATGAAGCCAAAGCCCTTGGTATCGTTGAACCACTTGACAGTGCCAGTTGCCATTGTCGAATTCCTTAACTATCTAACTTACTGATGATGCGATTACGTGAAGCCTTGCGGACTGCTACGAACCGCCGATGCGAGGCTTATAAGCCAGAGAAACGCGCACGGGGTTTATCGAGGGAATCGATTAACAACTGACGTCATTCTGTCTACAAACCAGTCGCATGAAGGATGCGCTCTTAAATGTTGCGGGTCAAGCTGAATTTGGCAAGGTGCCTGAGTATGAGCCTGACCAGCCCCAGCCGCGTAAACAAGACCCGCTGAGGCGGGTCTTGTCGGCAGCGCCTCGTGCGAGACGTACCGCTTGCGGCTATCAAGCGCTTAGAGCGCCTTGATGTTGGCGGCCTGAAGGCCTTTCTTGCCCTGAGTGACCTCGAAGGAGACCTTTTGGCCGTCCTGCAGGGTCTTGAAGCCTTCAGCCTGAATCTCGGAGAAGTGGGCGAACAGATCATCACCGCCGTCGTCGGGGGAGATGAAACCGTAGCCTTTGGTATCGTTGAACCACTTGACAGTGCCAGTTGCCATTGTCGATTTTTCCTTAACTAACCGTTGATGGTGCTGGGCTGCGAGAACCTTGGCTCGCGATTTGCCCGTAATACGTGGAGTGGCAAGGGAATGCGCACTGAAAGTCTTCGGAAGCCGATAACCTGTTGACGTCATTCTGCCTGCTGATCCACGCAGCGGCGTGTGCATCGTTGCCATCGACCACGCCAAGCTACGCTAAAGAGGGTCTTGCACGTTACGATGCCCGCATTCAGCACCATAGATGCTAATTTCGAGTGCGTCCAGACTCTCGGGATGCATGGCACGGGGCAAGCGTCAATGGTTTTTTCACGTGACCTGATCAGGCCCATGGAGAGCAATCCTGGCTGTCCGGCCGATCGCTCATGACAAGGTTGCGCGCTCCCGCGAGCGGACGATAACAAGCCTGCAGGCTCGCCCGAGACGCTCTCCGTTGGCTGCGCTGGCCCTGCTATTCTTAAGCTTTTTACAAGGAGAGAGGCGTGACACAACTGGCGTCCAGCAATACACACAGCAAGCTCGTGGGCTATCTACTGTGGATCTTCGGATTCACCGGGGCTCACCGCTTCTACTTTGGCAAGCCGGTTACCGGCACGATCTGGTTTTTTACCTTCGGGCTGCTGGGAATCGGCTGGCTTATCGACGTGTTCCTGATTCCGGCGATGGACCGTCAGGCGGACATGCGCTTTCATACCGGGCCGATCGACTACACGCTGGCCTGGGTCTTGCTGACTTTCCTGGGCGTGTTCGGCCTGCATCGCATGTACATGGGTAAATGGCTCACGGGCCTGCTCTACCTGTTCACGGGCGGGTTGTTCCTGATCGGCGTGCTCTACGATTTCTGGACCCTGAACGATCAGATATCGCTCAAGCATGCCCGGCGCGGCCTGTTCAGCCAATAACCACGATACCGGCCGGGACGGCTGGATGCCCTCGGTCAAGCGGCAAGAAATACAGCGAAGGAGACGCACATGGCCGAACGGATGGCATTGACGGGGCTGCTCGATCAGCTCGACGGAGCGGACAGCGGAGACAAGATTCATCTGCAGGATATCATCGATAACTTTGCATCGCGTGGTTTCGGCCCGTTGCTGGTATTGCCGGCGCTGATTGCCTTGCTGCCTACCGGTGCGATCCCCGGGGTACCCACACTGTGTGGACTATTCATCGCCACCGTGGCCAGTCAGTTGGTCCTTGGCAAGCGGACCCCCTGGCTGCCACGGCGCCTGCGGGAACGTGGCTTCAGCCATCAGCGCTTCCACCAGGCAGTCGCTCGTGTGCGCCCCTGGACGCAGCGTTTCGACAGGCTGCTCAAGCCGCGCCTGCAGGCTCTGACGAGCCCGTTGGTGCGGCGGCTGGTTGCAGCGCTCGCGGCCTTGTTGGCGTTATCCATGATTCCGCTGGAGTTGTTGCCTTTCGCCGCGGCGATACCGGCGCTGGCGATTGCTTTGCTGGGGCTGGGTCTGGCGGCGGATGATGGGCTGCTGATCGTGATCGGCCTTGCCGTGGTAGCGTTTGGTGCCTTCGCCATCTGGCGCTGGTTACTGCCGTAGACCTCGAGCGACCTTCCGTAAACGTATGCGAGACGAGCGACGATGCTGATTGATGCCCAGTTCCTGTCCTTCGTGGTGGCGATCACCCTATTGAGCATGACCCCGGGGGTGGACACCCTGCTGGTGATCCGCAATACCGCCCGCGGTGGAATGCGTGACGGCGTCATCACCAGCGTGGCCATCTGTTGCGGATTGTTCGTGCACGCCACGGTATCGGCGCTGGGTATCTCGCTGATCCTGCTGCAGTCGGCCTGGGCGTTCGGCCTGCTCAAGCTGGCGGGCGCCGCCTATCTGATCTGGCTGGGCGTGCAGAGCCTGCTCAGCATGCGCCGTGGCAATCCGCTTCCGGTGGCCGGGATGGATACGGCGCGTCGAGATGTGCCGATCCTGCTGCCAGTGCGCGAGGGCTTTCTTTCCAACGTCCTCAACCCCAAGACCGTGGTCTTCTACATGGCTTTCCTGCCGCAATTCATCGCGCCGAGCGATCCTGCGTTGCTCAAGTCGCTGTGGCTGGCTGGGGTGCATTTCGTGATCGCCAATCTCTGGCAGATCGCCATTGTCCTGATGGTCGGCCGGGCCGGAACCTGGTTGGCCAAGCGCTGGGTGTCGCGCGCCCTCGATGGCGTTACCGGCACGGTTCTGGTGGCGCTCGGCATCAAGCTGGCCTTGCAGCAGCGCCCCTGAATACGGTGGGCTCTGGCTCGGTCTCCCGGGTCCGGCTCGCAGGTCCACCGTTCAACGAGACCGCCTGTTGCGTGATAGCGGATTTTTAGTTTTTAGAGCATGTGGTGGGATGGGCCGCCGCCTACTCTAGTAGGACATGGACGTTTTTCAGCATGGAAGCAGACCGCTATGACAAATCGAGAGTCGACGACGTCACACGGGCGTCATGCCCATAAGCCCACGCATATTCCGCGCCACGGCTGGTTCGAGGTACTCAAGCGCGTCAAGGAGGATATCGGTCGCGATCATGTATCCCTGGTAGCCGCCGGGGTTGCGTTCTACAGCCTGCTGGCGCTGTTCCCGGCCATTGTCGCGGTGATATCCATCTGGGGCCTGCTGTTCGATCCGCAGCAGATTTCGCAGCAGATCTCGTCGGTCAGCCATCTCTTGCCGCAGCAGGCGGCCGGTATCATCCGCCAGCAGGCCCAGCAGGCCAGTGCGAGCAACAGTACCGGCATGGGACTGGCGGCGATCGGCGGGATCTTGCTGGCGGTCTACAGCGCCTCGCGCGGTATCAAGGGGCTCATGGACGGCTTGAACATCGTCTATGAAGAGCAAGAAAAGCGCGGCTTCATCAAGAAGACCGCCATCATCCTGGGGCTAACCCTGGGCGCGGTCGTCATGGCGGTCGTTACGCTCGGCGCCATCACGGCCATTCCTACGCTCGTCAAGCTGCTGGGCCTCGGCGGAATTATCGGTACGCTCATCAATCTGCTGCGCTGGCCGCTGTTGCTGGTCATGGTGATGGTGGCGCTGGCAATACTGTTTCGCTATGCGCCGGATCGCCGGAAGCCACGCTGGCAATGGGCGAGTGCCGGCTCGGTGGTGGCGGTCCCGTTGTGGCTGATCGGCTCCATCGGCTTTTCCATCTACGTGCGCAACTTCGCCAGCTACAACGAGACCTACGGTTCGCTGGGGGCCGTCGTGGTTCTGCTCATGTGGTTCTGGCTATCCGCGTTCATCGTGCTGATGGGGGCGGCCCTGAACAGCGAGCTCGAACGGCAGACCCGGCACGATACCACGGCCGGCGATGACCAGCCGGTCGGCGAGCGTGGGGCGGATGCCGCCGATAGCGTTGCCCGGGATGACCGTTGATCGGGGCTAGCTGAGCGGAAGGGCAATCAAGGGCGATTGCTAGGGCTATGCCCACTTATACAGCCAACTAACGATCGTCTCAATGATGCAGCAACAGAGGCCTACTATTGTCATGTTGTATGATAGGTATGCCAATAGCTATCGATCGTCACGACAAAGGGAAACATTATGTTCGATGAATTCCGGGGCAAACGGGTCCTGATCACCGGGGCGAGCCGGGGTATCGGCGCGGCGGTAGCCCGCAAGCTGGGCGAATGTGGGGCGCATGTCGCCGTCCACTACTACTCCAGCGAGGCGCCGGCGCGCGAGGTAGCCGGGGCGATCCGCGATGCCGGTGGTCAGGCATTCCTGGTCCAGGGCGACGTCAGCCAGTCGGCCAGGGCGGCCGAGGTGGTCGACGAAGCCGCCGCCGCCATGGGCGGGCTGGACGTGCTCATCAACAATGCCGGCGACATGCTCGGCCGCGTGAACCTCGAGGCCATGGATGACGGGCAGTACGACAAGGTCATGAATCTCAACGTGCGCTCGGTGATCATGGCCAGCCGCGCCGCACTACCGCACTTTCGTGAACAGGGCGCGGGCAATATCGTTCATACGAGTTCCATTGCCGCCCGCAATGGCGGGGGCCCCGGTGCCGGGTTGTACGCCTCGGCCAAAGGCTTCGTCAGTAACCTGACCCGCTCCATGGCCAAGGAACTGGCCGCGGACAATATCCGCGTCAATGCCGTGGCCCCGGGCACGATCGCCACCGACTTCCATCAGCGCCACTCCAACGATGCTCAGCTCGAGGCCGCCCGAGGCACGATTCCTCAGGGGCGCCTGGGCACCGCCGAGGATTGCGTGGGTGCCTACCTGTTCCTGATCAGCGATGCGCTCAGCGCCTATGTGACCGGTCAGGTCATCGAGGTCAACGGCGGGCAGTTGATGCCATGACGACCCAGGCCCCTTTTGCCATCGCCATTACCATGGGCGACCCGGCCGGCATCGGGCCGGAAATCATCTGTCGAGCCCTGGCCGGCATGGCAGCCGCAGACCGGGCGTCCACGTTACTGGTGGGCGATATCGCTACCTTCTCGCGTGCGGCACAGCTGATCGACGCCGACCTGGCATTCCAGTCGCTCGACGACACGCAAGCCACACCGTCCGGCCACGAAATTGCCGTGGCCCAGGTCGACAATGTCTTGGCTACGCCGATCCCCGATGGCGAGATCAGTGCGGCGGCGGGGGAGATGGCGTATCGCTGCGTCGAGCGGGCCGTAAAGCTGGTCCAGGCCGGGCGCGCCGGTGTGATCGTCACCGCACCGCTCAACAAGGCGGCCCTGCATGCCGCCGAGCGCTACTACGACGGCCATACCGGCATGCTGGCGTCGCTGACCGGGGCGCCGGCGTCGTTCATGCTGCTGGCCTCGGAAACGCTGTCGACGATCCACGTCTCGACCCACGTGTCGCTGAAGGAGGCAATTCAGCGGGTCACGGTCGAGCGCATCGAGGGCACCGCCAAGGCGGGGCACGAGCATCTTCGCCAACTGGGGCTGGCCACGCCGCGCATCGCCGTGGCCGGTCTCAATCCTCACTGCGGTGAAGGCGGGATCTTCGGCGACGAGGATGAGCGCATCATTCGTCCGGCCGTCGAGGCGTTGCAGCGGGCGGGCTACGAGGTGCAGGGGCCGATTTCCGCCGACACGGTGTTCTACCGCGCCAGCCGCGGCGAGTTCGACCTGGTGGTGGCCCAGTACCATGACCAGGGCCATATTCCAGTCAAGCTGATCGCCTTCGATACCACCGTCAACGTCAGCCTGGGCCTGCCCATCAGGCGTACCTCGGTGGATCACGGCACGGCCTTCGACATCGCCTGGCAGGGCAAGGCGGATGCCGTCAACATGAACGCGGCCATCGCCTATGCGTGGCAATTGGCAAGAAGCGTGCCCCTTGGCTGAGCTGGCCGTGGCGATCGTCGCCGACGACCTGACCGGGGCGATGGATGCGGCGGCGCCGTTCGCTCGACGTGGAGCCCGGACCGGGGTTGTCATCGCGCCGGAGCATCTTGCCGAGGTCATCGGTCGGGATGATCTTCCCGAGGTCCTGGCGATCAATACCGAGTCACGTCACTTATCGGCCAGCGAGGCAGCCGCGCGCGTGGCGGAAGCCTGCGGGGCGCTACTCCCGTTGGCACCCCGGGTACTCTTCAAGAAGATCGACTCGACGCTGCGCGGCAATGTCGTTGCGGAATGCCTGGCTGCGCGCCGCAGCAGCCAGCGAGGCCTGTTGATTTCACCGGCGGTGCCGGCCCAGGGTCGCACGCTGCATGATGGCCAGGTCTTCGTGCATGGCGCGCCGCTGGCGGCAACGGATTATGGACGCGATGCGCGCTCGGTGCCGCCCGTCGAGCCGCTACCAACCCTGTTCGCCCGGCAGGGGCTGGTCATTCCGGTCATCCCGGCAGGGGAGATGCCGAACGAGACCGATGTCATCGTCGATGCATTGAACGAGGCCGACCTGCGCGTCCTGGCCCGGCGGATGCTCGCGACCCCGGGGCGTTGGCTGGTTGTCGGTGCGGCGGGGCTGAGCGAAGCATTGGCCGTTGAGAGTTGCCCGTCGCCATCAGGGCCAGTGCCCCCTGCGCCGCCGTTGGACAACGTGCTGATCGCTGTCGGATCGCGCTGCGACCAGGCACGCCGGCAGGTAGCCTGCCTGTGTGAGGCCGTCCCATCCTTGCCGATCATCCATGCGATGGAGAAAAGCGGTGCGGCCCAACCCGCGGCGGCACGGCAGAAGCTGGTCCTCCCGGGGAGTCAGTCTTCCCCAGGCTACACCTCGGAGCAGGTCGCCCAAGGCATGGCCCGCTGCGTGGAAGGCCTTCTGGATACCCAGCCAGGGCAAGCGCCCTTGCTGTTTCTCACCGGTGGCGATACGGCTATGGCCGTGCTGGCACGGCTGGGTGTCCGGCAGGTCGAACTGGCCGGCGAATGGGCCTCCGGCGTGGCGTGGGGCTGGCTGGACGGCGATCGTCAGCGGCCGATCATGACCAAGGCGGGCGGCTTCGGCGACGATGCGCTGCTCATGCGCCTCGGCCAGGCATCTACGACCAGAGGATAATAGAATCGGCATTGCACGCCGGTCGCGTGGTGGCTAGTTTTCCTTATGATGGTATGACACGTATACATTTGGCACCAATCACCCGCCAAGGCAGGACGATACTTGTCCTGAATCGGGAAGGAGAACAACAAATGGGTTACAAGCGCGCCAGCACTACTAAATTCAATCGCTGGATCTCGACCGCCGTGCTGTTGGCCGGGGTCAGTGTCGCCGGAATGGCCAGTGCCGAGACGCTTAGTTTCGCGCACGTCTACGAGACCTCCGAGCCCTACCACAAGTGGGCCCTATGGGCCGCCGACGAAATCGAGAAGCGCACCGACGGTCGTTATACCGTTGAGGTACATCCCGCCTCGTCACTGGGCAAGGAAGCGGATATCAACGAAGGTCTGTCGCTGGGCACCATCGACTTGATCTATACCGGTAACCAGTTTGCTGGACGCTCTTATGGGCCTATCGGCATCGCCGGGGCGCCCTATATGTTCCGCGACTTCGAGCACTGGAAGGCCTACGCCAACAGCGACCTGTTCAAGGAGATCGCCCAGGGCTATCAGGACGCCACCGGCAACGTACCGCTGGCGCTGAACTACTACGGCAAGCGCCATACCACTTCCAACAAGCCGATCAATAAGCCCGCGGACATGAAAGGCCTCAAGATCCGTGTGCCCAATGCGCCCATGTACATGATGTTCCCTGAGGCGGTCGGTGCCAATCCGACGCCCATTGCCTTCTCCGAAGTCTACTTGGCGCTGCAGCAGGGGGTGGTGGATGCTCAGGAGAACCCGTTGCCAACCATCCAAGCCAAGAAGTTCTATGAGGTGCAGGATTACATCAACCTCACCGGACACATTACCGACTCGCTGATCACCATTGCCGGCGGTCCGTTATGGAACCGGCTTTCCGACGAGGACAAACAGATTTTCCGTGACGTCTACACGGAGGCCGGACAGAAGATCACCGATGATGTTGTCCAATCCGAGAAGGACCTGGTGGCCTGGTTCGAGGATCAGGGCGTGACCGTCAACGAGGTCGATACCCAGCCATTCCGCGAAGCGGTCATTCCCTATCACAATGGCGAAGCCGCGACTTGGGACAAGGAAACCTACGACCGCCTGCAGGCGCTCGGCCAGTAAACGGCTTTACGGCAATTGAACCACAACCCGTTGCCCCCACCCGGCCGTTGCGGGTGGGGCCTGGAGCCGACAATGACGGAAGAACGCCTGCCCCGCGAGGAAAAACTGCTCAGCGCCATAGAAGAGGAGGAGTTCGACCCGCGCAATTACCGCTTCGAGGACTACGTCACGCTGGGCGTCTTCTGGCTGCTGGCGCTGGATGTCTTCCTGCAGTTCTTCAGCCGTTACGTACTGGGCGATTCGATTGCCTGGACCGAGGAGATGGCTCGTTACCTGTTGATCCTGGTCTGCTTCCTCGGCGGTTCGATGGCCGTGCGCAGAAATTCGCACATCATGGTCGAGTTCTTCTACCGCTACATGCCGCTGGCCATGGGACGCCTGCTGTCGACGCTGGTCGATATCGCCCGCGCCGCCTTCTTTGCCGCCGCCGCCTGGATCACCTATGGGCTCGCCAGCCGCACCCACTCGATGATGGTCTCGGTGGATATCCCTAAGCGCTATCTCTATTACGTGGTGATGATCGGATTTCTGCTGATGCTGTTCCGCGCCGTTCTGGTGGCGATCCGCCATTGGCGCGAAGGTACCAGTGAGCTGTTGGCCTCGGACGACGATTGATAACAAGACTGGAGTGTCCGCCATGCCCAAAACCCTGACCCAGCGCCACGGGCGGTCGCTCGTGGCGCCGATTCTCGCCGCCTTGGCCGTGCTCTTCTGTATCGTCCTGGCCGTGCAGGGCCACTATGTATCGTTCCTGTTCGCTTCGCTGTTCACCATGCTGGTCATGGGGCTTCCCATCGCCATCTGTCTGGCCGGGTCGTGTCTGATTTACGTCTATCTCAGCGGGCAGGTGCCGGATATCGTCGTCGCCCACCGCATGATCAACGGCGTGGACAGCTTCCCGCTGCTGGCGATTCCGTTTTTCATCCTGGCCGGCAACCTGATGAATAATGGCGGTATCACCCAGCGCATCTTCGACTTCGCCCTGGCCCTGATGGGCTGGATGCGCGGTGGCCTGGGTCATGTCAATGTCGGGGCGAGCATCGTCTTTGCCGGCATGTCCGGTGCGGCGGTGGCCGATGCCGGTGGGCTGGGGACCATCGAGATCAAGGCCATGCGCGACGCCGGCTACGATGAGGAATTCGCGGTCGGAATCACCGCCGCCTCGTCGACCATCGGGCCGATCATCCCGCCCAGCCTGCCCATGGTCATCTACGGTGTGATGGCCGGCGCCTCGGTGGGACAGCTGTTCGTGGCGGGGCTGGTCCCGGGGCTGCTGATGGGCGTCGTGCTGATGATCATGATCGCCATCCTGGCGCGCCGGCGCGGTTACAAGCGTGACGCTGCGTTCGCCCTCAAGACGCTGCGCGTGACCTTTGCCCGGGCGTTTCTGTCGCTGCTGACTCCGGTGATCATCGTCGGCGGCATCATCAGTGGCATGTTCACCCCGACCGAAGCGGCGATTGCCGCCGTGATCTACGCCCTGTTCCTGGGTATGGTGGTCTATCGCATTTTGACCTGGCGTCGGCTGGTGCAGGTCAGCATGGAAACCATCGAGACCACCGCGATCATCCTGCTGATCGTCGCCGGGGCATCGATCTTCGCCTGGATCCTGACCAGCAACCAGGTCACCGAACAGGTCATGGGGCTGTTCGGGCCGTTCGCCGACAACCCCTTCATGGTGCTGCTGCTCATCAACCTGGTGCTGATCGTGGTGGGCTGCTTCATGGAGACCATCGCGGCGATCACCATCCTGGTCCCGGTATTGTTGCCGGTAGCGGTGAATGCCGGGGTCGATCCGGTTCACTTCGGGGTGATCATGGTGCTCAACCTGATGATCGGCCTGCTGACACCACCCGTGGGCATGGTGATCTACGTGCTGTCGCGGGTTTCGCACATTCCCTTCGAGCGCTGCATGCGTGGAACGCTGCCGTTTCTGGTTCCATTGTTCATTGCGCTGTTGCTGATCACCTTCATTCCGGCGCTGTCCATGTGGTTGCCGGCGCTGATCTATCGCTAGGAGACTCATCTGCTTGCCGACGCGCGGGCCGGCCTGCACCGGGTCAAGCGGTACCGGGCCATCAGGCACGCCGCGAATCGGTCAATCTGGCGGCCTATCAGCAACTGGCGGAGGAGTTGAGGCTGTCACCGCGACGCTGTTGTAGGGCGGGGCCCTCCGGCATGCAGTACCATAGGGGCGGCAGACACGGTTAGGCGAGGAGTCGCAGCGAATGACGAGATACAAGGTGGAGCGCAAGACGCTCTCCGAACAGGTAGCCGAGCAGCTCGAGAGGGATATTCTCGAAGGGCGTCTCAAGGAGGACGACCAGCTGCCCGCCGAGCGCGAGCTGATGGAACAGTTCGGCGTGGGGCGACCGGCGGTTCGTGAGGCGCTGTTCTACCTGCAGAGGCTGGGTCTGATCGCCATCAATAGCGGCACCCGGGCGCGCGTCATCCGACCTACCGCCGAAGCCGTCATGGCTCGGTTGTCAGGGGTGACACGCCAGCTTCTGGCCAAGTCGGAAGGGCAGCAGTATTTCCAGGAAGCCCGGGCCATGTTCGAAATCTCGCTGGTTCGCTACGCCGCGATACATGCCTCGGCAGAGGACGTCGACAGCCTGCGTCAGGCGATCGACGAGAATCGTGCGGCACTGGGTGACGAGGCGCGTTTCAAGCGCAGCGACAACGACTTTCACGGCGTGCTGGCGTCCATCGCCCGCAACCCGATCTTCAATGCCGTGCACGAGGCGCTCTCGGAGTGGCTCGACGATCGGCGCGCCCAGGTCCTGCAGCGTGACGGCGAGGACCATGCCGCGCTTCAGGCGCATACCGAGATCGTCGAGGCCATCGCCTCGGGCGATCCGGATGCCGCCGAGGCGGCGATGCGCCGGCATCTCGATCGCCACTACGGAACCTACCGCCAGCTCAAGGAGCGGCTGTCGGACTCGGAGTAGGCAGGGGTAGATACCGAGAGAGGGTGCCTGGACGCCCTCTCTTTTGTTTCGCCGCGATTTTATTGCGCCGCAGTGAAAATGTTACAGCGAGACCCCACGTTTCCAGGGGATGAAGTCGTATTGTGCCAGCTGTACGGCCTTGGATAGATAGCGCCCCGAGGCGGTATCGATGCACAGCTGCAGCAGTTCCTCGGCCAGCTCGGCGATCTGCGCCTCGCCACGGATGACCGGTCCGGCGTCGAAGTCGATGATGTCAGAAAGGCGCTGGGCCATCTCGCTGTTGCTGGAGACTTTCAGCACCGGCGCGATGGGGTTGCCGGTGGGGGTGCCGAGGCCGGTGGTGAAGATCACCAGATTGGCGCCGGAACCGACCAGCGCGGTGGTGGACTCCACATCGTTGCCCGGCGTGCACAACAGGCTCAAGCCCTTGCGGGTGGCGGGCTCGGTGTAGTCGAGCACGTCGACCACCGGACTGTCGCCGCCTTTCTTGGCCGCCCCGGCGGACTTCATGGCGTCGGTGATCAGGCCATCGCGGATGTTGCCGGGAGAGGGGTTCATGGAAAAATGGGCCCCGACGGCGGCGGCGTGTGCCTGGTAGGCATCCATCAGCGTGCGAAAGCGCGCGGCGGCCCGATCGTCGACGCAGCGCGCGATCAGCTCATGTTCCACGCCGCACAACTCGGGAAACTCGCTGAGGATGCCGCTGCCACCCAGTGCCACCAGGCGGTCGATGACGGCGCCCACCGTCGGATTGGCGGACAGGCCCGAGAAGCCATCGGAACCCCCGCACTCCACGCCGATGGTCAGTTCCGCCAGCGGCGCCGGCTGGCGCGTGACCCGGTTGGCTTCCTTCAGGCCATCGAAAATGGTGGTCAGCGCCTCGCGGATCAGGGTGTCCTCGCTGCGCGAGGCCTGCTGCTCGAAATAATGCACCGGCCGCAGGCCTTCGGGATCGCGCTCGGTCATGGCCTGCTTGAGCATGTCGATCTGCGCCTTCTGGCAACCCAGGCTGAGCACCGTGGCGCCGGCCACGTTGGGATGGCAGATGTAGCCGGCCAGTAGCCGGCACAGCGCCAGGGCGTCGTCGTCGGTACCGCCGCAGCCCAGCGTGTGGGTCAGAAAACGCACGCCGTCGACGTTGGGAAACGGGCGCTCGCCATGGTCGGTCTCGGCAGGGGCGCCAGCGACTTGGCCATGCAGCATTTCGCGCGCCATGCGTTTGTAGTCGCGGTAGGGGTCCTCACCGAGCGCGTCGGCGACGCACTGGCGCAGTACCTCGATGTTGCGGTTCTCGCAGAAGACCAGCGGCACCACGACCCATACGTTGGCGGTGCCGACCCGGCCGTCGGGGCGGTGGTAGCCCTGGAAGGTGACGCCCTGAAAGCGGCTGACGTCCGGCGCATCCCAGTGTTTGCGGCGTGCCTGGGCGTGGTCGCTGTCGGTGGAATGCTCGACGTTGCCGGTGGTGATCGCCCCGCCTTCGGCGATGGGGTGGGTGACCCGGCCGACGGTGACGCCGTACATGATCACCAGATCGCCCGCGGCCAGTGGATGCAGGGCGAACTTATGCTTGTGGCGGATGGCTTCGGCCAGCCGCAGGGTGCGTCCGCTGTCCTCGATCTCGGTTCCGACGGGCAGATCCTTGAGGGCGACATGGACGTTGTCGGCGGCATGCACGCGCAGGCTGGGGCGCTGGAAAGTGTCGCTGGCGATGGTCTGGCTCATGTTGGCTCCCTGCTGGCCCGCCGAGGCGAAGGACAGGCCGGCTCTGGTTCAGTCGTCGGCGACGACGCGCTGACATTGCTCGCCGAGGCCGTCGATGCCCAGGCGCATCTGCTGGCCCGGCTTGAGGTAGACGGGCGGTTGCTGGCCCATGCCCACCCCGGGGGGCGTGCCGGTGGAGATCACGTCGCCGGGCTGCAGGCTCATGAAGCGGCTCAGGTAGCTGATCAGGAAAGGGACCTGATAGACCATGGTGCGCGTGGTGCCATCCTGGTAGCGCGTGCCGTCGACCTCGAGCCACATGGCGAGATCGTGCGGATCGGCGATCTCGTCGGGCGTCACCAGCCAGGGGCCCAGCGGACCGAAGGTGTCGCAGCCCTTGCCCTTGTCCCAGCTGCCGCAGCGCTCGAGCTGGTATTCACGCTCCGAGACGTCGTTGACCACGCAGAAACCGGCCACGTGGTCCATGGCATCGGCCTCGTCGATGTAGCGTCCGGCCCTGCCGATGACCACGCCGAGCTCGACTTCCCAATCGGTCTTCTGCGAGCCGCGGGGGATTCTCACGTCATCCTCGGGGCCGCAGATCGCACTGGTCCACTTGTTGAAGACTACCGGCTCGCTGGGCACCTCGGCGCCGGTCTCCGCGGCGTGATCGGAGTAGTTGAGACCGATGCAGATGAACTTGCCGACCCGTCCCACGCAGGGCCCGATCCGGATGTCCGCGTCGATGGCATGCAACGTGGCGGGGTCGATCCGGGCCACGGCCCGCAGCCGGTCGGCATCGAGATGGGAGCCGGCAATGTCCTCGACGTGGCCCGAGAGGTCACGGATGATCCCGTCCCTGTCGAGCAGGGCGGGCTTCTCCTGGCCCGGCGGGCCGACGCGCAGCAACTTCATGAGCAAGATCCTCTTCTGGTTGGGTGGTGGGGCCGCGTCAGTTCAGCCAGCCGCCATCGATGATATTGAATGTACCGGTGGTATAGGCCGATTCATCGCAGGCCAGGTAGGTGGCCAACGCGGCGATCTCCTCCGATTTGCCTAGTCGACCCATCGGCTGGCGTGCGACGAACTCGCGGTAGACGTCGTCCTCGGCGCGCCCTTGGCGGCCGGCCTGGTCGGCGATGCGCTCCATCAGTGATGGTGAGGCGACCGTGCCCGGGCAGATCGCGTTGCAGCGTATTCCTCGGTCCAGATAGTCCGCCGCCACCGACTTGGTCAGCCCGAGAACGGCGGCCTTGGTCGTGCCATAGGCGAAGCGGTTGGGCACGCCCTTCAGGCTCGAGGCCACCGACGCCATGTTGACGATACTGCCGCCGCCCTGGTCGAGCATGCCGGGCAGGAACGCGCGGACCATGCGATACATGGCCGTCACGTTGAGCGCCAGGGAGAACTCCCAGTCCGCCTCGTCGCATTCCAGCAACGAGCCGTTGGCGACATGACCGGCACAGTTGAAGAGCACGTCCACGGCAGGCAGTTCCTCGGCCAGGGCCTGGATGGCCGCCGCGTCGAGCACGTCTAGGCGGCGCGTCTCGATGCCGGGCAAGCGAGCGAGAGCCTGCAGCTTGGCGGCGTCGATGTCCGTGGCGATGACTCGGGCGCCTTCGGTGGCAAAGCGCAGGGCCGTGGCATGGCCGATGCCTTGGCCGGCTGCCGTGACCAATGCAGTCTTGTCTCGAAGTCGCATGGTGGCCTCGTGGTGGCATCATTATTGTATGACAGGATGATAGCATGGCTGTCATTTCCAGTATGATCCACTCGCTAACGACTTGCCACTCGCTGATGACGTGGGGGAATTGGCTTCGTCCAGGCCGTGGCAAGGGGCGAAGAGACGGCTTTATCGCGAGTGGGTGCGTACGGCGCCTGCATCACGCCCAGAAGCAGAGAGGGAACGACGACTTGTCCGCTCATCTCAGGCTCGTCGAGGCAGGATGCGTCCTGCATTCATGAGCTCGTCGGGATCGACAAGCCGCTTGATGCCCTCGAGAAGCTCACGCTCCACGGGCGCCAAACCTGCTAGGTAGGGTGTCTGCTTGATGCGGCCGATGCCATGCTCAGCGCTGATGCTGCCGTGATATTCGTCGACCAGCGCAAACAGTGTCGACTCCAGTTCGTGAAGCAATGCCTTCTTGGCAGCGAGTTCAAGCTCGGCCGGCGGCAGCAGGTTGAAGTGCAGATTGCCATCGCCGATATGCCCGTAGGCTATCACCGTGGTCTTCGGCGAGTGCTGCGCCACCGCTTGGCTGGCCACGTCAAAGAAGTCGCTAAGCGCGGAGATCGGCAGTGCGATGTCAGTACGTAGGTGTTCGCCACGTTGTTGCTGGCCCTCGACCATGCGCTCGCGGATCTGCCACAGGCGCTCGGCCTGGACGCCGCTGCCCGCCAGAACGCCGTCGAGGATTTGCCCGGCCTGCATGCCATCCTCGAAGAGTTGCCCGATCATGGCGTCGAGATCGACTGGACCGCTGGCGGCGACCTCCAACAGCACGTAGACGGGGTATGCCGTGTCCAGCGGGTCAGGCAGGTCGGGGTCGGCCTCGAAGGCGAGCTCTAGGCAGGCGCGCGGGATCAGCTCGAAGGCGCTGAGCAGGTCACAGCAACTGCGTCTTGCCTGGCCGTAGAGCGCCAGCGCGGCGGGGACGTCGGGCACCGCAATCAGCGCCGTACGCGTCGCCTGCGGTCGGGGCGTCAGTTTGAGCACCGCCCCGGTGACGATGCCCAGAGTGCCCTCGGCGCCGATGAACAGCTGCTTGAGGTCGTAGCCGCGGTTGTCCTTGTGCAGCGCATGCATGGCGTTCCATACCCGCCCGTCGGGCAGCACCACCTCCAGGCCCAGCACCAGATGACGCATCATCCCATGGCGCAGTACGTTGATCCCGCCGGCGTTGGTGGCGATGTTGCCGCCGATCTGGCAACTGCCCTGGGCGCCGAGGCTGAGCGGGAAATCGCAGTCATACTCGGCGGCGGCGTCTTTGACCGCTTGCAGCACGCAGCCGGCATCGACGCTGATCGTGAAGTTGAGTGGATCGATCGCCCGGATCCGGCTAAGACGCTCCAGGCTGATTACCAATTCGGGGCGCTCGGCGTCGGGCTGGGCGCCGCCAACCAGACCGGTGTGGCCACCCTGGACGACCATCGGGACACCTTGGTCATGGCAGTAGGTGACGATCGTGGCCACCTCATCGGTGGTTCGCGGCCTTGCGACGAGCAGGGGATCACCGCGGCGGTCTCCGGCCCAGTCAGTGGTATAGCGGGAGTATCCCGCTGGGTCGTCGATGACTCCGCTGGTTCCCAATAAGTCGCTCAGAAAGTGATGTAGCTTGGCAGTGTCGACGGGCATCGTAGTGTCTCGTTTTTCTCATCGGTCCCCGAGCACGCGTGACCTCGGGAACTCGATAGCGGCCCCGGTCGATGCCTACCGGATCGACGAAGTGTTCGTTGAGGTGATCGAGGTACTCGAGCAGACAACCCTCCAGTGAGCCGGAGACCAGGCTTGCTGACAAGATAGGTCCGGTCATCCGGGATTGCGATCCAATCGGCTGCGGGGTAGGGGAGAACTGGCAAAGCGAAGGGACGGCCGTGGCCGTCCCGTTGGGTAGGCGTTCGTGCGGGGCTCAGCCCTCGCGCTGGCCGTCGACCAGGCGCTTGAGGTTGAGCGGGTTGGCCTCCTTGAGCGGCTCCGGACGCAGCG